>DASWHK010000284.1:0-6667 GCA_036398215.1 Acidobacteriota bacterium | reverse complement strand
CACCGGCGGGCTGGCGTTCGACAACTCCGCGAACTTCGCCGGCGCATTCCAGCAGATCGACCGCGACACGGCGTTCCGCTACGTCCTCGGGTACACGCCTCCGGATCACGGCGAAGGGGTTCGTGACGGCAAGTTCTATCGGCTGCGCGTCGAAGTCGATCGCGACCGCGTCAAGGTCCGGGCCCGCCGCGGCTACGTGAACAGTTAGCAGGCCGTGGCGGAAGAGGCGCCACGCTGCTTCGATGGTCCCCCGGCGGTGATCGCCGCCGCCGTCTTCGCCCAGCCCCGTCCATGCGTGCCGTAACCATCCGCGCTCACGGTGACCTCTCCCAGGTCGAGCTGGCCGAGCTCCCCGTGCCCGAACCGGGCCCCGGCCAGGTGCGGGTGGCGCTGCGCGCCGCGGCGCTCAACCATCTCGACCTGTTCGTGGTCGGCGGCCTGCCGGGGCTCGAGCTGCCGATGCCCCACGTGCTCGGCGCCGACGGGTCCGGGACCGTCGAGGCGCTGGGCGAGGGCGTCGATCCGATGGTGGAGGGGACCGAGGTCGTCCTCGACCCGGGGATCGGCTCGCCGGACGCCGAAGACTACAAGCTGCTCGGCGAGATGCTGCCGGGGACCTTCGCCGAGTACGTCGTCGTACCGGCCGAGAACTGCCATCCCAAGCCGGCGGCGCTGTCGTGGGCCGAGGCCGCGGCCTTTCCGCTGGTGACCCTGACCGCCTGGCGGATGCTGGTCTCGAGGGCCCGCCTGGCCGCCGGCGAGTGGGTGCTGATCCACGGGATCGGCGGCGGCGTGTCGCTGGCGGCGCTGCAGATCGCCGGGCACCTGGGCGCCCATGCGGTGGTCACCAGTCACCGCGAGGCCAAGCGGCGTCGCGCCCTCGAGCTCGGCGCCGCTCGGGCGATCGACTATCGGAACGAGGACGTGGTGGCCGCGGTGCGCGAGGCCACCGATGGGCGCGGCGCCGACGTGGTCGTCGACAATGTCGGCGAGGCGACGTTCGCGGCCAGTATCCGAGCCTGCCGCAAGGGCGGCCGTATCGTCACTTGCGGGGCGACCACCGGGCCGCGCATCCCGGTCGACGTTCGGCGGGTCTTCTGGCGCCAGCTCTCCATCCTCGGCTCGACGATGGGCGACGCCGATGAGTTCGCGGCCATGCTCGCGCTGGTTGCGGCGGGGCGGATCCGGCCGCTCGTCGACGCGGTCTTTCCGCTCGACGAGGCGAGCGCCGCCCTCGAGCGGCTGCAGAACGCCGAGCAGTTCGGCAAGATCGTCCTCGACATCGGCGTTTGATACGACGGCCTGTTAGCAGGCCGTGGTAGAAGTGCGCCAGACCCATCACACTTCTACCACGGCCTGCTAACATCGCCCGCGCATGTGCGCTCTCGCCTCCCGCGTCTCGACGTGGGCTTCCTTCGTCAAGTTCGAGCACACGCTCTTTTCCCTGCCGCTGCTGTACGCCGGCGCCGTCGTCGCCGGCGGCGGCTGGCCGGCAGGGGCGACGGCGCTGTGGATCCTGGCGGCCGGTACCGGCGCCCGAACGACGGCGATGGGGCTCAACCGCATCATCGACCGCCACATCGACGCCCGGAACCCGCGGACGTTGGTTCGCGAGCTGCCCCGTGGCGCCCTCGGCCTCACCGAGGCGTGGCTGATCGTGGCCGCCGGAATGGTTGTGTATCTGGTGTCGTGCGCGATGCTGTCGCCGCTTTGTCTGAAGCTGTCGCCGATCCCCGTGGCGGCCTTCGTCGTCTACCCGTACATGAAACGGTTCACGCCGCTGGCCCATTTCGGGGTCGGGGCGGCGCTCGCCTTCGCCCCGCTGGGCGGCTTCGTGGCGGTCACCAGCAGCACCGCGGACGCGGCGGCGGCGTTGTGGCTCGCCGGCTTCACGCTCTTCTGGGTGGCCGGCTTCGATATCATCTACGCGACGCTCGACATCGACTTCGATCGCGGCGCCGGGCTCCACAGCCTGCCGGCCCTCCTCGGTCGCCGGCGCGGCCTGGCGGTGGCCATGTTCGTCCACCTGCTGGCGGTCGGCTGCCTGATCGGCCTGTTTTTCGCGTCCCTCGACGGTACTCTTGCGGGGTTGGGCATCGCCGCCGTCGCCGGCGTGCTCGCCGCCGAGCACTGGCTCGCGGAGCGCGTCAACCTGGCGTTCTTCCAGCTCAACATCGCGGTCGGCTTCCTGGTGTTCGGGGTCGTCCTGGCGGGCCAGCAGGGTTGGTGAGGATTCCGTGAGCGAGAGCAAGAAGCGAAAGCAGAGGCGGGGGCCGGCGCCCCGGCCGGCGGGCGCGGCCCGCTCGGCGCCGCAGTTGGGGGGGGCGGCGGGCGTGGCCCGCTCGGTGCCGCCGAAGTCGGGGCGCAAGCCCACGGCTCGATCGCCGGCGTCGCGGTCGGAGGGAGGGGCCGCGGCTCCGGCGCGGGCTGCGGACGGCCGCCGCCTGCGGTTGCTCGTCGCGGTGACCGGCGCCTCGGGCGCGCCCTACGCGGTGGCGCTGCTGCGCCGCCGCCTCGGCGACGTCTGGCTGGCGCTCTCCGGGTGGGGGCGGATGGTTCTGCGCGAAGAGACCGGCTTGCGCGAGGACGACCTGCGGCCGCTGGTGCGGGGGATCATCGCCGACAAGGACCTCGCCAACCCGTTCGCCTCCGGTTCGAACGCCTTCGACGCGATGGTGATCGTGCCCTGCTCGCTGACGACCATGGCGAAGATCGCCGCCGGCATCGGCGACACGGCGATCACCCGCGCCGCGATGGTGGCGCTGAAGGAGCGGCGCCGGCTGGTGCTGGTGGTGCGCGAGGCGCCGTGGCCGACGAACGCCTTCGAGAATGCCGCCCGCCTGTCGCGCGACGGCGTGACGATCGTTCCGGCGTCGCCGCCTTTCTACCACCGGCCCGAGACCCTCGAGGAGCTGATCGAGCAGTTCGTCGACAAGATCGTCGGCTGCCTGGGGTTCGAGCCGCAGCGGAAGTGGCGGCCCGGCCTGCTCGAGGGTGCCCCCGAGGCCGGCGAGACGAGCGCCGAGGAGCGCCAGGCCCTCGGGCTGCCGCCCGACGAGGAGGGCGGAGGAATGCCGCCGGATCCGGAGACGAGTGGGCTGCCGCCGGACGAGGAGGGCTGAGGGGTGCCGCCGGATCCGAAGGGTAGGGGGATGTCGACGGACGAGGAGGCCTGAGGATGCCCTTTCACGACCTGCAGAGCTTCGTCGCCGCGCTCGAGCAGGCCGGCGAGCTCCGGCGCATCGCCGTCGAGGTCGATCCTCGCCTGGAGATCGCCGAGATCTACGACCGCGTCGTCAAGCGCCAGGGCCCGGCGCTGCTGTTCGAGAAGGTGCGTGGCGCCGCCTTTCCGCTGCTCATCAACCCGCTCGGCAGCCCCCGGCGCATCGAGCTGGCGCTCGGTCGTCACCCGGGGGAGATCGGCGCGGCGCTGCTGGAGCTGGCGGCGGCGGCGCAACCGCCGCAACCGCGCCGCCTCTGGCAGCAGCGCGGCACCATCCGCGAGGTCCTCTGGAGCATGCGGGCTCGGCGGGTGCGCCGCGCCCCGGTGCACGAGGTCGTCGAGGCCGCCGACCTGTCGAAGCTGCCGGTGCAGACCTGCTGGCCGGACGACGGCGGCCCGTTCATTACGTTCGGCCTGGTGATCACCAAGGACCCCGAGAGCGGCGAGCGCAACGTCGGCGTCTATCGCCTCCACGTCTACGACTCCAAGACCACCGGGATGCACTGGCAGATCCACAAGGGCGGCGGCTTTCACTACAACAAGGCCGAGCGGCTCGGAGTGCCGCTCGAGGTCGCGGTGGTCATCGGCGCCGATCCCTATCTGTTGATGGCGGCGATCACCGCGCTGCCCGAAGGCATGGACGAGATCGCCTTCTCCGGCCTGCTGCGGCGCGCCCCCTGCAAGCTGGTGCGTTGCAAGACCATCGATCTCGAGGTACCGGCGGCGGCCGAGATCGTCCTCGAGGGCGTCGTGCCGCCGCTCGAGCGCCGCCGCGAAGGGCCGTTCGGCGACCATTTCGGCCACTACAGCCACGCCGCCGACTTTCCCGTGTTCCACGTCCGGACGCTGACCCGCCGCCGCCGGCCGCTGTACCTGTCGGCGACGGTCGGCAAGCCGCCGCAGGAGGACAAGCACCTTGGCAACGCGGTGCAGGAGTCGGTGGGCCCGTTGATCAAGCTCATCCACCCGGAGATCGCCGACCTGTGGGCGTACTTCGAGACCGGCTTCCACAACCTGCTGGTCATGTCGATGGACGCCCGCTACTACAAGGAGTCGATGCGCACGGCCCTGGCGTTGATGGGCACCGGCCAGCTGTCGCTGACCAAATGCGGCGTCCTGGTCGACGGCGGCGTGAACGTGCGCGATTTCGATGCCGTGCTGCGGGCGATCCGCGACAACTTCGATCCGGCGGCCGACTTCTTGCTGCTGCCCGGCGTCCCCCAGGACACGCTCGATTTCACCAGCTTCAAGATGAACCTCGGCAGCAAGATGGTGCTCGACGCCACCTCGGGGCCGGCGCCGACCCTGCACGGCACGCCGGGGGCCGACGCCGCGGCGGTGGCCGCCGCGGCGGGCGGCGAGCCGCCCGGCCTCGGCGAGGGCTTTGGCGGGCTGGTTGTCGCGGAGGACGAAGGACGCGGCGCGACGCCGGCGGTGGCCCTCGATCCGGTCGCCCTCGATCGCCGCATCGTCGGGCACGCCCTGCTGCAGGACTGCCTGCTTGTCGTCCAGGTCGAGGGCGACGGCCGCTCGGTGGTCGAAAAGCTGGTCCAGGCGCCGCTCGGGCCGGTGCGGATCGTCGCCGTGGTCAGCCCCGACGTGCCCCTCGACGACCGCGACCTGCTGCTGTGGGGCATCTTCACCCGCTTCGATTGCGCCCGCGACGTCGTCTTCACCTCGGTGCGCCACCGCGGCCCCTGGACGACCTGCCACGGCGTTCTCGGCATCGATGCCACCTTCAAGCCCGGTTACCCGGCGCCGCTGGAGATGTCTCCCGAGGTGGTCGCCACCGTGGACAGACGATGGGGCGAATACGGGATAGACTAGTGCCGTCGTCGCCCGCCGCCATCCATCCGGAAACCCTGAAATGACGATCGACCGCCGCCAGTTCCGAGGCTTTCTCGACCCCGCCCTGGCGCCGATCGCCGACAAGCTGGCGGCGGGCGAGCGGCTGGCCCGCGAGGACGGCCTGGCGCTGCTCGATTCCCCGGACCTGCTCGGCGTCGGCCGCCTTGCCAATGCCGTCAAGGAGGCCCGCTCGGGCCCCTACGCGTTCTTCGTCCTCAACCGCCAGATCAACCCGACCAACGTCTGCGTCATCTCCTGCAAGTTCTGCGACTTCGCCGCCAAGGCCGGCGATGACGATGCCTATGAGATGACGATGGCGGAGATTCTCGACAAGGTCCGCGAGCCCATCCACGAGGTGCATCTGGTCGGCGGGCTGCACCCGACCTGGCCCTTCGAGTACTACGAGGAGATGCTGCGGGCGATCCGGCGGGCCAACCCGGACGCCCAGATCAAGGCGTTCACCGCCGTCGAGATCGACTTCTTCGCCGGCATCGCCAGGATCCCAGTGGATGAGGTCCTCGACCGCCTGGTCGCCGCCGGCCTCGACACCATGCCCGGCGGCGGCGCCGAGGTCTTCTCGGAGCGGGTCCGCAAGGCCCTGTACCGGGAGAAGATCGGCGCCGATCGGTGGCTGCAGATCCACCGCATCGCCCACGGCAAGGGGATCCGCACCAACGCGACGCTGCTGTACGGACACATCGAGACCCATGCGGAACGCGTCGACCATCTGCTGCGGCTGCGCGAGCTGCAGGACGACACCGGCGGCTTCTTCTCGTTCATTCCGCTGGAGTTCCAGCCCGGCTACACGAACCTCGTCGCCCGCCAGGCCTCGGCGCTCGACGGCCTCAAGACGATCGCCGCGTCGCGGCTGTTGCTCGACAACTTCGCCCACATCAAGGCCTACTGGGTGATGCTCGGCGAGGAGACCGCGTCGATGGCGCTGCAGTGGGGCGCCGACGACCTCGACGGCACGATCGGCGAGGAGAAGATCGCTCACGCGGCGCTCGCCTCCAGCCCGCTCGGGCTGACCGCCCACCGGATGCTCAAGCTGCTGCGCGAGGCCGGCCGGGTGCCGGTGCAGCGCGACGCCCGCTACCGGGCGCTGACGGTCTTCCCGGCGCCGCCGGCGCCCACCCACTGGTCGCAGCGCGGCATCCGGGAGATCGATGCCGCGATCCCGCGGAAGATCGACCCCGCCGCCGCCGACGCGAACGCCGTCAGCCTCGAGGGGGAGGAGCTGTACACCTGGGACCTCGCCGCCATCGGCCCCGAGGTGCTCGCCCGCCGCGGTCGCAGCCTCGATCCGGACGATCTGGCGGCGGCCGGTTTCGCGCCGCCCGCGGCCGGCAGCGGCGGCGGGCTCGCCAAGGAGGCCTCGGCATGAAGCCGCTGCGGGTCGCCCACATCTCGTATCTGAACTCGGCGCCGTTCTTCGCGGGCATGGCGGGCGAGGCGTTCGAGCTGGTCGACATGCACCCGCGCGCCCTCGGCCAGGCGGCCGAGCAAGGGCAGATCGACGCCGGCCTGATGTCGATCGCCGACACCTTCCGCAACGCCCGCTTCGAGCCGCTCGGCGACCTCGGCATCGCGCTCGAC
>DASWHK010000283.1:0-6479 GCA_036398215.1 Acidobacteriota bacterium | reverse complement strand
TCCATGGCGCGCAGCCGCTCGCCCTCGGTGCGGCCGAGGAACTCCTCGAAGCCCTTCACCTCGATCCAGCGATGGCGGCCTTCCTGGGTCCGCGCCGGCATGATCCAGGCGAACCCGAAGATGACGGCGCCGGAGAGCAAGGCCGCCACCAGGCCCGCCGGGCCGGCGTTGACGGCGAGCATCGGGGCGGTTGCCATGACCACCCCGCCGATCACCATCCACACACGCCGCACGGTCTGCGGGGACGATCCGAAGAAGCCGGCCTCGACCAGGCTGCCGTACAGATCGCTGCGGATCTCCGGCAAGAGCTTGTAGAACTTGTTGGTGAGGTCCTCGAGCGTCACCGTGTCGCCGCTCTTGAAGAGGCCGTCGAGAATGCGACGCTCGTGCGGCTTGAGCGCCTCGTCGGCGCGCCCCAGCTTGTGAAACGTCGTGGTGGTGCTATCCCACAGCCAGCCGTCCTCGGTGGTCTCCTCGATGCGCAGGTAACCGCGCACCGCGAGGTCGACGACCGTGGCGGTGATGTCGCGCTGGTGAACGCGCTCGTCGACGAGGACGCCGAGCTCGGCAGGGGTCAGGTCCGCCGGCGGTTGATACAACGGCATGATCGAGCGGCCGATGTCGGGATCGCGGCCCAGGCGGCGCCAGGTGAACAGCATGCCGAAGAAGACCAGGAAGGGGACGCCGAGCAGCCAGTTGTCGGCCAGCAGCCAGCCGGCCCTCTGCGCCGTCGAGGGCTCGGCGACGATGTCCTTGGGCCAGCCGACGACGATCGTCAGCCCTTCGCCGAAGTCGAGGCGCCCGGTGGTGGCGACCACGACCTCGTTGCCGGCCGGGAAGCTCGACGTCCAGGCGCTGCCGCGGCTGCCGTAGGCTCCCACGTAGGCGGTCACCCGTGGCCGCTCGGCGACCGCCGCCGGCAGGACGACGCGCGCCGACGCCGACTCGATCGGCACCCCCCAGGCGGTGCCGGTGACGTTCCAGTAAAGCTCGTCGTGCTCGGGGAAGAAGCGCAAGGCGCGCCCAACCCGATAGCCGATGCGAACGGTGCGGGCCGCGTTCTCGGCGCCGGGGACGTAGATCGTGATCCGCCGGCCGCCGCCGCCGCTGCTACCGACCTCGTAGCGCAGCGACGAGCCGGCGTCGTCGGTGACGCCGAGCACCTCGAAGCGGAGGTCGTAGTTGAAGCCGAGGTTGTCGGAGTAGCGCAAGGGGATGTCTCGGTAGACCCCCTGGTAGGCGCCGTCGAAGCGGAAGCGGATCTCCTCGACCACCTCGAGGCCGCCATCCTCGCCGACGACCAGCGTCGCGGCGAAATCCTCGATCCAGTAGGATCGCGTCTGCGCTGCGCCGGCCGGGACGGCGACACCGGTGAGCCCGAGGAGGATGCCGCCGAGCAGGATCAGCAGAACGGCTCGGGTCGCACTCATGACGCGGTCCCCAGGTCCACCACCGCGGCCTGGCGCTCCAGCGGGCTGTCGAGCTCGAAGAACTCGCGGGGCCGGAAAGCGAAGAAGCGGGCGACCAGCAGGTTGGGAAACTTGGAGAGCGCCGTGTTGAGGTCGCGCACAACGGCGTTGTAGTAGCGCCGGGCGTGCTGCAGGTCGTTCTCGATGTCGGCGAGCTGTTGCTGCAGGTCTCCGAACCGCTGGCTGGCCTTGAGGTCCGGATAGGCCTCGGCGAGGGCGAACAGGCCGCGCAGCGAGCGCGCCAGTAGGTTCTCGCGCTCGGTGCGGTTGATAGCGTCCCATTCGCTGCCCTGCATCACCACCGCGGCGGAACGGCGCTTCACGGTCTCCTCCAGCGTGCGCTTCTCGTGCCCGGCGTAGCCCTTGACGGTCTCGACCAGGGCCGGCACCAGGTCATGCCGGCGCTTGAGCTGGGCGTCGATGTCCGACCACGCCTGGTGGGCCCGCTGCTGCAGCTTGATGAAGCCGTTGTAGATCCAGGCCACCCAGACGGCGAAGGCGACGAGGAGCACGGCGGCCGCGATCACTACGAGACGCCGGTCTCGCTGAGGGTCGTCAAGAACTCCTTGTTGTTCTTGGTCTGCCCGAGGCGCTTGATCAGCAGCTCCATGGCCT
Organism: Acidobacteriota bacterium; assembly: GCA_036398215.1. Classification (GTDB taxonomy): domain Bacteria; phylum Acidobacteriota; class UBA890; order UBA890; family UBA890; genus DASWHK01. The sequence continues at coordinate 4,395 of DASWHK010000283.1, read as the reverse complement.
CGTCCGACTGCACCGCGGCGAGGGCCTTGCGGAGCATCCAGACCCGCTGCAGCTCGGCGGGCTCGAGCAGCAGCTCCTCCTTGCGGGTGCCGGAGCGGTTGATGTCGATGGCCGGGAAGATGCGCTTGTCGGCCAGCTTGCGGTCCAGCACGATCTCCGAGTTGCCGGTGCCCTTGAACTCCTCGAAGATCACCTCGTCCATGCGGCTGCCGGTCTCGATCAGGGCGGTGGCGATGATCGTCAGGCTGCCGCCCTCCTCGATGTTGCGGGCCGAGCCGAAGAACTTCTTGGGCTTCTCCAGGGCGTTGGCGTCGACGCCGCCGCTCAGCACGCGCCCGGAGGTGGGGGTGACCGTGTTGTGGGCCCGGGCCAGGCGGGTGAGCGAATCGAGCAGGATCACCACGTCGATGCCGTGCTCGACCAGCCGCCGGGCCTTCTCCATGACGATCTCGCCGACGGCGACGTGGCGGGTGGCCGGCTCGTCGAAGGTCGATGAGACGACCTCGCCGGCGACCGTGCGTTGCATGTCGGTGACCTCCTCGGGGCGCTCGTCGATGAGCAGGACGATCACGTAGGCGTCCGGGTGGTTGTCTTCGAGGGAGCGGGCGATCGTCTGCAAGAGCAAGGTCTTGCCGGCGCGCGGCGGCGAGACGATGATGGCGCGCTGGCCGAAGCCGAGCGGCGTCAACAGGTCGAGGACCCGCGCCGCGATGTCCTCCTTGCCGCGCTCCAGCCGGATGCGGTCCTCCGGGTGCAGCGGCGTCAGGTTCTTGAAGTGCTTGCGCTGCTGGGCAAGGATCGGCGGGTCGAAGTTGATGGCGTCGACTCGCACCAGCGCGAAGTACTTCTCGCCGCTCTTCGGCGTGCGGATGGTGCCCGAGAGGGTATCGCCAGTCCGCAGGGAGAACTTGCGGACCTGCGACGGCGACACGTAGACGTCCTCGGGGCCGGGCAGGTACGAGAACTTCGGGGCCCGCAGGAAGCCGTAGCCGTCGGGGAGCACCTCGAGGACGCCCTCCGTGTACAGAAGGCCGCTGTCCTTGGCCTGCACCTTGAGGATCTCGAAGATCAGGTCCTGCTGGGAGATCGTCTGGGCGACGTCGGCGAGGCCCACCTCCTGGGCGATCTCAAGGAGCTCCGCGGGGCGCAGGTCGACGAGCTCGGAAACGGTATGGAGGTCGTCGTGGGCGGCGTCAGGCTCCTCGTCGACCATCATCTCGGGCCCGCGCTGCGGTGCTTGCTGGGCTTGCTGTTGCTGCTGTTGTTGCTGCGGGTCGCGGTTGGAGGAGGAACCGCCGGTGCGGTTACTGCGCCGTCCGCGCCGTCGTCGGGGACGGCGCCTGCGCTCGTTCATGGGACACAGACCTGTGTGGAGAGGAGAGAAGGCATCGGGACGAGGCGCCGGACGGAGATTCGGGAGGGTGCCGGCAGGCGCGCGAGAGTCGGAAAAGCGCGCCACCGTCGTCTATTGTGGGCAGCCGCCGGCGGACGTGTCAAGACCCCTTGCCTGGATGATCAGCGGCCGCCGCCTTCCTTCTTGGCCAGCACGTGAACGACGTAGGCGGCAACGGCGTTGGTCTGCTCCTCGTCGAGGAGGTCGGCGAAGGGCGTCATGCCGGTGTCGTCGACGCCTTCACGGACGACCCGAGCGACGTTCTCGACCGTGCCGTCGGTGGCGTGGCGCCAGTCGCCGGACGTGAAGTCGCGGGCCGGAGGATCGAGAAAGCGGGAGGCGGGGCCGTCGCCCTTGCCCTCGGGGCCGTGGCAAGACTCGCACTGTTCGCCGTAGATCGTCCGTCCCTGCTCCAGCGTCTGCGCCGCGGGAGCGCCCTCTTGGGCCAACGTCACCGTGGCGGCCGCGAGGCCGCTCGTCAGGCCCAGGAGGCCGGCAAGGGCGAGGACGGGCAGCAGTCGGTCCAGGAACGGGGACGGGGCGGTCGAACGCATGGCGGGAGTCTCCTTGATTCGCAGCAGTTGGTCGGGTCGGCCGCGCCGACGCACTGCGACCACTTCAGTGATTATACGCTGCTGGGGTGGGACGTGGATGGTCCGTGGAGCGACGGCTGGGGCGCGCGTCCTTGGATCACGCGCAAAAAGTTTCCATAAGAATCATTATCACTAACTCAGGTCAGCACGCACGCCAAAGCCCTTCCCAACGCCTCGACCTCCGCCAACCCCGACCTTCCCCGACCTTGGCCCCAGCCCCCGCGGGCAACCCCGCGCCCCGATGCACACGGCGATCTACGTCCAACAGGGAGCCCGTCTCGAACGGCGCAGGCTCGCCGACCGTCCCCTAACCACGCGGGCTGGGCCGCGTGCAGGACTCGCGCCGGCTCAGCGCGCCGGCACCAGGAGCTGCTCGCCGACTCGGATCACGGTGCGGTTGCCCATGTTGTTGGCCTGCTGGATGGCCCGCACCGAGGTGCCGTAACGGCCGGCGATCAGCGTCAGGTTCTCGCCGCTCTGCACCGTGTGCTCGGTGAACAGCGGTTTCGGCGGCTGCACCTTCACCTGCAGAACGCTGCCGGCCGCGGGCAGCTGCTCGTCCCAGAGGTGATTGTCGCGGATCAGGCGCCACGCCGAGGTCTCGAACATCCCGGTGAGATCCTCGATCGTCTGACCGGCGGCCAGCGTGTGGCGAACGATCTCGGGCTCCAGGCGGGGCTCGTCGTCGTCGTTCTCGGCCACCCAGTACAGCGGCAGCTTGAGCTCCATGCCGGGAGGCAGCGTCTGCAAGTGCCAGAGGTTGTTGCTGCCGCGCAGGGCATCGAGCTCGACCTCGAAGGCGAAGGCGATGCCGAAGTAGTTGTCGCCGATGCGGCTGCGGTAATAGACGGCCTCGTGGTCGATCCGATAGAGGTCGGCCCGGGGCGCCACCGGGTAAGCGATCAGGGCCCCGGCGTGCAGGTCGCGAGTCCCGAGATAGGGGTTGTAGAGGCGCAGGTGCACCAGGGGAACGCCGAGCCGCCGCGATACCGTCCACCAATCGTCATCCTCGCGGGCGATCTCGAGGGCGAGCTCGCCGGCGTAGCGCCGGATGGGCTCCTCGTAGAGCTTGAGGATCATTCGGTAATGCCCCACCCCGAGGACGTACTGCAAGGTCTCGAGGCGCATCGGCCGGTTCTGGCCGACGTTGCCCGGGCCGCCGTTGTAGGCCGCCAACGCGTAATCCTCGCGCTCGAACCGCTCGACGAGCTGGGCGAGATACTTGATGCCCGCCTCGATGTTGTCGGCGACGCCGAGCAGCCGGCGGGTCGCCGGCATGACCTGGAAGTAGCCCTCGGCGCCGGCCCAAGAGGTCAGGTTGGCGTTGCCGCCCGATTCGTACAGGCAGAGGGCCCGCGCCAGGTCGTAGTCGACCCCGTATCGGCGAGCCTGGACCGAGATGCGGTCCTCGATCTCCATCAGCTTGCGGTAGATGCCGAGGAACGCCGGGGAGAAGTCGTCGAGCTGCAGGGCGCCGACGCCGAGCACCTCGAGGGGTGGGCGCGGGCCGGGCGTCTGCGCGGCGGGGGCGGCTTGGGCGGCGTTGCCGGAGGCGGCCGGCAGCGTCGCCGGCGCCAGCCCGGAGCTCGCCGCCGCCAGCCACATACCCGCGCCCGCAGTCAAGGACGCGAGTACGGGCGAGCGGGTCCGCATGACATTCTCCACGCTGGGGAGGAGGAATGCGCGGGAGCCACCCCCGCGCATCCCCACTTATAGCAACGGCGACGGGCGCATCGCAAGACAAGCCTTGCGAAGATCGGGCTACGAGGGCGTGGTTCCAACAGGGCCTCGCCAGTGTCCTGAGTCAGAGATCCGGGTCATCTTGCGGACGCCACAACGGGCGAGGTTCGGCGTAAGGAGGAAGGCGATGCCTCGAGGCCGGGCGGAATTTGCGGTTGCGGGCGCCTGCGGTTCCGGGCTAGAGTCCGGCGGTCGCAGGGCTCCCCCAGTTTGCGATCTTCTGACTGATCAGAACCGACACCCGCACCGGATGCGCCTGACTCTCCAGATCGCGGTCCAGCGCCAACCAATCGCCCGCGCCGGGGTGGCCCTTTCGGTTCTGGCCATCGCCGGCTTCTCGGTCATGGGGGGAATGGCGTGCCGTCAGCCGGAGCCGCCGCCGTCGGCGACGGCCGTGGCGGCGTCCTTCCCGGTTTTCCCGGTGCCTCCCCTGCCCCCGCCCTGGCCGCTGGTGCTCGCCGAGACGGCCTACCGCACGGTCGAAGGCGAGTTCACCGCCGGCGACACGTTCGCCGGGGTGCTGATGGCGGCCGGGGTCGACTCCGACCTGGTCAACGAGATTGCCGCCGCGGCGCGCCCGCGCTTCAACCTGCGAAAGATCCGCGCCGGCCGTCCCTACCGGGTCTACTTCGACCGCGACGACGCCTTGCTGATGTTCCGCTACCAGCC
>DASWHK010000282.1:0-33397 GCA_036398215.1 Acidobacteriota bacterium | reverse complement strand
TGATGGGTGTTCGACCCTGATTCCAGAGACCGCGCAGACCTCCCTGTGCGAGGTCGCGCGGTCGTTTGCTTATGAGAAAGATTGCCATCGCCGAAGGCGAGCTCCAGGCCCTGTTCGGGGTCCACGACGACAACCTGCGGCAGCTCGAGGCCGACCTCGGCATCAAGATCTCGGCGCGCGACCGGGAAGTCTTCCTCGAGGGCGAGGACGACCGCGTCGACATCGCCGCCAAGATCCTGACCGAGCTGGGAGCGCTGATGTCGAAGGGCTACGAGCTCGAGGACCAGGACGTCCGCACCGCCCTGCGAATCGCCAGGGACACGCCCCACGTCTCGCTGGAGCGCTTCTTCAGCGACACCGGCATCCAGACGGCGCGCGACCGCATGGTGCGGCCGCAGGGCACCAACCAGAAGCTCTATATCGAGGCGATCCGCAGCCACGACATCGTCTTCGGGATCGGCCCGGCAGGGACCGGCAAGACCTATTTGGCCATGGCGATGGCGGTCGAAGCGCTCAATCGGCGCGCCGTCCGCCGGGTCATCCTGGCGCGGCCGGCGATCGAGGCGGGGGAGAAGCTCGGCTTCCTGCCCGGTGACATGTACGAGAAGGTGAATCCCTACCTGCGGCCGCTGTACGATGCCCTCTACGACCTGATCGACGTCGAGCGCGCCAACCGCCTGGTAGAGCGCGGCCACATCGAGATCGCGCCGCTGGCCTTCATGAGGGGGCGGACGCTCGCCGACTCGTTCGTGATCCTCGACGAGGCCCAGAACACCACCGCCGAGCAGATGAAGATGTTCCTGACCCGGATCGGCATGCAGTCGCGGGCGGTGATCACCGGCGACGTGACCCAGATCGACCTGCCGGCGGGGAAGCCCTCGGGGCTGGTCGAGGCGCGGCGGCTGCTGCGCAAGATCGATGGCATCGGCTTCGTCGAGTTCGACCAGCGAGACGTCGTTCGCCATCCGCTGGTGCAGGAGATCATCGCCGCCTACGCCGAGGATACCGAGGCCAAGCGGGCCGCCCGCGAGGCCGCCCGGACGATGCAGGAGGCCGCCGAAGCCGGCTCTCGGGCCGCCGCCGCCGAGCCCGCCGCCGTCACGATCGCGGAGCCGTCCGATGGCTAGGTCGCCCAGCCGTTCTCGCAAGGCGCGCAAGACCCTCCGGCAGCGGCTGCGCGCCATGCTCGGTTACGACGTCCTCTGGACCGTGCTCGCCATCCTGGCGATCGTCGCCATCACGGCGCCGCAGATGCGTCTTGCCGAGCGCCAGTACCAGCCCGGAGACATCGCCGTCGCCGACGTCACGGCGCCCATCGATCTGACCGTCGCCGACCCCGACTCCACCGACCGGCGCCGCGCCCAGGCCGACCGCGGCGTACCCGACGTCTACGACTACAACCCGCTCGCGCACGAATACGGCAGGGGCGTCGTCGAGGCGCTGTTTCGCTGGGGCCGCGGCGCCCGCGACCCGGACGATCCGCCGTTCGCGGAGCTGCGTGCCGGGCGGCGCGCCGACCTCGAGCAGCAGGCGATGGCGGCGGTCGGCCGGCCGCTGCCCGCCGGGCTCGTCGCCGCCCTGTGGGATGCCGAGGGCGGCTTCTCGGTGGACAACGAGGCCGCGGTGATCGCGGCGCTGACCGCGTCGTCGCGGGAGCAGCTCATCGGGACCATCGAGCAGACGCGGATCGGCGGCAGCCCGGCGTTCCTGCTGCGCGACATCATCACCCAGAACGAGAGGCGCATCCCCGATACCTCTCAGGTGATCGACATCACCACCGCCCGCGACCGGCTGCGACAGGCGGTGGCCGACAGGCTCGATACCACACCCGTCGCCGAGGTGGAGACCGGCAACCTGGTGGCGCAGCTCATGCAGCCCAACCTCACCTACAACAGCAACGAGACTCAGCAGCGCCGGCGCCAGGCGATCAACGCCGTGCAGCCGGCTTTCTACGAGGTAAAGCGCGGTCGTACTCTGCTGCGACAGGGTGACGAGGTGACCGCCCAGAAGATCCTTGAGCTGCAGGCGCTGCACCAGCAGGTACGCAACGACCGGTCGATGCTGCAGGCGGTCGGTGCGGCGATCCTGATTGCGCTGGCGGTGTTCTCGTTGTGGCGCTACGTGGTGCATTACCAGCGGCGGATGCGCTACCAGCGGGTTCGCCACCTCTACCTGCTGATGCTCGTCGTGCTGGTCGGCATGGTGGCATTGACCCGCGTCTCGCTGTTCCTCGGCGAAGCGGTGGCCGATGCCGCCGAGCTCCCGCCGCTCAACTCGGTGGAAAGCTACAAGTACGCGATCCCGCTGGCCGGCGGTGTCATGCTGCTGATGCTCCTGGTCGACGTCCAGGTCGCCTGGGCCTTCTCGGCCGTCTTCGCGGTGGTGCTTGGCGCCATGACCCAGGACCTCGGCCTGGTGGTCTACGCGCTGTTGGGCTCCTTCGCCGTGCTTTACGGGATGAGCCAGTACAAGCAGCGCACGGCGCTCACCCGCTCCGGCTTGCTGGTCGGCGGCGTCAACGTCGCCACGGTGCTCGCTCTGGCGCTGCTCGTGCAGGCGCCGGCGCCCTGGACGATCGTCTCGTTCGAGGCCGTCTGCGCGCTGGCCGGCGGCGTCCTGGTCTCGATCGTCGCCACCATCGCGCTGCCGCCGCTCGAGCACGTCTTCCAATCGCTGACCGACATCAAGCTGCTCGAGCTGTCGAACATGAACCTGCCGCTGCTCAAGGAGCTGGCGGTCGCGGCGCCGGGCACCTACCACCACAGCGTCGTGGTCGGCACCCTCGCCGAGAAGGGCGCCGAGGCGATCGGCGTCAACCCGCTGTTCGCCCGCGTCGCCGCCTACTACCACGACATCGGCAAGCTGCGGCAGCCGCAGTACTTCGTCGAGAACCAGAAGGACGGCCACAACCCACACGACAAGCTGTCGCCGAACATGAGCGCCCTGATCCTGGTCAGCCACGTCAAGGACGGAGTTGCCTATGCGCGCGAGCACGGCCTCCCGGAGCCGTTGATCGACCTGATCCCGCAGCACCACGGCACCCGCCTGATCCGCTTCTTCTACGAGAAGGCTCGGCAGAGCGGCGAGCCCGAAGACCGCCAGGTCGACGAGGGCGACTTCCGTTACCCCGGCCCCAAGCCGCGCAGCAAGGAAGCCGCCATCCTGATGCTCGCCGACAGCGTCGAGGCGATCTCGCGGACGCTCACCGACACCAACCCGGCGCGCCTGCGGGCGATGATCCGCCGCACCGTCCAGGAGGTCGTCGACGACGACCAGCTCAACGAGTGCACGCTGACGCTGGAAGACCTGGCGAAGATATCCGATGCTTTCCTGGGCGTGCTGGCGGGAATGCACCACCAGCGGATCGAATACCCCGAGCCGAGTGACGCGCCCAGCCCGGAGGCGGCGGCCAATCTGGCAGATGAGGATCGCGGTTCGCAGCTTTCAGACCAGACCTATCATTGATGCAGCCCGGCTCGAGCGAATCACCTCCTTGGCCCTGCAGGCCACCGGTGCGGCGGCCGATGCCGTCGCCTTCGTCTTCGTCGACGACCGCCGGATGATCGACTATCACGGACGTTACGTCGACGTGCCCGAGCCCACTGACGTGCTGTCGTTCCCGGCCGGCGAGGAATCGCCGGACGGCGAGCGCGACCTCGGCGACGTGGTGATCTGCGCCGACCAGGCGGCGCGCCAGGCGCGGGCCGCCGGCCACAGCTACCTGCTCGAGCTCGAGGTCCTGGCGTTGCACGGGTTGCTCCATCTGCTCGGCTTTGATCACGAGCACGACGCCGGCGAGATGCGCCAGCTCGAGGCCCGGCTGCGGCCGCTGGTGCTGAGCGCAGGGGCGGACCGTTGAGCAGACCCACGAGCCCAATCGCCGCCGGCGTTTGTAGCACGACGCGAGCCCTGAGCGCCGGAGTCGGCCGTTGAGCGGCGTCGAGATGCTGGCGATCCTGGTGCCGGGCTTGACGCTATTGCTCACCGCCGCCCTCGAGGTCGCCTCGCGCTCTGCCTCGCGCTTCGAGCTGCACCGCTGGGCGCGGCGCGAGGCCGACAACGGCGGCGACGAGGACGTCGACGTCACGCTGATCGCCGTGCGCCTGGGACGCCAGCTTTCGCTCGTCGCCCTGGTGGTGGCGGTGACCGCCGTCGGCGCCCCGGAACAGATCGGCGGCGCGTCGTTCGCCATCCGCCTGGCCTGGTCGTTGGGGCTGGCCCTGGCCGCCTATCTGCTGGTCGACAAGTTGGCGGCGTTCGCCGTGGTCGCGGCGTTCGGGCCGATGCGGGTGCTGACCGTCGGGCGGCCGCTGATTCAGGTGCTGTGCCTGCTGCTGGGGGGCTCGGCGCGCCTCTTGAGTCGTTTTCAGCGCGACAGCCGCGCCCGTGACGACCTCGAAGAGACCAGCCCCGAGGAGGGGGACCTCGACGCCTTCCTCGACATGGCCGAAAAGGAAGGGCTGGTCTCGCAGCAGGACGAGGTCTTGCTGCGCGGCCTGGCCGACTTCGGCGAGGCGCTGGTCAGCGAGGTGATGACGCCGCGCGTCGCCATCGTCTCGGTGCCCGAGTCCGCCACCCTGCGCGAGCTGTCGCGCCTGGTCGCCGAGCACAGGGTCTCGCGGCTACCGGTGGTGGGCGACAACATCGACCAGGTGACCGGGATCGTCAACGTCCGCGAGCTGGTGGCCGGGCTCGAGACCGACGGACCCGAGGTCTCGGTGCGGACGATCATGCGCCCGCCGGTGTTCGTCCCCGAAACCAAGCGGGTCAGCGAGCTGCTGCGCGAGTTCCAGGGGCGGCGCGAGCAGATGGCGATCGTCGTCGACGAGTACGGCGGCACCGCCGGCCTGGTGACCGTCGAGGACCTGCTCGAGGAGATCGTCGGCGAGATCCAAGACGAGCACGAGGACGACGAGCTCAACGTCGTGCCGCTTTCCGAGGGGGTCGTCGTGGCAGCTGGAAAAGCCGAGGTCGAAGAGGTCGAGGCGCAGCTCGGCGTCAAGATCACCGAGGGCGACTTCGAGACGATCGGCGGAATGACCTTCGAGCACCTCGGTTACGTCCCCAAGCCGGGGGAGGAGTTCGAGCGCAACGGCCTCCACGTCGAGGTCCTCGAGGCCGACGAGCGCCGCGTCCACAAGGTCCGGATCACGGCCATCGCGTCGGCCAGAGAATGAGTTCCCACAAGCCGACTCCCGGGTATCCAAAGCGCCCCGCACAACCGTCTCTCGACGCGGAAGTGGACGCTTGAGCCCGGAGGGCGGCGCCGCTGGCGGCGCGACGGAGGCTGCTGCCGGCGACAGCGGTCCGGCCTACCGCAGCGGCACCGTCACCCTGGTCGGCCGTCCCAACGCCGGCAAATCGACGCTGCTGAACCGGATGATCGGCGCCAAGGTCGCGATCACCTCCGACAAGCCGCAGACCACCCGCCACCGCATCCTCGGCGTGCTGACGTTGCCCCGCGGCCAGATCGTCTTCGTCGACACCCCGGGCATCCACCGCCCCCACTACGAGATGAACCGCCGGATGATGGATGCGACGCGCGGCTCGCTGGTCGGCGTCGACCTCGTGGCGCTGCTGATCGACGCCAGCGAGCCGACCGGCGCCGGCGTCCGGTTCGCGATCGAGCTGGTGAAAGGCTTCGAGGGTCCCGCTTTCTTGCTGCTCAACAAGATCGATCGCATCCCCAAGCCGCGGCTGCTGCCGCTGATCGCCCGTTACAATGAGCAGCACGCCTGGGCGGAGGTGATTCCCATCTCGGCGCTCAAGGGGGATAATTGTGACCGCTTTCTCGAGGCCGCCCTCGATTACCTGCCGGTGGCGGGGCCGCTCTTTCCGGAAGACGCGCTGACCGACCGCTCGGAGCGCTTCCTGGTTGCGGAGCTGGTGCGGGAGCAGCTCCTGCGCCGCACCCGCGAGGAGCTGCCCTACACCACGGCCGTCGTCGTCGACGCCTGGGAAGAGCCGCAGCGGGCCGCGGGCGTGGTGCGGATCTTCGCGACCATCCTCGTCGATTCGGAATCGCAAAAACCGATCGTCATCGGCCGCCGTGGGGCCATGCTGAAACAGGTTGGTACGGCGGCGCGCCTGGAAATCGAGAAGCTATTGGGCCGGCGCGTGTTCCTCGACCTGCGGGTCAAGGTGAGCCCGGGCTGGCGGGAAGAGGTGCCGGTCCTCGACCGGCTGGAGATCGATCGCTGATGGCAAGACAGCAAGTAACCCGGCTGGTGGACCCGCTGCGCAAGCTGCTGCGCCGCGGGGCGACCGGGCACGCCGCCAACATGCTCCACAAGCTGCACGCCGCCGACGTGGCGCGACTGATGCTGCCGCTCAGCGACGAGCACCGGGCGACGGTGTTCGGCCTGACGCTGCGCGACGCTCCGGAGCGGGCCGCCGACCTGATCTCCGAGCTCGACCGCGAGCTGGCGGTCAGGCTCCTCTCCGATCTGCCCGACGAGCAGGTCGCCAGCATCATCGCCGAGTTGGACTCCGACGACGCCGCCGAGCTGCTGCCGGCGATGCCCGAGGAACAGGCCGAGCGGATCCTGGCGCTCATGCACGACAGCGAGTCGGCGCCGATCGAGGGGCTGCTCGCCTACGAGGAGGAGACCGCCGGCCGCATCATGAGCCCGGAGGTGTTCGCACTCGATGAGAAGCTCCCGGTCGCCGACGCCATCGCCGAGCTGCGCACCTCGTCCGAGGACCTCGAGATGGTCTTCTACCTCTACGTCGTCGACGACCGCCGCCATCTCGTCGGCGTCTGCTCGTTGCGCGAGCTGCTGCTGGCCGATCCGCACACGGCCCTGCGCGAGGTGATGAACGCGCACGTCATCTCGGTCACCACCCACACCGACCAAGAGGACGTCGCCCGCCTCGTCGCCCGCTATGACCTGCTGGCCCTCCCGGTCGTCGACGACGAGAACAAGCTGGTCGGCATCATCACGGTCGACGACGTCATCGACATCATCCGCGAGGAAGAGACCGAGGACATGCTGCTGATGGCGGGCGTCGGCGAGGGCGACGAGGAGGGCGTCCTGCGAGCCTCGCTGGGGCGCAGCATCTGGCTGCGGATGCCCTGGCTGCTGGTTGCCTGGCTCGGCGGTATGTTGGCCAGCCAGATCATCGGCAACTTCACGCCGCTGCTTCAGGAGGTGGTGTGGCTGGCCGCCTTCATCCCGATCGTCGCCGGCATGGGGGGCAACGCCGGCACCCAGTCGGCGACCATCATCGTGCGCGGGCTGGCCACCGGCAAGATCGCCGCCGCCGGCGGCGGCTTCCGGGTCGCCCTCCGCGAGGTGCGGGTGGCGTTCGTGATGGGCGTGCTGTTCGGCCTGCTGGCCGGGGGCACGCTGACCTGGTTTCTCGCCGACTGGCACATCGGGGTCATCGTCGGCGCCGCGATCGCCACCAGCATGACCCTGGCGGCGGCGGTGGGAACGACGATGCCGATGGTCCTGCGCCGCTTCGGCGTCGATCCGGCGGTGGCCACCGGGCCGTTCGTCACCACCTCGATCGACGTCATCGGCGTGCTAGCCTACTTCGCGATCGCCAGCGCCCTGTTGGTATTCGTCGGCTAGGAGGCCGTGGTTTCACCACGGCCTCCTAGGCGCTCAGGAGACTCGACGTGCCCCTGCGGCAGACTCCAGCCTATGCCCTGCGCCACTACGCGCTGGGCGAGGCCGACCTGATCGTCGTCTTCTACACGCTCGAGTTCGGCCGCGTCCGCTCGGTGGCGCGCGGCGCGCGGCGGGTGCGGAGCCGCTTCGGCAGCGCCTTCCAGCCGTTCACCCGCAGCGAGCTGGTGTTCTTCGAGAAGGAGGGCCAGGAGCTCACCCGGGTCTCCGCCTGCGAGGTCGAGCGCTCCTACTATGAGTCGCTGCTGAGCCCCGAGGCGGCGGCGATCGCCGCCTACTTCGCCGAGCTGGTGATCGAGTTCAGCGTCGAGCGCGACCCCAACCCGCCGCTCTTCCGGCTGCTCGGAGCGGTGCTCTCGGCGATCGAGGATGGCGTTCCGCTGCCGGTGGCGGCGCGCTACTTCGAGGTCTGGGTGCTGCAGCTCTCCGGCTTCCTGCCGCTGATCTCGACGTGCGGCGGCTGCGGCGGCCCGCTCGAGGCCGGCCGCTGGGTGGTTCCCCATCCGCTCGAGTTCGTCTGCCGCGAGTGCCATGCGCGCATCCAGGGCGCCCGCTGGCTGTCGCCCGCCGGCACCGCGCTGCTCACCGAGATCCTCAAGAAGAAGCCCGCCGACGTGGCCTGCGGCGCCGGCCGCGATCGCGGCGCCGTGCGCCGGCTGGCGGCGGTCAACCGGCTGCTGATCCGCGGCCACCTCGACCGTGAGCTGCGCTCGCTGCGCTACATGGACCGGCTGCGGCGGGGAAACCAGCGGCTGCGCTTTCAGGCGGCGGCCGCGCCGATCCCTCGCGCCGAGACGGAGGCGGACGGCGAGCTGCCGGATCGCCTGGTGGCCGATGGGCCGGCGGAGGCCGGGCTCTCGGGGAGTCTCGTGACCGACGGCCCTCCGAGCTCCGAGCGATGAGCGCTTCTGTGGCAATGCTGCGGGCGGCGTCATGAAGCGCCGGATTCATGTTCTGGACCCTCTCGTCATCGACCGCATCGCCGCCGGGGAGGTGGTCGAGCGGCCGGCATCGGTCGTCAAGGAGCTGATCGACAACGCGCTGGATGCCGGCGCCACGCGCGTGAGCGTGCAGCTCGAAGAGTCGGGCATCGGCCTGATCGAGGTCGCCGACGATGGCTGCGGCATGGACGCCGAGGACGTCGAGCTCGCCTTCGCCCAGCACGCCACCAGCAAGGTCAGCACCGTCGAGGACCTCGAGGCGATCGCCACCATGGGGTTCCGGGGCGAGGCGCTGGCGAGCATCGGGGCGGTGGCGCGGGTCGAGCTGACCACCGCCACCGGCGAGGGGCCGGGCGTGCGACTGCGGGTCGAGGGCGGCGTCCGGCGGCCCGGCGAGCGGCTGGCCTGGCCGCGGGGCACGACGGTCAGGGTCGCCGACCTGTTCTTCAACACGCCGGCCCGCCGCAAGAGCCTCAAGAAGCCGGCCACCGAGCTGCGACATGCCGGCCAGACGATAGGCGACTACGCGCTCGGCCGGCCGGACGTCCACGTCCGCCTCGCCCACGGCAAGCGAACTCTGCTGGAGGCGCCGCCGGTGGCGACCTTGATCGAGCGCGTCCACCAGGTGCTCGGCGCCGAGGTGGCCGAGCACTGGCTCGAGGTCGAAGCGGACCTCGGCTCGCTGTCGATCCGCGGCGGCGTCACCACCCCGGAGCTGCAACGCCCGCACCGCAACGACATCCGCCTGTTCGTCAACGGCCGCCCGGTCTCCGACTACCGTCTCGGCCACGCGCTCACCAGCGCCTACGACAGCCTGCTCGACGCCCGCCGCTTCCCGGTGGCGGTAGTCCACCTCGAGCTGCCGGCCGCCGCCGTCGACGTCAACGTCCATCCCCGCAAGGCCGAGGTCCGCTTCGTCGATCCGGACGCCGTCTACCGCGGCGTGCGGCGCGCGGTGCGCGAGGCGCTCGCCCGCCACCTGCCCCCGGTGCGCATCCACCCCAGCCTTTCGACGCCGGCGCGCGCCGGGGCCCCCGGCGGCCCGCGGCCGGGCTGGGCCGAGGGACGGACAGGCGGCGCCGAGGGTCGCGCTGACTTGGCTTCCGGGCGAGGCGGTGGGGCCACATTGCCGAGCGGTAGTCAGCAGCTCCCGGTGGAGGACTGGATCGTCGCCGAGGGCGCCGCCGCGCTGCGGCCGCCATCGAGGTCTCCGGCCGGCAACGCGATCGCCGGCGATTCTGGCGTTGGCGCCGAGGCCCGCCCGGCGATCCGCGGCACCGCCGGCTCGATCCGCCCCCTGGCGCAGTACGCCAACACCTACATCCTCGCCGCCGACGAGCGCGGCCTGCTGATCATTGACCAGCACGTCGCCCACGAGCGGGTCCTGTACGAGCAGGTGCTGGCACAGCTGGAGGCCCGCAACGTCGAGGCCCAGCACCTGCTGGTGCCCGAGACCGTCGAGCTCTCGGCCGCCGAGGCCGCCCTCGTCGAGACCCACGCGGCGCTGCTCGAGTCGGTCGGCTTCGCCCTCGAGCCGTTCGGTGGCAACGCCTGGGCGATACGCACCGCGCCGGCGATCCTCGCCGGCCGCGACCTGTCGGGGGCCCTACGCGCCCTGCTCGACTCGCTCGACGAGGGCAGGGGAGCGGAGGCGCTGGAGGAGGCCCGCCGTGAGCTTGCCGCTTCGATCTCCTGCCACGCTGCGGTGCGCGCCAACCACCCGCTCAGCCGCGAGGAGATGGTCCGCCTGATCGCCGACCTGGAGCGCTGCGAGTCACCCACCCGCTGTCCCCACGGCCGCCCGATCCTCCTGCGCGTCGACCATGACGACCTCGAAAAGCGCATCGGCAGGCACTGACCGCACTGACCGGTGACCTACGCCCCGGGCCTGCTTCCCGGCTTCTGGATCGGCTCGCCGGCCTGGCACTGGGGGCATTGGTCCGGGTCGTAGGTGGGGATGTCGAGGTCGATGAGGGCGGTGAGCGGCAGGTTGCCGACCTGGTCCTTGCCGCTGCGGTTGGCGATGCAGGCGACGCCGGCGGGCTCGCCGCCGGCGAACTCGATGGCGCGGACGGTCTCGAGGGTGCTCTTGCCGGTGGTGACGACATCCTCGACCACCAGGACGCTCTGGCCGGGGGCGAGGACGAAGCCGCGCCGCAGGGTCATCTTGCCGTCGACCCGCTCGGTGAAGCAGGCGCGGGTGCCGAGGGCGCGGCCGACCTCGTGGCCGATGATCACGCCGCCGAGCGCCGGTGAGACCACGGCGCTGATCTGACGGCGGGCGGCGGCGCGCCAGCGCTCGCCGATCGCGCGGCCGAGCTTCTCGGCCAGCGGCGGGTGCTGCAGGGCCACCGCGCACTGCAGGTACTGCGGCGAATGCAGGCCCGATGACAGCTTGAAGTGGCCGGAGAGCAGCGCCCCGACCTCGCGCAGCAGCTCGACGATCGCGTTCTCGGTCATTTCAGCTCCGCCGGGTCGTGAGGATGGACGATGGTACACATACCACCGAGACGCGGATGACGCCCTCGACCTTGCTGATCTCTTTCTCGGTCATCCTCGTCATCGCTCCGCGACCGTCTCACGCGCCTTCCAGACCACCTTGCCGGCGACGATCGTCAGTACCGGCCAGCCCTTCAGCTTGCGGCCGTGAAACGGCGTGTTGCGCGCCTTGCTGGCAAAGCTCGCGGCGTCGACCTTGGCAATGCGCTCGAGGTCGAGAACGGTGACGTTGGCGGCGTCGCCCTCGGCGAGGCCGCCGACCTGCAGGCCGAGGATGCGTGCCGGGTTGACGGCCAGCAGCTCGACCAGCCGCGGTAGCGTCACCTGGCCGCCGTGCAGGAGCCGGTCGATGGCGAGCGGTACCGCGGTTTCCAGTCCAATGATCCCGAACGGGGCGAGGTCGAACTCCAGCGCCTTCTCGTCGGCGTGATGGGGGGCGTGGTCGCTGGCGATGGCGTCGATGGTGCCGTCGGCCAGACCTTCGAGAACGGCGTCGACGTCCGCCTGGTTGCGCAGCGGCGGGTTCATCTTGGTGTTGGTGTCGAAGGTGCGCACCGCTTCGTCGGTGAGCGTAAAGTGGTGGGGGGTGACCTCGCAGGTGACGTCGACGCCGCGCGCCTTGGCGTCGCGGATCATCCGCACGGCGCCGGCGCTGGAGACGTGGGCGCAGTGCAGCCGGCCGCCGGTCAGCTCGGCCAGCGCGATGTCGCGCGCCACGATGATGTCCTCGGCGGCGGTCGGATGGCCCTTGAGGCCGAGCGCCGTGGAGACCCGTCCCTCGTTCATCGGCGCCTTGCGACTCAAGCTGAGGTCCTCGCAGTGCTCGATCACCGGGACGTCGAACATCTGGGTGTACTCCAGGGCGCGGCGCATCAGCTCGGCGGTGGCCACCGGGTAGCCGTCGTCGGAGACCGCCACGCAGCCGCCGGCGACCAGCTCGCCGATCTCGGCGAGCGCCTCGCCCTGCTGGCCGACGCTGACGCAGCCGATCGGATAGACGGGCACGGCGCCGACCTCCTCGGCCCGCTCGATGATCAGCTCGGTGACCGCGCGGTTGTCGTTGACCGGCATGGTGTTGGGCATGCAGGCGACGCCGGTGAAGCCGCCGGCCGCCGCCGCCGCGGTGCCGGTCGCGACGGTCTCCTTGTACTCCTGGCCGGGCTCGCGCAGGTGCACGTGCATGTCGATGAAGCCCGGCGCCACCACCAGGCCGGCGGCGTCGATCACCTCGGCGCCGGCCGCGTCGAGGCGGTCGCCGATGGCGGCGATCCGGCCGTCCTCGATCAGCAGGTCGGCGACTTCGTCGAATCCCCGCGAGGGATCGACGATGCGCCCCCCCTCAAGCAGCAGCTTCGACATTCCGGGTGGCTCCGCTTCCGGCGAGCAGGTAGAGGACGGCCATGCGCACGGCGAGGCCGTTGGAGACCTGCTCGAGGATGACCGAGGCGGGGCCGTCGGCGACGTCGGAGGCGATCTCGACGCCGCGGTTCATCGGCCCGGGGTGCATGACGATGGCGTCGGGCTTGGCCAGCGCCAGCCGCTCGCGGTTCAGCCCGAAGAGGTTGAAGTACTCCCGCGAGCTCGGGAAGGAGAGCTTGCCGCCCCGCTCGAGCTGGATGCGCAGCGCCATCACCACGTCGGCGCCCTCGAGCGCCGGCTCCAGCCGCCGGTGCGCCTCGACGCCGAGCGACTCGACGTCGTGGGGCAGGAAGGTCGGCGGTGCCGCCACCACCACCTGGGCGCCGAGCTTGCGCAGGCAGTGGATGTTGGAGCGGGCGACGCGGCTGTGGGCGATGTCGCCGAAGATCACCACCCGCAGCCCCTCGATCTTGCCCTTCTTCTCGCGGATCGTGAGGGCGTCGAGCAGCGCCTGCGTGGGGTGCTCGTGGGCGCCGTCGCCGGCGTTGATGACCGCCGCCCGGCAGTTGCGGGCGAGCACGTGGGCGGCGCCGGGGAACGAGTGCCGGATCACCAGGATGTCGGGGAACATCGCCTCGATGTTGCGGGCGGTGTCGATCAGGGTCTCGCCCTTGACCACCGCCGAGGTCGAGGCCGAGATGCTCTGGGTGTCGGCCGACAGCCGCTTGGCGGCGATCTCGAAGGAGGTCCGGGTGCGCGTCGAGGGCTCGAAGAACAGGTTGATGACGGTCTTGCCGCGCAGCGCCGGCACCTTCTTGATGGCGCGGCGCGAGATCTCCTTGAAGTGGCCGGCGGTGGCGAGGATCAGGCGGATCTCGTCGGCGTCGAGGTGCTCGATGCCGAGCAGGTCCTTGTGCTTGAGCGAGGCCGACGGCTGCTCCTCGGAAAGCAGCGCTTCGGCGGCTGGCGGCTCGGGGGCGGCGGCGGCGGGCGGCGGCGCGTCTTTGGTCTTGCCCATCAGCTTCCTCCTTTGGCGCCGGCGGCGCGGGCGCCGGCTTCGTCGTCTGTCTCCATCATCACCACGCTGTCCTCGCCGTCGATCTCCTTGCAACGCACCTGGACGACCTCGCGGCGCGCCGTCGGCACGTTCTTGCCCACATAGTCGGCGCGGATCGGCAGCTCGCGGTGGCCGCGATCGACGAGGACGGCGAGCTGGATGGCGCGCGGCCGGCCGTAATCGACGAGGGCGTCGAGGGCGGCGCGGATGGTGCGACCGGTGAACAGCACGTCGTCGACGAGGACGACGACCAGGTTCTCGAGCGCGAACGGCAGCTCGGTGGCCTGCACGACCGGGTTGGGGGCGATCTGCGAGAGGTCGTCGCGGTACAGGGTGATGTCGACGCTGCCGGTGGGCACCGCGGTGCCCTCGAAGCTCTCGATCTTCGCCGCCAGCGCCTCGGCGAGCGGCACGCCGCGGCTGCGGATGCCGATCAGCACCAGGCCGTCGGTGCCGTGGTTGCGCTCGACGATCTCGTGAGCGATGCGGGCCAGGGCGCGGTCCACCTGCCGGGCGTCCATGATCGTCGCCTTTTCACGCATCATGGCCTCCCGGCGCGGATGTGCGCTGAGGCGTCGGTGGGATCGAGTTGCAGCCCATGTCGGGGCCGCTCTCCTCGGCCAGGCGCGTGGCGATGAAGGCGGGACTGCGGCGAAACGGTAACGAGGAGGGAGCCCGGAGATCGCCCAAAGCGCCGGGCGTGGCGTGGCGGCGCGCGGCCCAAAGAAATCCCCGCGCGGCCGGAAATGGCCGGCGGGGTCGCATCGCTCCCGTCCGAGTCCTCATCGGTGGCCCTTTCTGGCCTCACCGGGCCAGTCCTTAAAGGGTGTAGTGTCCTTTTGGGAGAGTAGCCAGGGCCCCCGGCGCTGTCAAACTCGGCCGCTCACCGGAGATGGCCAGGCGGCCTGCCGGAAAGCGCCGGAGCCCGCGTTGGCCATTTTCGGCGCCGGCCGCGTTCCCGCCTCGGAATTGCCGGCCCCTTGGCTCCATGCTAGTTTCGCCAACGACCTCAGCGGCGTAGAGATGTCTGTTTCCCGAGCCCATGCACGATAGGCGCCTGGCCATCGAATCCGTGATCCGCCTGGGCCCGGGGCAGTTCGTTCTCGGCTTCGACTGCCCGCCGATCGCCGCCGCCTGCCGCCCCGGCCAGTTCGTCATGATCTCCGTGGCCGACGCTATCGATCCCCTGCTGCGCCGCCCGATGGCCATCTGCCGGCTGCTTCGCGACCAGGCCGGCAAGCCGCACGGCTTCACGATCGTCATCGAGGTGGTCGGGAGGGGCACCGCCCTGCTCGAGCAGAAGCGTCCCGGCGACCAGCTCGACGTGCTCGGGCCGCTGGGAGTGCCGTTCGAGATTCCGGAGGAAGGGTCGGACGATGGGCCGGAGGGAGCGTCGGAGGCGGGATCGGACCGCGGAGCGCAGGTCGCCGAGCAGCTCCTGGTCATGGGCGGCGTCGGCGCCGCGCCGTTCCCGTTCCTCGCCGAGGAGATGCTGGCCCGCGGCCTGCCGGTGCGGGCCTTTGTGGGCGCCCGCACGGCCGAGGCGCTGCTGTGCGCCGACGATCTCCGCGGCCTCGGTGTCCCCGTCGAGGTGGCCACCGACGACGGCAGCGCCGGCTACCACGGCTTCGTGGTCGGCCCCCTGGAGGAGTACCTCGAGGGGCACGACCAGCCGGCGGCGCTCTACACCTGCGGTCCGACGCCGATGATGCGCGCCGTGCACGAGATCGCCATGGCCCGCGGGCTGCCGCTGCAGGTGAGCTTCGAGGCGCCGATGGCGTGCGGCATCGGGGTCTGCCTGTCGTGTGTCCTGCCGCTGTACGACGAGGTCGCCGAGCCGGCCGGCGCCGGCGAAGCGGCGACGAGCGGCGGCTGGCGCTACGTTCGCTGCTGCCGCGAGGGGCCGGTGTTCGACAGCCGGCGGCTGGTATGGGCATGAGTCCCGCCACGACAAATACCACACACCCCACACGAACACCTTTTGGCGCCGAGGTGAAACCGTGAGCGCGCCGGGCTCGCCCGACCTGCGGGTCAAGATCGGCGACGTCGAGCTCGCCAACCCGGTGATCGTCGCCTCGGGGACCTTCGGCTACGGCCAAGAGCTCGCCGAGATCATCGACCTCTCCCGCCTCGGCGGCATCGCCGTCAAGGGCCTATCGCTGCGCGTCGAGCGCGGCAACCGGCCGCCGCGGATCGTCGAGACCCCGGGAGGGATGCTCAACTCGATCGGCCTGCAGAACGTCGGCGCCGAGGCCTTCCTCGCCGAAAGGCTGCCGTTCCTGCGCAAGTTCGGCACGGCGGTGATCGCCAACATCTGGGGGCGCACGATCGACGAGTACATCGGCGTCGCCGAGCGGCTCGACGGCGCCGAGGGGCTGACCGCGCTGGAGCTCAACATCTCCTGCCCCAACATCAAGGAGGGCGGCATCAACTTTGGCACCGACCCGCGGCAGACCGAGCAGGTGACCCGCGCCGTGCGCGAAGCCTCGAGCCTGCCGCTGTGGGTCAAGCTGACGCCCGGGGTCACCGACATCGGCGAGCTCGCCCGCGCCGCCGAGGCGGGGGGCGCCGACGCCTTGTCGGTGATCAACACGCTGCGCGGCATGACCGTCGACGTCGAGTCGCGGCGGCCGACGCTGTCGACCATCTACGGCGGCCTGTCGGGGCCGGCGATCCTGCCGATCGCCCTGTACATGGTGTACGAGACCCGCCGCGCCACCAAGCTGCCGATCCTCGGCATCGGCGGCATCGAGGGGTTGCAGCAGGCGCTGCAGTTCTTCATCCTCGGGGCGAGCGCCGTGCAGGTGGGCACCGTGAACTTTTACGATCCGACGGCGTCGATCCGCCTCGTGGACGACCTCGAGCAATGGTGCCGGGATCATCGCCTGGGGTCGATCGAGGAGCTGGTGGGGACATTCGAGCATGAGTGAGCGAGGGCGTACGGGGACGCGAGAGGTCGACGACCCCGCCCGTAACGATGAGCTGGGTCCAACCCGCACGAATGCGGGCGAGAGTCCCGGGTTGAGAGTGGGCAGCTACGGCCGAGGGGCTTGCTGGTTTCTCGCCCTGCTCGTGCTGTGGGGGATTGCCGCGGGCTGCGCCGCGCGCCGGCCGCCGGGGTCGGCCGACACCGGCCCCTGGGAGGGCAACGCCTCCTGGTACGGCGTCGATTATCACGGGCGGCGGGCGGCCGACGGCAGCCGCTACAACATGTACGAGCTCACCGCCGCCCACCGGACGCTGCCGTTCGGCACCAGGCTGCAGGTGACCAACCTCGCGAACGGCCGCACCGTGAAGGTCAAGGTCACCGATCGTGGCCCCTTCGTCGACGGTCGCATCATCGACATGTCGTTCGCGGCCGCCCAGCAACTCGACATCCTGCGAGCGGGTGTCGCACGGGTGCGGGTGGAAGTGATCGGATGAGCGTCGCGCCGCGCGGCCCCGATCATCGCGACCGTTTAGCACCTCTCGAGGAACGGATCGGGCACCGATTCCGCGACCTCGAGATGCTGCACCGGGCCACGATGCACCGCTCCTTCGCCAACGAGAGCGAGGAGGACATCGCCGATTACGAAGTACTGGAGTTTCTCGGCGATGCCGTCCTCGGCCTCGTGGTCAGCGAGCTGCTGTTCCGGCGCCACCCCGAGCTGACCGAGGGCGAGATGTCGAAGCTCAAGGCCTTCCTGGTCTCCTCCGAGTCGCTCGCCCGCCGGGCGGAGGACATCCGGCTCGGCGACTTCCTGGTGCTCGGGCGCGGCGAGGAGAAAACCGCCGGGCGGCTCAAGGACTCCCTGCTGGCCAACTCGTTCGAGGCGGTGATCGCGGCGGTCTACCTGGACGGCGGCCTGCAGGCGGCCACCGACTTCGTCGATCGCACCGTCTGGCAGCATCCCACCGAGGCGATGGAGGGCGAGGTCCGCTTCACCGACTTCAAGTCGCTGCTCCAGGAACGTTTGCAATCGGAGGGCAGGCCGCTGCCGATCTACTTGGTGATCGAGGAGCGCGGCCCCGATCACGACAAGGTCTTCCGGGTCCGCGTGGCGGTCGAGGGCGAGCCGATCGCCGAGGGCGAAGGCCGCACCAAGAAGGCGGCCGAGCAGGTGGCGGCCGAGCACGCCTTGCGGGCCGTCGCGCCGGCTTAGCAGGCCTGCTTAGCGCTCGATCCAGCCGCCGCCCAGCAGCAGATCGCCGTCGTAGAAGGCAACGCCCTGGCCGGGGGTGACGGCGCGCTGGGGCCGGTCGAAGTCGACGCGGACCCGGTCTTCTCCCCGCGGCGTGATCAGCGCCCCTACCTCCCGGTGGCGGTGGCGGATGCGCGCCGCCGCCCGCAGCGGCTGCCGCGGCGGCTCGATCGAGACCCAGTTGCAGCGTCCGGCCAGCAGGTGGTCGGCATCGAGGGCGCCGTCGGGGCCGACCACGACCGTCTTGCTGGCGGCGTCGAGCTCGATGACGAACAACGGCTCCGGCTGGCTGATGCCGAGGCCGCGCCGCTGCCCGACGGTGAAGCGGTGGAGGCCGCCGTGGTAGCCGAGCAGGCGGCCGTCGAGGTGGCGGATCGGCCCGCCGGGCCTCTCGTGGTCGCCGGTCCGCTCCTCCACGAACCGGTCCTTGTCGCCGTCGGGGATGAAGCACAGCTCGTAGCTCTCCGGCTTGTCGGCGACGCCGACGTCGAGCCGCCGGGCCGCCCGGCGGACCTCGTCCTTGGCCATGCCGCCGAGCGGGAACACGACGCCGGCGAAGCGCTCGGCCGGCACGTCGAACAGGAAGTACGACTGGTCCTTGCCGGCGTCGCGGGCCTTGCGGAGCTGGGGCCGCCCGGCGGCCGACGCGCCGAAGCCGGAAATTCCGAGGCGAGAATCACCGAGGCCGGCATCGCCGGGGCGAGAATCGGCGCCGCCGGAATCGCCGAGGCCGGAATCGCCGAGACGCGAATCCCCGAGACGCGCATAGTGGCCGGTGGCCAGATAGTCGGCGTCGAGGCCTCGCGCCAGACGCGCCAGGAGGTCGAACTTCACCAGCCGGTTGCAGCGGATGCAGGGGCTCGGCGTCGTCCCCTCCTGGTAACCGCTTACAAAGGGATCGACCACGTGGTCGTGGAAGCCGGCGGCGTGATCGAAGACGTAGTGCGGCACTCCGAGCCGGTCGGAGACGGCGCGGGCGTCGGCGATATCGGCCGGCGAGCAGCAACGGCCGCGCCCGGAAGCCAGGTTCTCGGCGCTGTAGTCCCAGAGGCGCAACGTCAGGCCGACGACCTCGTGGCCGGCCTCGGCAAGCAGGGCGGCGGCGGTCGAGGAGTCGACCCCCCCGCTCATGGCGACCGCGACACGGGCCATCAGCGCACCGCCGCGACGCCGGCTTCACGCAGCGCCGCGACCGCCTCCGGCACGATCGAGATGGCGCGCTCGACGTCGTCGCCGCTGGTCTCGTAGCCGAGCGACAGGCGCAGCGCCCCGGCCTGGTACTCGCGTGGCACGCTCATGGCGTCGAGCACCGCCGAGCCGTGGGCGACGCCGCCGGCGCAGGCGGCCCCCGCCGAGGCGGCGATGCCGTCGAGGTCGAGCCGGGCCACCAGCGCGTTGCCGTCGCAGCGAGCGAACGCCAGGTGGCAGGTGTTGGGGAGCCGGGCGGCGCCGGCGCCGTTGCGGCGTACCCCGTCGATCGCGGATACCAGCGCCTCCTCCATCCGATCGCGCAGGCCGCAAACGCGAGCGGCCGCCGCCTCCCGTTGCTCGACGGCGCGCTCGCAGGCGGCCGCGAACCCCACCATCGGCGCCGTCGCCTCGGTGCCGCCGCGGCGCCCGCCCTGCTGGCCGCCGCCGCGGATGAAGGGCACCAGGTCGAGGCCGGGCCGCACGTACAGCGCCCCCATCCCCAGCGGGCCGCCGAGCTTGTGCGAGGAGATCGACAGCAGGTCGCAGGCGGCGGTAAGCGGCCGCAGGTCGATCCAGGGCGCCGCCTGGACGGCATCGGTGTGGAACAGGGCGCCGGCCTGGTGGGCGAGGGCGGCGATCGCCTCGATGTCCTGCAGCGTGCCGACCTCGTTGTTGGCGGCCATCACCGAGACCAGCCGGGTATCGTCGCGCAGCGCCCCGCGCACGGCGGCGGGGTCGACCCGCGCCTCGGCGTCGACCGGAACCGCGGTGAGCTCGACGCCGAGGTCGCCAAGGGCGGAGGCCGGCTCCACGACCGCCGGATGCTCGACCGCCGAGATCAGCAGGTGCCCGCCTGGCGGCCAACCCAGCGCCCCCCAGAGGGCGGCGTTGTCCGCCTCGGTGCCGCCGCTGGTGAACACCACCGACGCCGGCTGGCAGCCGAGCAGCCCGGCGACGGCGGCGCGCGCCCGCTCGACGGCGGCGCGCGCCCGCTGGCCCACACGATGGACGCTCGACGGGTTGCTCGCCGCCGGCTGCAGCCACGGCGCCATAGCCGCCGCCGCCTCGGGGCAAAGCGGTGCGCTGGCGTTGTAGTCGAGATATACGGCACGTGCGGAGCTCATCCCCAAAGGATGCCACAGAGGGGCGCCGGCGGCCGCGGCGATCCGTCGGGCGCCCGGGCTAGCGGCGCGCGGGCTCGAGGTAGATGCCCAGCACCTTGACCGCGAGCCGCCGCGGATCGGCGCCTCGGGACTCGTCGCGCAACAGGCGGCTGGGCCGCAGCCACACGGTGCCGCGACAATCGGCGGCGCATGGGGCGTCCACCGTCATCTGCCAGTGGAACGGGGCGCGGTCCATCACGGTGCGGGTCGCGATCGTCTCCCCGCCGGCTTCGACCGATAGCCGCTGGGGGTGCTCTGGCGTCGCATCCGGCGCTTCGATCCACATGTGCATGACCTGGCCGCCACCGGCCCGGGGCAGCTCGATCGCCGCGTCGCCGAGCGTCCACCTCCACATTCCCCAGATGTCGTCAACGTTGACCTCGAGCGGCGCCCAACCCTGCAGATACAGGGGCTCTCGCGTTGGGTCTCGCCAGGTAACCTCGAAGGTCCCCAGGGTAACGTAGTCGACGGCATCCCCGCCGACCTCCGGCACGAAGGTCACGCGAAAGGACTGGGCGAGCGGTTCGTACAAGCCGGCGCGAATCTCGTAGCGGTCGGGCGCCACAGTGGGAACCCTGGCGAAATAGCGGTAGTCGACGGGCTTGCCAGACTGCCATTGTGCGGCCTCGGGGCTGGGCGTGTGGTCGCGGGAGAAGATGAGCCGTCCATCGCTGTCGATGAACTGCAGGAACACCATGATCGAGTCCCTGGGGGCGACGAACCCTGGCCCCGGTCGCCAGGTGAGCTGTAACGGCACGGGTCCGAGCTGGGGAACGGGCTCGGCCGGAAGGCTCGCCGAAACCTCCAGCGGTCCCATGTGGAACGTCGGCCGCACCTTCGCAGCGGGTTCTGCATCGTGGCAGGCGGCGGCGACCGGGAGTGCCAACAGCGTCGCCACCAGCAACAACATTGGCCGCCTCTCATTGCGGCCCGCCGCCCTGGCCCCACCGGCGGCGGCGCGCGCGCCCAGCCGGAAACCGTTCATTGGCATCGCCATTCTTCTCGCGCCTCGATCTCCCCCGCGGGACCGCCCGCAAGCATGCTCGTACGCATGGGACGGAGTCCTCATGTGAAGGGATGGCCGCCCGCGAACAACGCCGCGAGAACGCCGAGTAGCACCGCCGCAGCCACCGCCATCGTGGCATCCACGAGTCGGCTCTCGGACGTCGACAGGGCCATGAACACGGGGAAGTTCACCGCGCAGTACCTTCCCAGCCCCTCCCAGGAGCCGCTGCCGAGGGGAACGACCAGCATCGCCAGGCTCCAGGCGACGTAGGCGGCTCCGAGGCGCCGCGCCACCGGCACCTGGCAGGCGACGAACGCCAGCGCGGCGACCGCCCCCAGCAGGCCGTAGATGCTATAGGGATAGGAGGTCAGGCTGGCATAGAGGCCGAAGCGATCGATCTGCTCGAGAAACACCGAATAGCCACGCCACGGCGTCAGGCCGAGGTGGTAGTTCCAACCCTCGTGGGCGCGCAGCCAGGCCAGCGGATCGCCGGTGCGGGCGGCGCAATAGGCGCTGTAGGCGCCGACCCCGGCGATCACCCCCGTCGCGGCGATCAGCGGCCCGCTCAATGAGAGAGCCTCCGCCTGACAGCCGGACGCGGTGCCGGCCTCCGCGTCGTCGGCCGCCTTGGCGGCGGCGCGCCGCCCGCGCCAGGCGGCCAGCGTCCAGACGGCGAAAGGCAGCAGCATCAGGACGCCGAACGGCCGGGTCAGCGCCGCCAGCCCCGCGGCGGTCGCGCAGATCCCCCAGCGACGGCAATCGGCGGCCAGGAAGGCGGCCAGCGTCAGCATCAGAAACAGGCTCTCGGCATAGGCATGGGAGAAGTAGAAGGAGAACGGAAAGGCGGCCAGATAGAGCGGCGCTCGGTGGCCCGCGCCATCGCCGCCGTGGCGACGGGCGAGCGCCGCCAGCAGGGCAAGGGCGACGAAGAACGCGACATGGGAGATCAGCAGCGCCGCGATCCAGCGCCCAGCCCCCAACCCGTTCAGCGTCGCGACCAGCAGCGGATAGAGGGGAAAGAACGCCACCCGGGTGGCGGCCACCGGCCCCTCGCCGTAGCCGTTCGCCGCGATCGCCAGGTAGTACAGCGAGTCGCCGACGGCGAACGGGTTTCGCGGCACGGCGGAGCTGAGGTACCAGAAGCTCTGCGGCCGCGCCGGCAACAGCAGACCGGCCAGCAGCGTGACCGCCAGCACTGCGCCACGCGTCGTCAAAAACGGCGAGAGGGCGGCCGAGCACGACCAACGAACGGACGGGGAATATGGGGACGTCATGTAACACCACCCCGCCGGGTTGGGAGCTCTGCCGTAAACCTCGCGGCAGAGGCTGCTGAATATACGCGCCGCGGCGGGCCCATGCCAGCGGCCTGCCAGCCGGACGCCCCGCGTCGCCCCGGACCCGACCGCTGCGACGCTGTTGGTGGGGTCGCGGGTGGTGGGGTCGCGGGTGCGGCAGCGACAAGGCCCGCTCGTCGACGATCCGTCAGCGGGGCGGCGGCGGATGGATGCGTGCCGCCGCAGCCTGCAGGTCTCGCTCGACGTGAAACGGGTGGTTGGGGTTATGGCAGGAGGCGCAGACCTCGGCGGCCTCCCACAGGCCGGCCGCCGTGCTCTTGAGGGGGTCGATCATCACGTCGAGCCCGGCGTAGGCGGAGCCCGGGCCGTGGCACGCCTCGCAGCCGACGCCGTCCTCGAAGGCGTCGGCGAGGGGCACGTGGCAGGGCTGGCACTGCGGGTCGAAGCGTTGTGCCGCCTCCAGCGCCGTGGCCGACTGCGCGTGCGCCGACGCCTGCCATGCCTCGTGCAGTCGCCAGTGGCAGGTCCGGCAGGCGGAGCTGCCGAGCGGCTGGAAGCGGCCGGCGGCCAGCGGCGGGCCGGGCGATTGCACCGCCGCCGCGAGCGGCCGAACCGGCTGCCCTCTGCCCGCCGGGGCGGCGGCCTGTGGCGAGCCCGGCGGTTGCTGCGCCATCGGAAGCGGCATCGCCGGTGGCGACGCTCCTCCCGCCAGGCCACCGGCGACCAGGCCCCCAACCAGGGCTGAAATCGCTGCCAGCCCACAGTTTGCGGCGATTCGTCGCGTTGACCCCCGAAGGGGCCGTTGGTAGGATCCGGTTGTCTTTTTTTGCGGGCTCACGCCTCCTCCTTCAGCGTGTGGGACCCGTGTCTGTGTGACCGGCTACGGCCTGCCAGGCGGCCAGCAAGTCCCAGATGCTTCCCGCCAGATGCTTCCCGTTGGAGCATCCGAGAGGAAGGCAGGGTCTGCCGGCGCGAGATTCGATCCCGCCAGGCTACTACGCGGCTCCGACCCGCGGGCGCGCCGCGAAGATGCCGCGAGGAAAACGATGGCTTCCTACGAAGGCGTTGACTACTACGCGATCGACGAGCTGCTCACCGACGAGCAGAAGCTCGTCCGCGACACCGTTCGCTCGTTCGTTTCCGACAAGGTCCTGCCGATCATCGAGGAGCACCAGCGCGAGGGGACGTTCCCGGCGTCGGCGCTGCCGGTGATGGCAGGCATGGGATTGCTCGGCGCCAACCTCGAGGGCTTCGGGCTTCCCGGCCTCGACAACGTCTCCTATGGCCTGATCATGCAGGAGCTCGAGCGCGGCGATTCCGGGTTGCGCTCGTTCGTCTCCGTACAGGGGGCGCTGTGCATGTACCCGATCTGGCGCTACGGCTCCGACGAGCAGAAGGAGAAGTGGCTGCCGGCGATGGGCCGCGGCGAGATCATTTCCTGCTTCGGCCTCACCGAGCCCGACGCCGGCTCCGACCCCGGCGCCATGCGCACGCGCGCCGAGCAGGACGGCGATGAATGGGTGCTCGACGGGGTCAAGTACTGGATCACCAACGGCACGCTGGCGCAGCTGGCGGTCGTCTGGGCGACGACCAAAGACGGCATACGAGGCTTCCTGGTCCCCACCGACAGCCCCGGCTTCAAGGCCAACAAGGTCACCGGCAAGTACTCGCTGCGGGCCTCGGATACCGCGGAGCTGGTCATGCAAGGCTGCCGCATCCCCGCCGACCACGTGCTCCCCGAGGCGCGCGGGCTGAAGGGACCGCTGACCTGCCTGAACCAGGCCCGCTACGGCATCGCCTGGGGTGCCGTGGGCGCGGCACAGGCCTGCTACGACGAGGCGCTCCGCTACGCCAAGAACCGGATCGCCTTCGGCAGGCCCATCGCCGCCACCCAGTTGATCCAGGAGCTGCTCGTCGAGATCGTCAGCGAGATCACCAAGGCGCAGCTACTGTGCCTGCGCCTCGGGCAACTCAAGGATGCCGGCAAGGTCACCCCGCAGCAGGTCTCGCTGGCCAAGCGGAACAACGTGGCGATGGCGCTGAAGACGGCGCGAACCTGCCGTGAGATTCTCGGCGGCAACGGAATCCTCGACGACTACCAGGCCTTCCGGCACATGGTGAACCTGGAGTCGGTGTACACCTACGAAGGTACCCATCAGATCCACACCCTGATCATCGGTCAGGACATCACGGGCCACGCCGCTTTCGGCGAGCGTTGACCCCCGCAAGGAGGCGTTGCTAGCATCGAGCGAGGCCGGGACGGCAGCCGCCGGCCGGCCTCCACGAGCGAGCGGGCATAGCTCAGTTGGCAGAGCGCGAGCTTCCCAAGCTTGAGGTCGCGGGTTCGAATCCCGTTGCCCGCTCCATACTCATCCTCGAGCCAGCCAACCAGAGTATGGCCATCTTCGGAAAGAAACCGGAAAGTTCGTCCCCGCCGCAAGCAGGCGCGCCGCCGAGCCCGCCGCCGGCGCCGCGACCCCGCTCGACCCCGGCGCCGCCGGCCGTGTCCGCCAAGCGCTCGTTCCTGGGCCCGGGCTGTGTGCTCGAGGGCGATTTCAAGGGCGCCGGCTCGTTCGAGTGCCGGGGCACGTTCAACGGCACCATCGACGTAGAGGAAGACCTCGTCATCGGCCAGGGCGGGATCGTGACCGCGCAGCTCAAAGCCCGCCGGATCACCATTGAAGGGCGGTTGGAGGGCGACGCCACGGGCAGCGAGAAGGTCGAAGTTGGCGCCTCCGGGCACGTCGAAGGCGACGTTCGGGCACCGGCCGTGCAGTTCGCCGAGGGCGCGTTCTTCGAGGGCAACGTGGAGATGCGCCGCGCTCACGCCAAGGAGGCCGGCGACGACGCTGGGCGGCGTCCGGGCGCCCCGACCGACGCTCCCGCCGGGGCGAGCGGGCAGTAGCCGCGCTTGACGATGCACGTTGGCGTCGTCCGCGAGATCAAGGCCCAGGAGAACCGCGTCGGGCTGACCCCGGCCGGCGTTCAGGCGCTGAAGGAGTGCGGCGCCGGCGTGCTGGTGGAGGCCAGCTCCGGAATCGGCAGCGGAATCCCCGACGCCGAGTACGTCGCCGCCGGCGCCGAGGTGATCGCCACCGCCGCGGAGGTCTGGCAGCGCAGCGACCTGATCGTCAAGGTCAAGGAGCCGCTCGAGGTGGAGTTCGCCCACCTGCGGCCGGGCTTGCTGCTCTACACCTATCTGCACCTGGCGCCGCTGCCCGAGCTCACCGCGGCGCTCATCGAGCGGAAGGTCACCGGCATCGCCTACGAGACCATCGAGGAGCCCGACGGCAGGTTGCCGCTGCTGGAGCCGATGAGCGAGATCGCCGGCCGGATGAGCATCCAGGTCGGCGCCCATTTTCTGGAGCGCGCCCACGGCGGCCGCGGCGTCTTGCTCGGCGGAGTGCCCGGCGTGAACCCCGCCGATGTCGTGATCATCGGCGGCGGCATCGTTGGGCGCAACGCGGCGCGCATCGCCCTCGGCATGGGAGCCCACGTCACCATTCTCGAGCGCAGCCCGCGGCAGATGCAGGCGCTCGACGACCTGTTCGCCGGCCGCGCCGCGACGATCATGTCGCGGCCGGTCACCGTCGAAGCCTGGGTGCGTCGCGCCGACCTGTTGATCGGCGCGGTGCTGGTCCCGGGCGCCGCGGCGCCCAAGGTCGTGAGCCGTGAGCTGGTCAGCCAGATGCAGGACGGCAGCGTGATCGTCGACGTCGCCGTCGACCAGGGCGGTTGTGTGGAGACCACCAAGGTCACGACCCACGCCGAGCCGACGTTCATCGTCGACGGCGTCGTCCACTACGGCGTCGCCAACATGCCGGGCGCGGTGCCGCGGACCTCGACGTTCGCGCTCACCAACGTGACGTCGCGATACCTGCTCGAGCTGGCGCGCAAGGGGCTCGCGGCCGCCTGTCGCGACAACCGCGCCCTCGCCGCCGGCGTCAACACCCACGACGGGCACGTCACCTGTGCCCCGGTGGCCGAAGCGCAGGGGCTGCACTACCAGCCGCTCGAGGAGCTCCTGTAACCGGCCGTGGCGAAACCCCGGTCGGCCGGGTTGCGGCCAGAAGAGGCCAGATGCAAGGCGCCACTCCCGGCCGCGCCGCCGCGGTTCCTCGCCGTGCTGATCGACCCGCCGGGGGGGGCGGCCTGGAACATGGCGGTCGACGAGGTCCTCCTCGAGGCCGCCGCCGCCGGGGCCTGGACGCTCCGGTTGTACGCGTGGCGGCGCCCGACCGTCTCGCTCGGCTATGCCCAGCGCGGGCGCGAGGCCTTCGACGCTGGGGCCGCCCGCCGGTTGGGTGTCGGGGTGGTCCGCCGGCCGACCGGCGGGAGGGCGGTGCTGCACGCCGATGAGCTGACCTATGCGCTGGCTGCCCCCACTTCAGTGGGACCGTTGGCCGCCGGCATCGGCGCCTCCTATCGGCTGATCTCCTCAGGCCTGCAGGCCGGCCTCGAGAGCCTGGGCGCGGCGGTGCGTCTGGAGCGCAGCGCCGGCGCCGGGGCGGCGGCGCGGGGTCCGTGCTTCGCGGCGCGGGCCCGCTTCGAGCTGACGTTCGCCGGCCGCAAGATGGCCGGGAGCGCTCAGCGCCGCTGCGATTGGGCGCTCCTGCAACACGGCTCGCTGCTGCTCGGGCGTCCCGACCCGCGGCTCTGGCGCGCCCTCGGCAGCGGTCATGAAGAGGCCGCCGCGGCGTCGATCGGCCTGGTCGAAGCGCTCGGCTGCAGACCGTCGCCGGCGCGTCTGGCGGTGTGCCTGGCCCGCGGCATCGGCGCCGCCCTCGGCCTCGAGCCCCGCACGGCGCGGCTCAGCTGTGCGCAGCGGCGGCGCGCGACGGCGCTGCGGGCTCGCTACCGCGACCCCGCCTGGACAGCGCGTCGCTGACCGGTTTCGCCGCCGGGCATGCGGATCTCGTGAATGTCCCCTCCGGCCGAGGCCACGTCAGCGAGCCACGGGACGCCGCCGGGCGGGGCCTGCATGCTATCCTTGGAAACAGCGAAATCTTCACGGTTTCGCGGCTTCAGACCCCAGATCAGCTCCCGCATCCACCCTGTGGGGTGGCTCATCCCCGCTTCGAGGCCAACCAGCGATGCCGCGTGAGCGCCGCGATCGATATGGTGCGCAGGCGATCACCTTGCGCCAGGCAACGGTCATCGCCGTGTTGCTGCACCTGATGCTCGGCGGATTCCTGCAGTGGAACCCGGATCTGCTGTGGTCGGAGCCCGTCGCGCCGCCGCAGCCGCAACCGCTCGAGTTCCGCTTCGTGGACGTGCCCTCACCAGCCGTGGAAGAGGCGCCGGATACCGACGTGCTCTCGGACGTCGATCGGATCGCCGCCGACGCCTCGGATCGCGACGACGCTGAGGATCCCTTCTCGGAGGGCAATACGCCGCAGGAGGTCTTGAGGAGCGACTCCGAAGCGCAGCCCGAAGAGGTGCCGCCGTCCCCCGTCGCCGTGCCGCAACCGGTCACCGCGCCGCCCGATCCCCTCGCGGCGAGCGCCGAGACGACCGCCGCCGCCAGCGCCGAGACCGTAACCAGCGACGCGAGCCGAGCGGAAGAGACCACGGCACCCCCGGAAGCCGACGCCACGGTTCCCCTCGCCACCGAGGCGCCGCCGCTGCCCCCGCCCAGGACCGCGTCGCTGCGTGACTCCTTGCTCCGCGGCCTGCAGCAGTACGTCGAGCCCGAGGTATTCGCCAACTCCAACGGCGGCGTCGACGGCTCCCAGGGGCTGGTGTCCTTCGACACCAAGGGGTACGACCTCGGCGCCTATATCGCCGAGGTCCTGCGCATCATCGAGCGCAACTGGAAGAGCAACATCCCGCCGGCGGCCCGCGTCCAGGGCCAGAGGGGCGCCGTCTTCGTCAACATGTCGATCGTCCGCGATCCCGAGCGGCCGGGAGGCGAGAAGGCGGTGATCCTGGTGAGCCGCAGCTGGAGCTCCGGCAAGCCGGCCTTCGACCAGTCGGCGTTGTTCGCGCTCGAGATCTCCAGTCCGCTGCCGCCGCTGCCGGCCTTCTTCCCCTACGACCAGCTCGACGGCAGGCTGGGCTTTCTCTATAACTTGGATCCGTCGCAGGTTACCTTCCCGGTCGAGCGCTAGGCTGCCTACCCCCTGACTCGACGTTCGTCGGAAGCGAGAAAATGATCGAATTCTTGCGCCAGGGCGGGCCGGTCATGTGGCCCTTGCTCGGCTGCTCGGTGCTGGCGGTCGCCATCATCGTCGAGCGGATGATCAACCTGCGCCCCGCGAAGGTGCTCCCCGAGGACGAGGTCGAGCATCTTGGGTCTCTAATAGGTGGTGGTCTCCTCGAGCAGGCCGAAGATTATTGCGAGCGCCGACCGGGGCCGCTGACCAATATCGTCGCCGCCGCGCTCGAGGCCCGCGGCGAGTCGGCGGACAGCATCCGCCAGGTCGTCGTCGACCAGGGCCGCCAGGAGGTCCCGCGGCTGCAGCGCTACCTGGGGATCCTCGGGACGGTTGCCAGCGTCTCGCCCCTGCTCGGCCTGCTCGGCACGGTGCTGGGCATGATCGAGGTGTTCCAGGTGGTCTCCTCGCAGGGAATCGGCCAGGCGGAGCCGCTCGCCGGCGGTATCTCCGAGGCGATGATCACCACCGCCACCGGCTTGACGATCGCGATCCCGGCGCTGGTCGCCTACAACGCCTTCTCCGACCGGGCCAATGCGATGATCCTCGAGATGGAGCGCCTGGCGCTGGCCTTCATCAAGCAGATCGTGCAGCAGCACGCCGCCGCCGCCCGGGACGACCGCGCCCCCGTGGCCGTCTCACAACGTAGGGAGCAGCAAGCCTGAGCCATGTTCGCCGACCAGCAAAGCAAGCGCCGCGTCGCCCTCGACCTCTCGCCGTTGCTCGACGTCGTCTTCCTGTTGCTGATCTTCTTCCTGGTGACCACCACGTTCATGCCCGACGCCGGCATGGAGCTGGAGCTGCCGGAGTCGACGACCGCGACGGAGTCGGAGATGGCGCCGGCGATCGTCTCGGTGACCGAGGACGGCGCCATCAGTCTCGACGGCGAGAGCGTCACGCTCGAGGAGCTGCAGCGGGCGGTGGCGGCGCTCCCGGAGGCGGAGCGCCAGAAGGTCACCGTGCGCGCCGATGCCCGCGTCGGCTACGGCGTCATCGTCGGGATCATCGACGCGCTGCGCAACGCCGGAGTCACCGGCCTCTCGTTGCCGATGGACGCGGTGCAGGCGGCGGGTCAACGGAGTCCTCGATAGCATCATTGTCCGTAGTTGCCCATCGGCCGTGGCCGACCCTGATGCATGAAGCCGCGGTCGCGTGAAGCTTCTTGATAGCGGAGATCTGATGGGCCCGGCCCGCGAGCCTCGCCAGACTGGAGAACGACAGCCGGCGCCGGCGGGCGGCGGCGCGCCCCGCCGCGCCGGCGCCTGGTTCGCAAGCCCGCGGCAAAGGGCCGGCTACCTGTGGCTGGCGGCCCTTCTGGTGGCCTGGAGCCTGTGGCGGATCTGGCGCGGATAACTGGCGACGAATGGCGAGGAGAAATCAGGGCTGAGCCCTTGATCGTCGTCGTCGGGTCGACCGCCGCCGGCAAGTCCGAGCTGGCAATCCGCTTGGCCCGCCGCTTTGGCGCCGAGGTCGTCTCGGCGGACGCCTTCCAGGTCTACCGCGGCTTCGACATCGGCACCGCCAAGGTCGACGCCGCGGCCGCCGGGGTCGCGCACCACTGCGTCGATGTCGCGGCGCCCGGCGAGCGCTTTACCGCCGGACGCTACGCTCGCACCGCTGCCGCCGCCATCGAGTCGATCCGCTCGCGCGGCCGGCGAGTGGTCGTCGCCGGCGGCACCGGTTTCTACATCCGCGCCTTGATCGAGGGGCTGGCCCCGCTGCCCGGCTCCGACCGCCGCTGGCGGCGCGCCCTGCGGGCGCTCGAGGAAAGGCGGGGCCTCGAGCACTTGTACGGGATGCTGGCCGAGCTGGACCCTCGCTGGGCGGAAGCCGTGGGCCCTACCGACCCTCAGCGCATCCAGCGGGGGCTCGAAGTGACGCTGCGATGCGGCGAGCCGATGAGCCGCGTCCTGGCGCGCGAGGAGCGGAGCGGACCCCGCTACGAGGCAGTCTGGGTGGGCCTCACCTGGCCGCGCTCGATGCTGCACGAGCGCATCGAGACACGGGTCGACGCCATGCTGTCGTCGGGATGGCTCGGCGAGGTCGAATCGCTGCGCGCCGCCGGCGTCGCCGCTTCGGCCCCGGCGATGCGCGCCATCGGCTATCGGCAGCTCGCCGCCTGTCTCGACGGCGAGCTGACCTTGGAGGAGGCTCGCGAGCAGATCGTGCGCGTCACGCGTCGCTATGCGAAGCGCCAGCTGACCTGGTTCCGGGGGCAGGCGCCGGTCCGCTGGTTCGAGCGCCGGGCCGCCGATCCCGCCGATCGGCAAAGGGTCGACGAGGCCGTGGAGGCGCATCTTGGCGCGACGCTGCCGTGCTAATCTCGAACGCGAGCATGTATACGCACGAAAAAGCCGCGCCTCCATCGCTGGATCCTCGGTTGCGCCGGGGAGCGCCGTCGGCGGCCATCGCCCTTGCCCTTGTCGCCGTCCTCGCCGGCTGCGCCACGACCGCCGAGCGGCTGACGCCGGAGGCCGGTCCGCCGCCGACGCGCCACCTGGTGCCCGGTCCCGCCGAGGTCCCGCCGCCGCCCGCCGACGTCGCCGCCGAGGTCCGCGACGCCTGGGTCGTGCTGCGGTCGGGCGATCCGGGGGCTGCCGAACGGCCGCTGGCGACGGCGAGCCCCGCCGTCCGCGACAGCGCCGGCGCCCAGACGGTTCTCGGGTTCGTGGCCCTGTCGCGGGGTCAGACGATCGAAGCGAGAGACCACTTCCAGAGGGCGCTCGCCGCATCGCCCGACAATGCGCCGGCGCTCTACGGGCTGGGCTTCGCCGCCGAGGCTCAGCGAGACCGTACGGCCGCGCTCGACGCCTACGGGCGGGCCACGCGCGCCGATCCGGGCCTCTCGGCCGCCGCCGTGCGGCTGCAGATTCTCGAGCTCGAGCAGGCCCAGGCGCTGATCGCCGACGGCGAGCTCGCCGAGGCCGAGGGCGACGAGGCGGCGGCGCTGGCCGCCTACGAGGCCGCCAATGCTCTCGGCCCCGAGCTCGTCGTGCCCTACTTGCGGATCGCCGCCATCGAGCGGCGTAACCGCCGTCTCGAGGAGGCGGTGCGCTGGTTACGGGACGCTCGCGATCGGGTCGGCGACCTGCGGGTGATCCTGCGCCCCCTCGCCGAGACGCTCCAGGAGAGCGGTGCCTACGCCGAAGCCTACGACGTCTTCGAGTCCCTCCAGGAGGTCGCTCCAGACGATGCCGAAGTGCGAGCTCTGGTGGCGGCTGCCCGCGAGCTCTACCTGACGGCCGAGTTGCCCGAGGAGTACCGGGACCTTGAGAACAAGGCCGAGATCCTTCGCGAAGACCTGGCGGCGCTGCTGGCGATCCGCTTGCCGAATCTCGGCGAGCGCGTCCCGGCGCCGCGCGTCGGGGTGATCATCACCGACGTCGACGGCTCCTGGGCCGAACCCTACATCCGCCTGGTCGTCGCCTGGGGCGTGATGGAAGTCTTCCAGAACCACGCCTTCGTCGCGGACCTGGTCGTCAAGCGGCAGATGTTCGCCGAGGTGGCGTATCGCGTCCTGGAGCTACTCGGCGCCACCGGCGACGCCGCCCGCGTGCGTCTCGCCGACGTGCCCAGCGAGCACTACTTCCACGACCAGATCCAGACGGTGGTCGGGCAGGGGATTCTCGAGCTCGGTCCCGGCAATGTCTTCGGCATCCTCGATCCGGTGAGCGGCGAAGAGGCCGTCGAGGCCGTTCAGCGCCTGGTGCGGCTGGCGCGGAGCCGCGACGATTGAAGTGACCGGGACCCCGGGGTAGCATGGCCCTTCCGCTTCTCGACCCGCCAGCCTTTCAACGAGCTTGAACGATTCCAGCCAAGGTGCGCCCATGAACGGACCGGACGCGTCCACCCGCGGGTCGAGCGTCGAGCCCGCCGCTGTCGACACGCAGCGGCCATCGGCCGCCGCCTCGCCGCTCGATTCGGTCCGTGTCATGGTGACCTGCGTGCTGGCATGGGCCGTGCCGGGGTTGGGTCACGTTGCGGCCGGCCGCTGGGGAAGGGGCCTGCTGTTCGCGATCGTCGTGCTGACGCTGTTCCTGGGCGGGATCGGCCTGCAAGGCAAGGTCTACCGGCCGGTGCAGGGGGAGCCGCTCTCGTATCTCGCCGCGGTGGGCGCCGCAGGCGTCGGGTTGCCGTACGTCGCCGCCCGGGCGCTGGGGCTGGGGTTCGGAGATATCCGGGCCGTCGGCTACGAGTACGGCAACACCTTCACGCTGGTCGCCGGCCTCCTCAACCTGCTGATCGTGCTCGATGCCTACGACGTCGCCTCCGGGAGGCGGTGAGGGCGGCCTCCTAGATGCACAGCCACTTCCTCTATCTGGTCTTGTTTGCGGCAGCCGTCGGCGCGGTGCTCGGCGCCATGCTGCGCGCCGATGTCCGGCAGGCGGCCCGGCTGGCATTGTGGATCGCCGGCGGGCTCGTCGGCTCGGCGCTGGCACTCGCCTGGCTCATGTATCTGGTCGCGTCCTGACGCCCGGGCTGTGCTGGGAACCGGGACGCAGGCGCCATTTTTGCGCTCACTCGGATGCGCCGGCGCGGCAAGCGCGACGTCTGCAGCACGCCGCGGCGGCAGGGAGGGCTCACTTGTTGCACTGGATTCCAGCGCTGATCACGGCGGCCGTCCTTGCCTGGCTGTCGCATCAACCCGTGCTGCCGCCGGTGCCCGGCGCCCCGCCGGACTGGCTGCTGCACAGCCTCGCATATGGCTTTCTGGCCCTAACCTGCATCTGGGGGACGACCCGCGGCCTGAAGCCGGAACTGCGGCGGCGTGGCCCGCTGCTGGTCGCCTTCCTGCTCGCCAGCGGCTACGGGATCACCGACGAGTGGCATCAGAGCTTCGTTGGCCGCGACGCCACCGTCAGCGACTGGCTGGCCGACACCGTCGGGGCGGGGATCGCGGTGCTCGCCGTGCTGCT
>DASWHK010000281.1:0-5463 GCA_036398215.1 Acidobacteriota bacterium | reverse complement strand
GATGATCACCGCCGTGCGGTCTTCGATCAGGTGGCGGAGGGCGAGCTGGATCTGCGCCTCGGTCTCCGAATCGACGCTCGAGGTCGCCTCGTCGAGCACCAGCACCGCCGGGTCGATCGCCAGCGCGCGGGCGAAGGCCAGAAGCTGCCGCTCCCCGAACGAGAGGTTGGCGCCGCGCTCGCCCAGCCGAGTGTCATACCCGTCGGGAAGCTCCCGAATGAAGCGGTCGGCCTCCACCGTGCGGGCCGCCTCCTCGACGCGAGCGCGATCCACGAGGCCGAGGCCGATGTTGGCCTCGATCGTATCGGTGAACAGGAAGACGTCCTGGGGAACCGTGCCGAACGAGCGCCTCAGGGCGCGCTGCTTCAGGTCGCGGATATCGACGCCGTCGATCGTGATCGCGCCCTCGCCGACGTCGTAGTGGCGAAGCAGCAGCTTGATCACCGTCGACTTCCCCGACCCCGTGGCGCCGACGATCGCCACCTTCTCGCCGCTGGCGATCGTCAGGTCGAGATCGCGCAGCACCGGCGCCGCGGTCGCGATCGCGGTGCCGGCGTCGTCCTCGGCGGCGGCCGCCGCCGCCATCACGCTCCCCGAGCTGGCGCTGGGGCGGCGTGGTTCCTGGTTCTTGATCTGGCTAACGACTCCACGCTGAGTTGCGAGCGCGCAGCGCTCGGCAGCGCCTGCGTGGTGTTATGCCGGGTCTACTTCAGAATCTTTCGAGCCAACTCAGCCTTTTCGATGCCAAGTTGAGAACTGACTTCGCGGAGGATGGCACTCAGCGTCCCGACCCCCAGGGCTCCGTGACGAGGGATCGTGACATGATGGCTGCCTTCTCCCGTAGTTCTCGTGAGGCGGATGTGGCTACCGGTCTGACGAGTTGCCTCATACCCGAACTCGCTGAGCTTCTTGACGAGATCGTCCCCGCTCAAGCCACGGGGCAGCCTCATACCGCGATGACTTCGTCCTTCACGAAATGCAGGCGGATAACCTTGGGACGCTCGCTCTCCTCGAAGTGGCACTCGACGGCGTCGCGAACCATCGAACGCAGCTCCTCGAGCGTGTCGGCCTCCGTGAAGATAGGCTTGGAGAGCGCTCGCGCCTCGTAGCCACCTTCTGCCGACTCTTGGACCGTAAAGATGATCTCGTCACTCATGACAAACGCCCGTGTTGAGAGGTGCCGAGATTCTATCAGACTGCTCGGGCAGTGGAGGGACTCGTACCCGCGGCAATGATCGGGGAGCCTGCCGTGTGTAGCAGCGGGCGAGCGCCTACGGGTGGGTCCCCGCCGCGAGCGATGATCGGGGAGCCAGTCTGTGCGGAGCAGCAAGCCGCCGGCTATGCCCGCTTCTGGCCGGCGCCGACCAGCTCCTGGTGCTGGAGCCGGTAGAGGCAGGCGTAGACGCCGTCGAGGGCCATCAGCTCGGCGTGGGTGCCGACCTCGCGGAGCTCGCCGTGATGCAGGACCACGATGCGGTCGACCTCGCGGATCGTCGAGAGGCGGTGGGCGATGATCACCGCCGTGCGGTCTTCGATCAGGTGGCGGAGGGCGAGCTGGATCTGCGCCTCGGTCTCCGAATCGACGCTCGAGGTCGCCTCGTCGAGCACCAGCACCGCCGGGTCGATCGCCAGGGCGCGGGCGAAGGCCAGCAGCTGCCGCTCCCCGAACGAGAGGTTGGCGCCGCGCTCGCCGAGGCGAGCGTCGTAGCCGTCGGGAAGCTCTCGAATGAAGCGGTCGGCCTCCACCGTGCGGGCCGCCTCCTCCACGCGAGCGCGATCCACGAGGCCGAGGCCGATGTTGGCCTCGATCGTGTCGGTGAACAGGAAGACGTCCTGGGGAACCGTGCCGAACGAGCGCCGCAGGGCGCGCTGCTCGAGGTCGCGGATATCGACGCCGTCGATCGTGATCGCGCCCTCGCCGACGTCGTAGTGGCGGAGCAGCAGCTTGATCACCGTCGACTTCCCCGACCCCGTGGCGCCGACGATCGCCACCTTCTCGCCGCTGGCGATCGTCAGGTCGAGATCGCGCAGCACCGGCGCCGAGGTCGCGATCGCGGTGCCGGCGTCGTCCTCGGCGGCGGCCGCCGCCGCCGCGGCGCTCGATGGATAGGCGAAGGTCACCGCCGCGAAGCGCGCCTCGCGCGCGAAGGCGGGCATCGGCAACGGCCGCTGCGGGTCGCGCACCTCGGGCTCGACGTCGAGCAGGTTGAAGATCTTGGTCGAAGCGGCGGCGGCGCGCTGCAGGCTGTCGTACTTGTCCGAGAGGTCCTCGAGCGGGCCGTAGAAGCGCCGCAGGTATTCCATGAATTGGACCAGGATGCCGATCGTCACCGTGCCGCCGATGATCCCGAAGCCGCCGTAGGCGAGCACCAGCCCGGTGGAGACCGTCGTGGCGGCCTGGACCGATGCCGACAGCCACGACGAGTAGGTGACGCTGCGCAGCTCGACGTCGAGCAGCTCGCCGCGCAGGCGGCCGAACCCTTCGCGGTTGCGATCCTCCTGGATGAACGCCTGCACGACGTCCATCCCCGAGATGGTCTCCTGGAGGAACGCGTTCTGGCGGGCGATCAGCGTGCGGGCGCGATCGTACGTGGAGCGCAGCCGGGTGCGCAGCAAGGCGAGGATCCCCAGCAGCGGCGGCACGACGACGAACGACGCCAGCGTCAGGCGCCAGTCGACATACAGCATGACGCCGACGATCCCGACCACCGTGGTGATGTCGCGCGCCATGGCGACGAACCCCTGCGACACCAGGTCGTTGAGCGTCTCGACGTCGCTGGTCACCCGGGTCATCGTCTGGCCGATCGGGTTGCGGTCGAAGAAGGCGAGCGACAGCGTCTGCACGTGCCGGAACACCGCGCAGCGCAGGTCGTGCATGATGCGCTGGCCGGCGAGCTGCATCAGGTAGATCTGCGCGAACCGCAGGCAGAGCTCGGCGGCGAGAACGGCGAGGAAGATTCCGACCAGCCAGCCGAAGCCGGCCAGCGCCCCGGGCAGCCCCTCCGACGCCGGCGTCAGGTAATCGTCGATCGCCAGCCGGATCAGATACGGCTGCAGGAGCTGGACGGCGGACAGCAGCGGCAGCAGCAGCGCCGAGGCGACCACGACGCCGGCGTGCCGGCGCACGAACGGCAGCAGCCGGCGCAGCACCGAGAGATCGCGGCCGCGGGCCATCCTAGCGCTCCCCGCGGCCGGCGGCCGCCGCCGTCGTGCGCGCCCCGAACATCCTTATATACGCGGCCTGAGGATATCGAGCCATGGCACACAAAAGAGCGTTCGTCGCGCGTGCCCCGAACGTCGTCGTCTGCGCGGCAGGTCGCATCAGAGCTGCTCCAGCGTGTCGCTGAGCCGCTGCTGCTCGAACATCATCGCGTACAGGCCGGGGCGCGCCACCAGCTCCTCGTGGGTGCCGGAATCGACGATCCGGCCGGCATCCATGACGTAGATGCGGTCGGCGTCCTGGATGGCGCCGATCCGATTGCTCGAGGCGATCAGGGTGCGGCCGCCGGCCACGGCGCGTTGGTCGCGCAGGCGATCGAGAATCCGCCGCTCGGTCTCCGAGTCGACGTTCGAGAGGGCGTTGTCGAGCACCAGGATGTCGGGATCGATCAGCAGGGCCCGGGCCAGCGCGACCCGCTGCCGCTGGCCGCCCGAAAGGGTCGCCCCGCGTTCCCCGACGACCGTCTCCAGGCCGTCGGCGAGGCCCTGCAGGTCGCCGCCGAGGCCGGCGGTCTCGGCGGCCGCCGCCACCTCCTGCAGCGTCGCATCGGGGCGGCCGTAGGCGATGTTGTCGAGCACCGAGGTGGAGAACAGGAAGTCGTCCTGGGGCACGTAGCCGACCCGCCGCCGCAGCTCGGCGACGTCGGCCTCGGTGACGTCCACCGGGCCGTAGCGGACCGACCCCGGCGGTACCTCGATGAGGCGTTGCACGGCCTTCAACAGCGTGCTCTTGCCCGCCCCCACCCGCCCGACGATCGCCACGTAGCTGCCCGGGGCGGCCACCAGGTCGATGTCGATCAAGGCGTGCCGCCGGCCGCTGTCGGCGTCCTTCTCGTCGAGCTTCAAGATGCCGCCGTAGTGGCGCAGGCTCTCGTCGTAGCGGAATCCCAGGCCGTCGATCGTCAGCGGCGCCGGCCCCTCCGGCAGCGGCCGCGGCGCGGCCGGCGTGGTGATCGTGACCGGGGCGTTGAGGATCTCGTCGAGCCGCTCCAGGGCCACCGCGCCGCGCTGCACGAGGCTGAGGATCCACCCCAGGGCGACGGTCGGCATGACCATGACGCTGATGTAGCTGAAGAACGCCACCATGTCGCCGATCGAAAGCTGGCCGTTCGCCACCATCCGCCCGCCGAAGCCGAGGACCGCGACCGACGCGACGCCGCCGCCGATGCCGACCACCGGGATCATCTGGGCCCGCGTCCACGCCTCCTTGAGTCCCCAGTGCATGTAGTCCCGCGAGCGCTCCTCGAAGCGCTCGTTCTGCGAATCTTCGAGGGCGAACGACTTGACCACCAGGACCCCGGCGAGGTTCTCCTGGACCATCGTGTTGACGTCGCTGAGCGCCACCCGCGCGGCCACGGTGAAGTCCTTGACCCGCTGGACGAGGACCCGCACCAGCAGCGCGATCAACGGCAGCGGCAAGAAGATGGCGAGGGTCAGCCGCCAACTGATCGACAGCATGTAGGCGAGGCCGAGCGAGTACACGAACAGGGCGTTGAAGAAGTAGAGGATCCCGGGGCCGCCGAGCGCCCGCACCAGCATCACGTCGTTGGTCATCCGCGACATCAGGTCGCCGGTGTTGGTGGCCCCGAAAAAGGAAGGGGCGAGCTGCAGCAGGCGGTCGTGGAGAAGCCCCTTGAGCTCGTAGTCGATGCGCCGCGAGATGCCCAGCACGTAGATGCGCGAGCCGATGCGCATGATCGTCTGCACGACGGCGAAGGCGATGATCACCGCCGCGTAGCCGGCCAGCAGGCGCCGCGTCGCGCCCGCGTCGAGCGCGTCGACGGCCCAGCCGATCACCCGCGGGATCGCCAGCGCCACGGCGTTGGTGACCACCAGGAAGAGGCCGCCCAGCAGGTAGCGGCGCGCGTGGCGCGTGTACAGGAACTTGTAACGCTTCAGGATGTCCATCGGCACGTGCGCCGGCCGCCGGCCGCCGGGCCAGCGGTTGCTAGCGGTTCTGCAACAAGAAGGCGCGCAGGTTGTAGAGGTAGCCGCGCCAGGCCTCGAGATGGCTTTCGGCCTCGGCCCCGCCGGTGAATCCCGAGTGCTCGAGAACCAGCCGCGTCGCCCCGTCGAGGTCCTCGAAGGTCAAGGTCACCGTGGTCTCGTAGGCGCCCTCGGGAAACACCGCGGCGGGCGGCTGCCAGGTGAACACCAGCCGCCCCGGCCGCTCCACGACGACGTACGTGCCGCGCCACTCGTCATCCCAGCCGTCCCAGCCGAAGCGGTACTCGCCCCCCTCGG
>DASWHK010000280.1:0-4962 GCA_036398215.1 Acidobacteriota bacterium | reverse complement strand
GCAGCGCGCCGCGATGGTGCGCCAGATCGCCCGCGAGTCGGGCTGTCCGATCGGGATCCTGCAGGACCTGCCGGGGCCGAAGATCCGCGTCGGCGTCATCCCCGACGGCCCCGTGGAGCTGCGCGCCGGCCAGGAGTTCGTGCTCACCACCGATGGCGCCGACGGCAACGCCCAGCGGGCATCGGTGAACCACGAGACCCTCGATCAGGAGGTCGAGCCCGGCGATGCGATCTTGCTGGCCGACGGCACCATCCGGCTTCGCGTCGTTCGCGTCGAGCCGCAGCGGATCATCTGCGAGGTCGACGCCGGCGGGATGCTGAGCTCGCGCAAGGGGGTCAACCTGCCGAGCCGCACGCTCTCGTTGCCGGCGATGACCGATTACGACCGCAAGGCGCTGGCCGCCGGCCTCGACATGGGCGTCGACCTCGTCGCCCTGTCGTTCGTGCGCTCGCGCGCCGACGTGGAGCTGGCGCGTGCGGTGATGGCGGAGCATGGCCGCCAGGTGCCGATCATCGCCAAGATCGAGAAGCACGAGGCCGTGCAGAACCTCGAAGACATCATCGAAGCGGTCGACGCGGTGATGGTGGCGCGCGGCGACCTGGCGGTCGAGATCCCGCTCTGGGACGTCCCCCAGGTGCAGAAACGCATCATCAGCGCCGCCAACGAGGCGGCCAAGCCGGTGATCACCGCGACCCAGATGCTGCTGTCGATGGTCGACTCGCCGCGGCCGGCGAGGGCCGAGACCAGCGACGTGGCCAACGCCCTGTACGACGGCACCGACGCGCTGATGCTCTCGGAAGAGACCGCGGTCGGCAACTATCCGGTCGAGGCCGTTGAGGTAATGGCGAAGATCTGCGTCGCCACCGAGGCGATCCTCTGCACCCCCGGATCGTTCCGGCCGCTGCCCAACCATCGCCGCCACCTGGTGCCCGATGCCGTGGCCGCGGCCGCCTGCATGCTCGCCCGCCACCTGCAGGCCACCGCCCTGGTCGTCCCCACCCGCACCGGCAGCACCGCGGTCAAGGTGGGAGCCTGTCGCCCGAGCCAGCCCATCGTCGCCATCGGCACCCACCTGGACACGGTCGGCAGGATGACGATCGTCTGGGGCGTGGTGCCGATCTACGGCGAGGAGCTACTCACCCACGAGTCGA
Organism: Acidobacteriota bacterium; assembly: GCA_036398215.1. Lineage (GTDB taxonomy): Bacteria > Acidobacteriota > UBA890 > UBA890 > UBA890 > DASWHK01. Next base: position 3,811 of record DASWHK010000280.1, on the reverse strand, counting down.
TGCTCATGGAGGCCGAGCGCCGCGCCGAAGCCGCCGGCCTCATCAAGGAAGGCGACCTGCTGGTGATCACCGCCGGATTTCCGGTCGGCGGGCCCGGCAGCACCAACACGGTGACGGTCAAGACGGTCGGGGAGCAGTTGAGCACGATCAGCTCGGATTGACGATGCAGCGCTTCGCCGCCGACCTGATCCTCTACGATGGCCAGCTGCGGCCCGACGCCGCGCTGCTGGTGGACGACGACGGCCGCATCGAGGGGGTCGGCCCGGCGGCCGGCGTTCCCGAGCCGCCGGGCATCGAGACCGTCCGCTACTCCGGCGCCCTGTTGCCGGGCGCCGTCAACGCCCACAGCCATGCCTTCCAGGTCCTGCTGCGCGGTCGCGCCGACGCCGCCCGCAACTTCCGCGATTGGGTCGACAACTACCTGTATCCCCTCTCCCTGTCGCTCGACGAAGACGGGCTGGCGCTGGCCTCGCGGCTGGCCTTCGCCGAGATGTTGAAGAACGGCGTCACCACGGTCGGGGAGTTCTTCTACCTGCACAACGCCCCGGAGAGCGAGGGATGCGCGGGGCGCGGCAACCGCCACGCCGAGCTGGTCATCGCTGCCGCCCGCGAAGTCGGGATCCGCATCCACCTGCTCCGCTGCCTGTACGATCGCGCCGACCGCCCGGGGCAGCGGCGCTTCTGCGAGCCGGCCGCCACCGCCGTCGCCGCCACCGCCTCGCTGGCGAAGAGCTTCGCCGGCGATCCGCTGGTCACGGTCGGAATCGCTCCCCACTCCCTGCACGGGGCGACTGCCGAGGGGATCCAGGCGGCGGCCGAGTACGCCGCCGCCGCCGGCCAGCCCTTCCAGATCCATCTGGCCGAGGAAGAGCACGACCTCGACTACGCCCGGGAGCGCTACGGCACGACCCCGGGCAGGGCACTGGAGCAGCTCGGCGTCGTCTCCGAGCGGCTTTGCGTCGTCCACGGCGTCTGGCTCGATCGGCCGGAGATCGAGGCCCTCGGCGCGGCCGCCGCCAAGTGCGCCTACAACCCGATCAGCAACATGGCGCTCGGCGACGGCGTCACCGACATCCCGGCCATGGTCGAGGCCGGCGTTACCGTTGGCCTCGGCTGCGACGGCCCGGGGGCCAACCACCAGGTGAACGTCTGGCAGGAGATGCGCTTCGTCGAGTGGTTGCAGCGGGTCTCGCTGCGGCGCATGAGCGTGGTCGCCGCCGCCGGCCGGCGGGCCACCGCCAACTACTGCTTCGAGATGGGCACGGTGAACGGCGGCAAGGTGCTGGGACTGCCGCTGGGCGGCCTGGAGGCCGGCGCCTGGGCCGACTTCGTGGTAATCGACACCCTCGACCTGTCGCTGCTGCCCCATGACCGTCTCGATCCCGCGGCGCTGCTCAACAACGTCGTCAACGCGATGGCCGCACGGGGCGCGATCACCGACGTCGTCGTCGGCGGCCGCGAGGTCGTTCGCGGCCGCCGGCTGGTGATGGCCGATGAGCGCCGGCTGGCGCGCGCCGCGGCCGAATGGCACTGTTAGATTCCGGCCCCCTGACGAAGGAGCACGAGTGACCGACGCGACCGCGGAATCCACGGCCCGGCGAGCTCGCCTCTCGCAGAAGGCGGAGCTCTTCACGGAGTCCGTCATCCGCGAGATGACCCGCAAGGCGATGCTCCACGACGCCATCAACCTGGCGCAGGGGTTCCCCGATTTTCCGGCCCCGGCGGCGATCAAGCAGGCGGCCATCGACGCCATCAACGCCGACGTCAACCAGTATGCGATCACCTGGGGCGCCAAGAGTATCCGCGAGGCGATCGCCGACAAGCTCAACGCCGGCAGCTCGCTGGGCGTCGATCCGACCCGCGAGCTGACGGTCACCTGCGGCGCCACCGAGGCGATGATCGCCACCCTGCTGGCGATCATCAATCCGGGCGACGAGGTCGTCGTTTTCGAGCCCTTCTACGAAAACTACGGCCCCGACGCGATCCTCTCGGGGGCGACGCCGCGCTACGTGCCGCTCGAGTTCCCCGGCTGGACGCTGGACACCGCCAAGCTCGAGGCCGCCTTCAGCGACCGGACCAAGGCGATCATCATCAACACGCCGAACAATCCCACCGGCAAGGTCTTCAGCCGCGCCGAGCTGGGCGCCATCGCCGCGCTCTGCCGGCGCTACGACGCCATTGCGATCACCGACGAGATCTACGAGCACATCGTCTACAGCGATCCGCAGCGGCCTCTCGAGCACGTCTCGATGCTCACCCTCGACGGAATGCGCGACCGCACGGTGGTGATCAACGGCATGTCGAAGACCTACTCGCTCACCGGCTGGCGGGTCGGCTGGACGATCGCCGAGCCGGAGATCACCTCCGCCATCCGCAAGATGCACGACTTCCTCACCGTCGGCGCCCCGGCGCCGCTGCAGGAAGCCGGCGCCACGGCGCTCAAGCAGCCCCCCGCCTACTACGACGAGCTGTGCGACGGGTACCGGGAGCGCCGCGATCTGTTGTGCTCCGCCCTCGAAGAGTCCGGCTTCGGCCTCACGGTGCCCGACGGCGCCTACTACGTGATGGCAGACATCAGCTCTTTCGGCCACTCCGACGATGTCGCATTCGCGGATTTCCTGGTCGAGGAGATCGGCGTCGCCGTCGTCCCAGGCTCGTCGTTCTACAGCGAGGCGGGCAAGGGCGCCCGGCAGGTCCGCTTCGCCTTTTGCAAGCGCCTGGAAACGCTGCAGGAAGCGGCTCGACGACTCGCGCGTCTGCGCTGATTAGGAGGCCGTGGTGAAAGTGGGATTGGTCCATCCCACACTTTCACCACGGCCTCCTGGGAGATGTTGACAATGCCCATCCTCAAACAAATCACGGTATTCCTCGAGAACGTCCCCGGACGGCTGGCGACCCTCTGCAACACCCTCGAAGAACGCGGCGTCAACCTCCAGGCGATGACCACGTCCGAGGCCTCCGAGTACGGCGTGGTGCGCATGATCGTCGACGACGTCGAGGCCGCCACCGGGGCCCTGCGCCGCGTCGACCTGCCGTTCTCGACCGTCGATGTCCTCGGCGTCGAGGTCCGCGACGAGCCCGGGGCCCTGGGCAAGGTGGCCGTCCGGCTCGCCGAGGCCGGGCTCAACGTCGACTATGCGTACGTGACGGTCGCCAGCAAGTCGGGCAACGCGCTGTGCGTGTTCAAGGTGGCCGATCCGCAGCGCGCCGAGAAGCTGCTGGCGAAGCTCTAGCAGGCCGAGGTGAAGGCCTGCTAGGGCGCCCTTGCCTCGCTGGGCGCGAGATGGCGCGCGCTCGGGTAGCATGAGCGACGCCATGGTGCCCCACCCGATCATCGTCGATTTCGCGGTCGCCCTGCTGGTGGTCTCGGTGGCCTTCGACCTGCTGGCATCCATCGTCGAGGAACGCGACCTGCGGGTGGTGTCCTGGTGGACGCTACTGCTGGGAACCGTGGCGGCGGCCCTGGCGGTGGTCTCGGGCTTTGCCGCCGCCCGCCTGGCGGGCAACGACAGCCCGGTCGTGGAGACCATCGCCTGGCACCGCAACCTGGGGATCGTCACGCTGGCCTGCTTCGCGGCCTGCACCCTCTGGCGGCTGCGGTGGCCGGCTTCGTTCCCGGAGCGCTTTCGAGACCTCTACTGGGCCCTCACCGCCATCGGGCTGGGAGCGCTGCTGGTCACCGCCTACTTCGGGGGGATCCTCGTTTTCCGGCTCGGCGTAGGCTTTCAGCCCCCGACGCCGTAGCAGCCCGTGGTGAAACTCCGATGGGTCTGGTTGCGGCAACCCTTCGGGCGCGGGGGGCTTGCGGGCG
>DASWHK010000279.1:0-7204 GCA_036398215.1 Acidobacteriota bacterium | reverse complement strand
TCAGGGCCAGTCGGCTTCGACCATCACGGGGGCGTGATCCGAGGGCTTCTTGCCCTTGCGCTCGTCGCGGTCGACCCAGGCGCCGGTGGTCGTCTCCGCCAGCGCCGGCGTCGCCAGGACGTGGTCGATGCGCAGGCCGTTGTTGCGCGGGAAGGCGAGCATCCGGTAGTCCCACCACGAGTAGATGCCGCCCTCGTCGTGGTGGGCCCGGAAGGTATCGACGAGGCCGAGGTCCAGGAGCCGCCGGAAGCGGGCGCTGAGCTCCTCGTTGTACAGGACGCCGCCGGCCCACATCTCCGGCTTCTCGACGTCGCGCTCGTCGGGGGCGATGTTGAAGTCGCCGCACACGGCGAGCGGCTCGCCGAGGTCATGGGCGGCGACCCAGCGCTCGAAGCGGTCGAGCCACTGCAGCTTGTGGGCGTACTTGGGGGAGTCGATCTTCTTGCCGTTCGGCACGTAGAGCGAGGCGACGCGGGCGCCGGCGACGGTGCCGGCGATGAGCCGGGCCTCGGAATCGTCGCCGCCGTCACCGAAGCCGATGCAGACCTCCTCGATCGGCTCCCTGGCGAGGATGGCGACGCCGTTATAGGTCTTCTGCCCGTGCACGGCGGCCCGGTAGCCGGCCTCCTCGATCGCCTCCGAGAGGAACTGATCGCTGGTGCACTTGATCTCCTGCAGGCAGACGACGTCGGGCCGGCGCCGCTCGAGCCAGTCCAGCAGCCGCTCCTCGCGGGCGCGGATCGAGTTGATGTTCCAGGTGGCAAGCAGCATGTCGGGATGGTACTGCACCTCTTACCCAGCGACTCGACCTCGGCAACCAGACGGCGTCGGCGGAGCTGCGGCGGACCGCTACGAGGGGCTGGCGTTCGATTGCTGCACGGCGGCGGTCGGCGGCGGGGCTGCCGGGGCGACGACGTCGGGCCGGTACAGCGACACCAGGGCGCCGCCCGCGGCCGCCAGCAAGATGCCGAGGACGAACTGCCAGCGCAGGTTCCCCAGGCCGCCGGCCGGGGGATGCGCGACATAGGCGGCGATCGCGTTGATGATCGGGGCGCCGGCGAAGACGATCGACATCACCACGGTGGGCGTGCCCTTGGCGCCGAACGCCAGCAGCACGAAGAAGGCGCCGGCGGCGCCGACGATTCCTGCCAGCAGCGACCAGCCCATGCCGGAAGCCGGGAAGCCCCAGCTCGCCCCGTTGAGCTTGAGGATGGCGAGCGGCGCCAGCACGGCGGTGATGAAGTAGGCGATGCCGACGAACAGGAAGGCCTTGTAGCGGCCGTTTACCGGGTCGGCCATCCCCAGCTGGCCGCTGTGCAGGAAGACACCATAGACCCCCCACGACACCACCGTCATCAGAGCGAACCCCAGCCAGGTCCAGCCGGCCCCGCCGGCGCTCCCTGCGTCCATTACACCCTCCTCGTCCGTTCGTTCGGGCCCCCGCCCGTCGTTCAGGCTATCGCCCGTCGTTCAGGCTCTCGCCCGTCGTTCAGGTTCTCGCCTGTCGTTAGGTCTTCGCCAGTCGTTCAGATCCACATCGCGCCGTAAGAGCCGTGGCGGGCGCGCTCGGCTCCCGCCACCGCCACCCACAAAGGGGGAACCTACTATGGCACGCCGCCAGGCACACGCTGGCCGGCGAGTGGGGCAAGAGGGCTTCTTCGGTCCACGCCTCAGCGGGTACGATAAGGCGCGTTGTGTCTTCGCTGTGGAGCGGCCGGCCTCCGGTGGGCTGCCGCCAAGCTGCGTCGGACAGGAGCGGACCACCCGCCGCGCTCGTCTGGCGCCGAAGCCGGCCCGGCTGGAAAAGGACCCGCGCGGCTCGCCGAAGGGCGGCGACGTCGATTGGAGCGCCAGCTGGTTGAAAGGGGCGAAGCTCTTGAGACAGCCTGCAGATTCCCGGCCCCGCGTGGTCGAACCTCATCGCCGCCCTGCGGTCGATGGGGCCGACCTGTTCCGTATGGTGGCAGACAATGTCCGTGAAGCGATCTTCGTCTGGGACGGGACGGCTCGCGAAGTTCTTTTCGCAAGTCCGGCGTGTGAGCTGATATGGGGCACCTCCGGGGAATCGTCGCACAAACATCCCGAGGCCTGGATCAAAACCGTACATGCCGGTGATCGCGAGCGCGTCAGGACGGGCCTGTCGCATATTTCGGCGTCGGGGTTCGACGAGGAATACCGCATCGTCCGCCCCAATGGGGTCGTCCGCTGGGTACATCACCGAGCCTTCCCACTCGTCGGCGCCGCCGGATCAGTGGAGCAGATCGTCAGCATCGCCGACGACGTGACCGAGAAGAAACGCGGCGATGCGGCCGTTCGGAAGATCGAGCAGAAGTATCAGCGACTCATGGAAGGGCTCCAGCACGACTACTTCCTCTACACCCACGATACCGACGGGGTTTTCACCTACGTTTCGCCCTCCGTTACCGAGGTCCTGGGCTACGCGCAGGAGGAATTCCTGCGTCACCATCAGGACTACGAGACCGACAATCCGATCAACCAGCAAACCGCAAGGCACACGGCCCTCAGCGTCAAAGGGGTCCGCCAACCCGCGTACGAGGTCGAGGTCTATCACAAGGGCGGTAGCGTCCGTCGCATGAGCGTTCGGGAGGTGCCCGTCTTCGATGAAACAGGAAGGGTGGTCGCGGTCGACGGCTTGGCGCTGGACGTCACCGAGTACCGGGCGCTCGAGGAACAACTGGAGCAATCGCAGAAGATGGAAGCGATCGGTCAGCTCGCTGGCGGTATCGCCCACGACTTCAACAATCTGCTCACCGGCATTACCGGCTTCTGCTGCCTGGCGCTCGGCCGGCTTCCCGGCGATTCTCCCGTTGCCGCGGACCTCGAGAACATCCGCGAGATCGCCGATCGAGCCAGCGGCTTGACCAAGCAACTGCTGACCTTCAGCCGCCGACAGCCGCTGGAAACGACGGTCCTCGATATCAACCAGCTAGTCGCAGATACGGGGCGCATGTTGCCGCACCTGATTGGCGAGCACATCGAGCTCTGCCTCACGACCTACCCCGGGCAGTTGGCGGCACGCGTCGACGGGGGCCAGTTTGAGCAGGTGCTCGTGAACCTGGCGATCAATGCGCGCGATGCCATGCCCGAGGGCGGGAAACTGACCATCGAGACCGAGAGCGTCACGCTGGACGAGGACTACGTCTCCCGGAGGGGGGTGGTGAAGCCGGGAAGCTACCTGATGATGGCGGTCACCGACACCGGCAGCGGCATGGACGCCGAGACGCGCGAGCGCGCCTTCGAGCCCTTCTTCACAACCAAGGAAGTGGGAAGCGGGACGGGTCTCGGGCTGTCGACGGTCTACGGGATCGTCAAACGCCACGACGGCTACATCTGGGTCTACAGCGAGCCGGGGCACGGCACCACGTTCAAGGTCTATTTCCCGCAGGTACTCGAAGAGGCCGAGGAAACGAGGGAAGCTCCGCGGGTCGTGGGTGAGGCTCGGCCCGGGTCGGAAACGATCCTGGTGGTCGAGGACGAGCCGATGGTCCTGCGTCTCCTGCGGCGAACCCTCGAGGGACAAGGCTATCGGGTCCTTTTCGCAGAGAGTCCGGCTGAGGCGCGCGAAATCTCCGAGCGCGAACACAGCCGTATCTCGCTCTTGCTAACCGACGTGGTGATGCCGGGAGGTACGGGACCAGAGCTGTATACGGCGCTGCGCGAGCAGGGTACGTCGTTCAAGGTCTTGTTCATGTCCGGCTACGCCGAGCTCGGCGTCCGCAGCAGCGGCAAACTGGACCCCACGGCGCCGTTCATCTCGAAGCCTTTCACCCCCGAGCTGCTGGCACGAAAGGTTCGCGAGGTCCTCGACGCTTGACCCCAGCCTCGGCGCCCACCTCAGCCTCGGCGCTTCGCTCGACACCCGGGCGGCGCTCGTGATAGGTTTGGGGGTGCGGTAGACGCATCGTCCGATGCGGCCCACATACCGACGCCCATCCGGGACCTGAGCAACGAACCGGGTCCTTTTTTGTTGGAGAAAGCATGGTCGAAGTAAGGCTCAAGGAAGGCGATCGCCTCGAGTGGGCGATCAAGAAGTTCCGGCGCGAGGTCCAGCGCGCCGGCATCTTGCGCGACCTCCGGCGCCGCCGCTTCTTCGTAAAGCCGAGCGAAGCGAAGCGCCTGAAGGCCGCCGCGGCGCGCCGCCGCCGCCGCCGCCAGGTCCAGCGCCAGCGCCGCACCGAGTTCTAGCGGGCCGCCGGCCGCCGCGATGTTTTGCCCCGTTTGCGGCGCCGAGTACCGGCCTGAGGTCACCGAATGCGCGGACTGCGGCGTCAGCCTCGTTCTCTCCCCGCCCGAGGAGGAAGAGGGCGAGCCCGACGCCAAGATCGTCGCGGTCTTCCGCACCACCGACGCCGCCCTGCTGCCGGTGGTCCGCTCGCTGCTGGACTCGGCCGGCATCGAGTACTTCGTCCAGGGAGAAGAGGCCCTCGGCCTGCTGCCTGTCGGTGGCATGGGTAGCAACGTCAGCCGCGCCTCGCTGGGCGCCATCATCCACGTCGCCGAGGAGGACGCCGAATCGGTCAAGGAGATGCTCGGCGAGATCCGCGAGTCCGACGAGCTCGATGAGGCCGTGGCGGGCGACTACGAGGAGGTCGACGACAGCGACCTCTCCGGCGAGGACTACGTCGGTCTCCCCGACGAGGACGGCGATCGCGACGATGCCGGCCCCGACGACGATCCCGGCGACGAACGCTAGCAGGCCGTGGGGCGGGGCGGCCGCGGAGCCGGTCGAATCGGCGGCTTGTGGTATCTTCTGAGCATCCCCAGACGGCCAGCGCGCGGTCAATCGTGCCCTCATGGACGATCCTCGCCGACCGCCGGATGGCCGGAACTTGCGCCGGTGGCCGCGACAGATGGCCACCCGACGGAAAGGACCCAGGGATGCCCCCCGAGCTCGCCCCCGTGCCCGAGATAGGCGACGCCGCGTCCAGTCGGCCGTGGTCGGCGCGAATCGGCGTCGTGCGGGTCGAGTTCGGCGCCGGCACGCTCTCCCGTCTGCCGGCGCTGGTCGAGGAGCTCGGCGGCCGCCGCGTGCTGATCGTCACCGACCCCGGGATCGAGGCCGCCGGACACGTCGAGCGCGCCGTGGAGACCTTTGCCGGCGGCCCGATCGAGACGTTCGTGTTCGACGGTGTCGCCGAGAATCCGACCACAGAGCACGTCGAGGCGGGCACCCGCTTCGCCGCCGGCCGGGAGATCGATTGCCTCGTCGGCCTCGGGGGCGGCAGCGCCATGGATTGCGCCAAGGGGATCAACTTCCTGCTGACCAACGGCGGCAAGATGGAGGATTACTGGGGCGTCCACAAGGCGCACCGGCCGATGCTGCCGTCGGTTGGCGTGCCGACGACCGCCGGCACCGGCAGCGAGGCGCAGTCGTTCGCCCTGATCGCCCAGCCCGACACCCATTTGAAGATGGCCTGCGGCGACGAGAAGGCGCACTTCCGCTCGGTGGTGCTCGATCCGGAGCTCACCGCCACCGTGCCCCGCGTCGTGGCGGTCGCCACCGGCCTCGACGCCATCGCCCACGCGGTCGAGAGCTACGTCGCCACCGCCCGCAACCCGGTCTCGCAGATGTACGCCCGCGAGGCCTGGCGGCTGCTGTCGGCGAGCTTCCCCGCCTCGCTCCACGGGCCCGAAGACATCGAGGTCCGCGGCAAGATGCAGCTCGGCGCCTACCTGGCCGGGGCGGCGATCGAGTGCTCGATGCTCGGCGCCGCCCACGCCTGCGCCAACCCACTGACCGCCCGCTACGACATCACCCACGGCATCGCGGTGGCCGCAATGCTGCCCGGCGTGGTGCGCTTCAACGCCCCGGCGGTCGCCGACCTCTACGAGGACCTCGCCGCCTCGCTCCCGCAGGAGATCGAGGCGTTGCGCGCCGCCAGCGGCCACGCCTTCCGGCTCTCCGGGCTCGGCGTCGAGCGCGCCACGCTGCCCGAGCTCGCCGCCGAGGCCGCGGGCCAGTGGACCGCCGGTTTCAACCCGCGCCCGGTGGACGAAGCGGCCTTGCTGCGGCTCTACGAGGCCGCGTTTTGACGCCATGAGAACGACGATGAAACCCTTACCGGCGACGCCCAGGATTGCGGCGGTCCTCGCCGGCGTACTGCTCGCCGGCGCGCTGCCCGCCGGCGGCGACGCGTCGCTCCAGCACGACGCCTGGCGGCTGTTCCGCAACGACGCGGCGCTCAACGGCGCGCTCCCCGCCGGGGCACTGGCCGCGAGCCTCGAGCCGGCCTGGATGTTCGAGGCCGGCGACAGCATCGAGTCGACCGCCGCGATCGTCGACGGCCGCGTCTACTTCGGCTCGCTCGACACGTTCTTCTACGCCGTCGACCTGCAGAGCGGCCGGGAGCTGTGGAAGTTCCAGGCGGCGGCCGAGGTCAAGTCGTCGCCCTCGGTGTTCGACGGCGTCGTCTACTTCGGCGACGAAGCCGGCGAGTTCCACGCCCTCGACGCCGTCACCGGCGAGCGGAAATGGGTGTTCAGCACCGGCGCCGGCATCATCTCGGCGGCCAACTATGCCGACGGCAAGCTGATCTTCGGCTCCTACGACAACAGCATCTACGCGCTCAACGCCGCCGACGGCAGCGTCGCCTGGCGGATCCAGACCGAGGGCTACGTCAACGGCACCCCGGCGATCGTCGACGGCAAGGTGGTCTCGGTGGGCTGCGACGGCTTCTGCCGGGTCGTCGACCTGGCCGGCGGCGAGCTCATCTCCGAGGTCCAGATCTATTCGTATGTAGGTGGCAGTCCCGCGATCGCCGGCGGGGTCGCCTACTTCGGCACCTACGAGAACCAGGTGCTGGCGCTCGACCTGGAGACCGGCGAGCTGCTGTGGGAGTACGAGCACCCGCAGCGCAAGTTCCCCTTCTACTCGTCGGCGGCGATCGCTGGCGGTCGTCTGCTGATCGGCGGCCGCGATCGGATGATGCACGCGATCGACGCCGCCACCGGCGAGCCGTTGTGGACCTATCGGGCGCAGGCCCGCATCGACAGCTCGCCGGTGATTGTCGGCGACCGTGTCGTGTTCGGCGCCAGCACCGGCGAGGTCACGATGCTCCATCTGGCCAGCGGCGAGGTGGGCTGGAAGTTCGAGACCGGATCGTCGATCGTCGCCTCCCCGGCCATCGCCCAGGGGCGGCTGGTGATCGGCACCGAGGACGGCCAGCTCTTCTGTTTCAAGGCC
>DASWHK010000278.1:0-3268 GCA_036398215.1 Acidobacteriota bacterium | reverse complement strand
TTCGATCACCGGGCGGTAGCGGCAAGCCCCGTTGGTAGCGAAGCGGCACGATGGATCCTCACCAGACAGCGGAAGGATCCGTGGATCGTCGAGCGCGACCTGGAAGAACTCCTTCCGGTGATTCGCCAGGTTCATGCGGCGTCGTCGTATTGACGCTCACGGACGCCGCCACTCGACTCTTCCATCTGGCGGCCGACGGCCGCGTCGAGCTCTGGGCGCCCGACCTCGTGGGAGACCTGTAGTCGACGCTGCGGAGTCGGCGAAGCTCCCGCAAGAGATCGACCTTTCGGAGTTCAACAAGAACGGCGGATACACCTGCGCCCCTCGCCAACATCCCGGTGAGGAAGCGGATGCGTCTCGTCGAGCGGTTCTGACGGACGTGAGTGGCGACAGGCCGAATCCGCGTCCCGATCAAACCCTCCGCCGGTCAGCAGCAGGTCCACGTACGGGTGGAATCCCAGCAGCTCGCCGGCCGTCTCGTGGGTCCTCGTGGCCCTCGCCCGAGGCCTCAGCGCGGCTCCAGGTGTCGAGACAAAATATACTTTGCATTAGTATACTAATCTTAAGTATACTCTGCGAAGGTTCAACGCTTCTGCCTGGAGGATGTGAGCAGGACCTGGGGAATGAGAGCGGCTTCGAAGATGAGAGTGGCGATCGGTAATGATGCTTCCCGGAGGACGAGATGCGAGAACAGAGCGGTCCGGCGCCCCTGCCGCTGAGCGCGGTCGACTTCATGCTGCTCGTCGTGCTGCTCGGCGGCGAGAGCTACGGCTACGACATCGTCAAGGAGATGCGCGAACGGAGCGGCGGCCAGATCGATTTGCTGCCGGGCAACCTCTACGCGGTGCTGCGGCGGATGGAGCGAAACGGTCTGATCGAGAGGTCCGGCCGCCGGTCGCCGGGCGGCGGGGGGCCGGCGCGCGCCTACTACGCGATCACGCCGCTCGGGCGTGAGGTCGCCGCCGCCGAGGCGGCGCGGTTGAAGCGCCTGGTGGAGACCGCCGAGGTCAAGGAGCTGAGCGAGGAGAAGGCGCGATGACCCTCGCCGCGGCGGCGACTGTCGGTCCGCCCCTCCGGGGTGCCACGCACGTGATCCAGGAGGTCGTGCGGTGACGCGCGCCGTTCTTCCGGCGCGGCGCATCTACCGGCTCTTCCTGCGCGCCTATCCGGTGGCGGATCGGCAGCGGGCCGCCCGCGAGATGGAAGACCTCTTCGAGGACCTCTACGTCGAAGCCCGATCGCAGCGCGGCCGCGCCGCTGCCTGGTGGCTCGGCCTGGTTGCCTGCGCCGAGGCGGCGCGATGGGGCCTACGCGCGCGGGGCGAGGAAGGGACGATCGACACCTCCGACGAGAGCGCGGCTCACCGTCGGGCCTCGGCCCGGAGCGGCGACGCAACGCCCAACGGGACCGCCGGGGGTAAGGGAAACCGCCGGGGTCACGCCTCCTCGCGTGGGCGCTTCGTCGAGGGCGTCCTTCAAGATGCGCGGTATGCCCTGCGGACGTTCGCCGCCAACCCGACCGTGACCGTCGTGGCGATCGTGGTGTTCGCGCTGGGCATCGGCGCCAACACCGCGGTGTTCAGCGTCGTCGAGGCGACGCTGTTGCGGCCGCTGCCGTTCGCGGAGCCGGAACGGCTGGTCGATGTCAACGAATTGCCGGCGCGGCTCATCGAGGCCGGTGACAGCGGCGCCGGCGGCGGCGTCGTGATGATCTCGACCTACAGAGCCTGGCGGCAGCGGGTGCGCCTCTTCGAGGAGATGGCGGTCTACACGTCGGACGCGCCCCTGGTCACCGGCGTCGGCGACCCTGAAGAGGTCAGCGCCAACGCCGTCGAAAGCAACCTCTTCGGCCTTCTCGGGGCCCAGCCCCTCCATGGCCGCGGGTTCCTGCCGGAGGAGGACGGGGCCGGCGGACCGCGCGTCGTCGTGCTCAGCCATGGCTTCTGGTCGACGCGCTTCGGCGGCGATCCCGGGGCGATCGGCCGCACCCTGAACCTCGACGGCGAGCCCTACGAGATCGTCGGCGTCATGCCCAGCGGCTTCCGCTTTCCTACCTTCGGGGATCCCAACCGCCCCACGGTCTGGATCCCCCTCGGCGTGCGAATCGAGAGACTCGAGGAGCCCGGCAACGCGCAGGGAGACTGTTGGGTCGTCGGCCGCTTGCAAGCGGGCGTCACCCGGGCGCAGGCCAAGGCCGAGCTCGATGCCGTTCTCGATGACCTCGAGCGCAGCGGCGAGCGCCACAGCCGGCGCATCGAGTGGCGGGCCAACGTCACGCCGCTGCACGCCTGGGTGAGCGAGGACGTGCGGCAGCCGCTCTTGCTGCTGCTCGGTGCCGTCGGCCTGGTGCTCATGGTGGCCTGCTCGAACGTCGCCAACCTGCTGCTGGCGCGCGGCGCGGCGCGCGAGCGGGAGATGTCGATCCGCATGGCGGTGGGGGCGAGCTCGCGGCGGCTCATGGGCCAGGTGCTGGTCGAGTCGTTGCTGCTGGCCGCCGCCGGCGGCCTGCTCGGGGTCCTGGTGGCGCACCGGACGATCCCGCTGATCCTGTCGCTCGGCGGCGGGCTGATCCCGCGCATCAACGACATCGGCATCAACTCCGGCGTCCTCGGCGCGACGCTCGCCGGCACGTTTCTGGCCGGGATTGCCGCCGGCAGCGCCCCGGCGCTGCGGGCGGGGAGGCGCGCCCGGGCCGGAAGCCTGATCGCCTCGGGCCGCGGCGCCGGCGAGGGGCGACGCCTGGGGCGCGCCACCGGGGCGCTGGTCGTCGTCCAGGTGGCCCTGACCCTCATGTTGCTGGCGGGCGCCGGTCTGCTGGTCCGGACCCTGCTCGGCCTGCTTCGCGTTCAGCCGGGATTCCAGGCCGAGCAGCTCCTGATGGCCGAGGTGGACCTGCCGGGCTGGTTGTACCCGCGGGAAGAGCAGCGGCTCGCCTACGCGGGCCGGCTGTTGGCGCGCGCCGGCGGCACGCCGGGCGTCATCGACGCAGCCGTCGCCACCTCGGCGCCGTTCGGCCGGCGGATCATCTCGTCGGTCTCGCTGCCCGACGCGCCCGAGCTCGAGGGGCTGCCGTGGGCCGCCATCAACGCCACGTCGCCCGGCTACTTCCGGATGGTCGACGTTCCGTTGCTCCGCGACGAGCCGCCTCCCCACGTCTACGTCCCCTTGGCGGCATCGCCGGATGGCTGGCTGCGGCTCCTGGCGCGCACGGCGGGGGAATCGCGCCCCGTGGCCGAGCTGCTGCGCGAGGCCGTCCGCGAGGTCGACCC
>DASWHK010000277.1:0-3823 GCA_036398215.1 Acidobacteriota bacterium | reverse complement strand
CAGGATGTCGTGGAGGCGGCCGTTGCTGGCGATGATGCCGCGTTCGTTGTGCAGGTGGCGGCGATCGTAGACCAGCGGCCTGCCGTCGCAGTCGCTGAAGGTGCCGCCGGCGGCCACCACGATCGCCTCGGGCGCGCAGGTGTCCCAGAGCTTGGTGCCGATCGAGGGGTGCAGGTACGCGTCGCTGGAGCCCTCGGCGATGCGCGCCGCCTTGAGCCCGACGCTGCCGCACGGCTCGAGGCGCTCGAAGCCGAGCCGGCTCGCCAGCCCGGCGACGATCTCGGGCGTGTGCGAGCGGCTCACCACCAGCCGCGCCTGGCGCGGGTCGCGAACCCCGGAGACCTGCAGCTCGGTGCGCTCGCCGGCCGCCAGCTTCTCGGCGCCGAGGCCATGGCCGCCGCGGTACAGGGTGTCGCTCGGCGGGTGGTAGACGACGCCGAGCACCGGCCAGCCGGCGATCGCCAGGCCGATCATCACCACGAAGTCGCCGGTGCGGGCGACGAAGTCGCTGGTGCCGTCCATCGGGTCGACGTACCAGACCCGCGGCGGCGCGTGCTCGATCGTGGGCGGCTCGGCGTCGGCGGCGTGCTCGAGCTGGAACGGCGGGTCGTCGAGCTCGGCCGCCGCATCGCGCTCGGGGCCGGCCCCCGCGGCGGAATCCTTGCCGGATCGTGAATCCACCCCGACGCCCGCCGCCTCGTCATCGAGAGACCTCCTGCGCGAGCCGGCCCCGCGCCCGGGTTCGGCCTCGCGCGCTAGCCTGCCGGAGGACTCCTCGGAGACGATCTCGTCGTCGGGAAAGGCCCGGCGCAGCGCCCGCACGATGTAGGCGTCGGACTCGCGGTCGGCGACGGTGACCGGCTCGCCGTCCTTGTGGGCGTCGGCGCCGGCGCCTGCCTCGTAGTGCTTCAGGACAATGGCGCCCGCGGCGCGGGCGATCTCCGAGACGACCTCGAGCTCACGGGGCAACGTCGCCCCCGTCCTCGAGGTCCTCGCCCTGGCGCAGCAGCCGCTCGCTGCGCAGCAGGGTGATGATCCGGCGGGCGTTCTCCTCGGGGGTGTGGGTCACCGTGTCGAGGATGACCTCCGCGGACGTCGGCTCCTCGTAGGGGTCGTCGATTCCCGTGAACCCCTTGATCTCGCCGGCCCGCGCCTTGGCGTACAGCCCCTTGGCGTCGCGCTGCTCGCAGACGCCGATCGGCGTGTCGACGAAGACCTCGACGAAGTTGTCGTCACCGACCATGTTGCGGACGTCGTTGCGGGTGGCGCGGTAGGGGCTGACCGCGGCGCAGATCACGGCACCGCCGTGGCGGACGATCTCCGCCGCCACGAAACCGATGCGGCGGATGTTGATGTCGCGGTCCTCCTGCGAGAAGCCGAGGCCGCGCGACAGGTGGGTGCGCACGACGTCGCCGTCGAGCACGGTCACCTGGCGGCCCTCCTCCTGCAGCATGACGGTCAGCGCGTCGGCGGTCGTCGACTTGCCGGAGCCGCTGAGGCCGGTGAACCAGACGCAGAAGCCCTGGCGATGGCGCGGCGGGTGCGCCTCGCCGAGGATCTCGGCGACCTCCGGGCGGCTGAACCAGTCCGGCAGCCGGGTGCCGGTCTCCAGGTATTGCTCGCGCACCTTGGTGCCGGAGATCGACAGCGTGCGGGCGCCCTCGGGCACCTTCGAGGCCTCCTCGTAGCGGTCCTCCTCGGCCAGGTAGACGAGCTCGTGGAACGGCGCCACGCCGACGCCGATCTCCTCGCTGTGCTTGCGCGCCAGCTCCTGGGCGTCGTACGGGCCATAGAAGGGCTTGCCCTGCGAGTCGAGGCCGGGCCCGGCGTGGTCGCGGCCGACGATCAGCCAGTTGGCGCCGTGATTGCGGCGGATCAGCGCGTGCCAGAGCGCCTCGCGGGGGCCGGCCATGCGCATGGCCAGCGGCAGCAGGGCGAGCAGCGCCCGGCCGGCCTCGAAGTACCTCTCGGCCAGGACCCGGTAGGTGCGGACGCGGGTGAAGTGGTCGACGTCGCCGGGCTTGGTCATGCCGACGGCCGGGTGCAGCAGCAAGACGCCGTCGACGGCGTCGATGGCGCGGCGGACGATCTCCTCGTGGACGCGGTGCAGCGGGTTGCGGGTCTGGAAGGCAACGACGTTGGGGTTGCCGATCGACTCGAGCTGGGCGCGAACCTCGGCCGGCGTCATGCGCAGCTCGCGAAAGTCGCTGTGCGGCGGCGTCTGCACCACCTCGATCGCCCCGGAGAGGTTGAGCTCGCCCCAGCGCGACATCTCCGAGACCAGCGGGTGGCGGAAGTCCTCGCTGCCGAAGACCTGGCGGGCGACCTCCTCGCGGTCCCACTCGTAGATCTCCTCGACGGTCATCACCGCCAGCAGCTCGTTCTTGGCGCTGCGCAGCGCCACCTGCCCGTCCAGCGAAAGCTCGTGCTCGCGGCCGACTGTGAGGGTCACCGGGATCGGGAAGAGCTGGCCGCCGGCGAGCCGCATCTCGGCGACGACGCGCTCGTGGTCGGCGGCGCCCATGAAACGATCGAGCGGCGAGAAGCCGCCGGTCGCCATCAGCTCCAGGTCGCAGGCCACCCTCTCGCTGACCTGGATCGACGGCATGTGGGCGGAGCGCGCCTTGAGCTCCTCGGCGCGCTCGGCGGAGACCACGAGATCGACCAGCCTGCCGCCACAAGGGGTGACGAGCGTGTGGGCCTCCCGTGTGCTCATGTGTACCTCTCCATGTCCTGGCGGCTTCGCATGCGGCGCTTGGGGTTCGCGGTCAGAGAGGGACCGATGGATATCATTCGCGGTCTTCCGCCAGATCGCCGGCGCGGGCCCGCTCCCAGGAAATGACGTCCTGGAGGATCTCGTCGAGCGCCCGCGTCGGCTGCCAGCCGAGCAAGGCGTGGATCCGCTCGGTGCTGGGGACGCGGCGCTGCATGTCTTCGAATCCCGGCGCGTAGGCCTCGCTGTAGGGAACCATCTCGATCGGCGAATCGCTGCCGGTCAGCTTCCTGACCCGCTCGGCCAGCTCGAGGATCGAGATCTCCTCGCTGGCGCCGATGTTGAAGACGCGGCCCGGCGCCTCCGCGTGCTCGGCGAGGCCGAGGATCGCGACCACGACGTCGCCGACGTCGCAAAAGCAGCGCTGCTGGGTGCCGTCACCGTAGACGGTGATCGGCTCGCCGGCCAGCGCCTGGCGGACGAAGCGCGGCACCACCATCCCGTAGCGGCCCGTCTGGCGCGGGCCGATGGTGTTGAACAGCCGGAAGGGAACCACCGGGAGGCCGTACTCGCGCCAGTAGGCGAGGCCGAGGAACTCGTCGACCATCTTGCTGGCCGCATAGGCCCAGCGGCTGTGGCTGGTCGCTCCCAGCAGCACGTCGTCCTCCTCGACGAAGGGGAGCTTGCTGCCCTTGCCGTACACCTCCGAGGTGCTCGCCACCAATACCCGGCAGCGGTAGCGGAGCGCCGCGCGAAGGACCTCCTCGGTGCCCATGACGTTGGTCTCGATGGTGTGCACCGGGTGCTCGACGATCAGCTGGACGCCGACGGCGGCAGCGAGGTGAACCACCACGTCGGCCTCCGACGACATCCGCTCGAGAACGACGGCGTCCTCGATACGGGCGCGGGCGAAGCGGAAGCGCGGGTGATCGAGCAGGCCGGCGATATTGTCGAGCGAGCCGGTCGACAGGTCGTCGATCGCCAGCACCCTGTCGCCGCCGGCGAGGATCTTCTCCGCCAGATGGGAGCCGATGAAGCCGGCCCCGCCGGTGAGCAGGAACGTCCGCGCGTTGTCGCGTGCCACTTCGTTCTCCATCCGATCGCCGCCGT
>DASWHK010000276.1:0-4446 GCA_036398215.1 Acidobacteriota bacterium | reverse complement strand
AAAGCCGCTCGAAATCGGGATGAACCCAAGCGCCAGCGGGTCACGCCTGATGTAGCAGGAACAAGCCGAACCCGGCGGCGGTCAAGGCGACGCCGACGGTCCGGGCAATGTAGTGCTGACGCCTGCGGCTTTCCCGCTCGGCGGCCATGGCGAGCTTCTGCTCGGGCGACGCCCGGTCCCGTTCGGCCATCTGTCTCGCCAGCAGCTGTACCGCCTCGCCGCCGGGGGAGAAGTCTGCGAGGGCATGACCGCCGAGCATGTCCAGCCAGACCGACGCGAGCAGCACCAAGAGCCCGATCACGCCGATCGCCAGCCAGCCGACGAGCTGCAAAAGGGCGATCACCGCGAGCCCGGCGATCACGAAACCGAGGATCGCGGCTCCCACTGCCACCCGTCTGCCGACGCCGCCGGCCACCGCCGTTGCTCCCGAGGTCGAGATGCCAGCACTCTATACCTGATCGATCCCGACGGCCAGCGACGCCGCACCGACGCCGCGAGGGCTTGTCCAATTCGCCGTAGCCGCCCGGGCGCCGGGCCGGCTAGTCTAGCCTTGGCCGGACCCGCCTCTTGCCGATGGCGGGTCGGCGGAGGCGAGGTGCGCGATGGGCAAGATCACGCGGGGAGCATGGGACGAGGCCGCGCTGCCGCGGCCCTCGCGGGACCCGGAGGTGCTGGAGCGCGACCTGCGCGAACAGGGCTACTGCCTCATCGAGGCGGCGCTCGAGCCGCCTTCGCTCCGGGCGGTCCGAACGCGGCTCGGCGAGCAGGCGGCGGCCGAGCGGGCGCTCCACGCGAGCAAGAATCCCGCCAACCCGCAAGCGCGCAGCCAGTGGGTCGGGATGCTGCTCAACAAGGGGGCGGCGTTCCTCGAGTTGGTGCGGCACCCGATCGCGACGGCGCTGGTCGAGCGCCTGCTCGGCCCGGACTACCTGATCTCGTGCGTCGATGCGCAGATCCAGCTGCCGGGCAGCGAGACCATGGCGCTCCACACCGACCAGTGGTGGATGCCGCCGCCGACGGCGCCCGGCGCCCGGGCCCGCCCGGTCTCGGCGCTCCGGCGCGGCGACGGCCGGTCGCTCGACCCGCGGCCCGCGACCGAGCCGATCAGCGCGGCCATGGTGGCCAACGTCATGTGGATGATCGACGACTTCACCGAGGAGAACGGCGCGACCCGCCTGGTGCCGGGCAGCCATCTGAGCGGCCGCGCCCCGGACCCCTCGGTGCCGCACAAGGTGGCGACGGTGGCGGCGACCGGCCCGGCCGGCACCGCCTTCGTCCTCGACGGGCGGCTGTGGCATGCGGCCGGCGCCAACCTGAGCCGCCGGTCCCGCCGCGGCATCACAACGAATTATTGCGGGCCGCAATGCCGCCCGCTGGAGAACTATACCCGCGGCCTGCGCCCGGAGGTACTGGCGCGCTGCCCGCCCGAGGTCCTGGCGCGGCTCGGCTTCGCGGCCTGGTCGAGCTACGGCCACACCGGCGACCCCGAGGCCGAATTCATCGAACCGGGCGAACGGGCGCTGGGCGAGCTGCGGCCCGACGCCTGAGAGATGCGTTTCAGTCCGCCCTGTCCGGCTTCGCCTTCAGCAGCGCGCTCACCACGCCGTGCAGCGTGCGCAGCTCGGCGTCGGTCAGGTCGCCGCGCAGGAAGACGTTGCGCAGGTTGCGCACCATGACGGCGCGCTTCTCCGGCGGATGGAAGAACTGGCCGGCGTCGAGCGCCCGCTCCAGGCGCGCGAGGAAGTTCAGCAGCTCGGCGCGCGCCGCCGGCAGGCCGACGCCGCGGGCGAGGTTTTCGCCAGGGTCCGGGTCGGCCGCCTGGAACCATTCGTAGCCGATGATCAGCACCGCCTGGGCGAGGTTGAGCGAGGCGAAGGCCGGGTTGAGCGGCACCGCGATCACCCGGTCCGCCAGCACCAGGTCGTCGTTGGTGAGCCCGGAGCGCTCCGGACCGAACAGCAGCGCCACGGCGGCGCCCCGCGCCTGAAGCCCGCGCATGTCGCGCGCGGCGGCGCGCGGCGTCAGCACCGGCTTCACCATGCCGCGCGGCCGCGCCGTGGTGGCGTAGACCCGCCGGCAGCCCGCCACCGCATCGCGCGTCGAGGCATAGACGGAAGCGCCGTCCAGCACCGCGTTGGCGCCGGCCGCCGCCGCCTCGGCCGCCGGATTGGGCCAGCCGTCGCGGGGCCGCACCAGGCTGAGACTCGTCAGGCCGCAGTTCAGCATGGCCCGCGCCACCATGCCGATATTCTCGCCGAGCTGGGGCTCGACCAGGATGATGCTGGGCCCGCCGGTCATGGAGGGGCGGCCTTTGTCGGTTCCGGCCATGGTCGTCGGCGCTCAGCGTCGCCAGGGGCGCGTCCGGCGCGCGCCGTCAGGCGGACTCGCCGGGCGGCTCCGCCCCTTCCTGCAACAGCTTCCAGACGATGCCGTCGAAGAGGGCGTTGTAGGAGGCGTCGATGATGTTGGCGGAGACCCCGACCGTGTTCCAGTGGCGCCCGGCCTCGTCGGCGTGCTCGATCATCACCCGGGTGATCGCCCCGGTGCCGGCCTGCGGCGTCAGGATGCGTACCTTGTAGTCGGCGAGGCGCATGCCCTGGAGCTGCGGATAGATCGGCAGCAGCGCCTTGCGGATCGCGATGTCGAGGGCGTTGACCGGCCCGTTGCCGTTGGCGACGGTCATGTAGTCGCGGCCGGCGACCGCCAGCGTCACGGTCGCCTCGGATTCCGTCACCAGCTCGCCGCGGGCGTTCCAGCGCCGGTCGTCCATCACCCGGAAGCGGCGCAGCGAGAAGTAGTCCGGCACCTGGCCCAGGGCGCGCCGGGCGAGCAGCTCGAACGAGGCCTCGGCGCCGTCGTAGGCGTAGCCCTCGAACTCGCGCGCCTTCACCCGGTCCACGACCCGGGCGATCTGGTCCTCGTCGGCGTGGCTGTCGAGGCCGATCTCGCGGAACCGCGCCAGCACGTTGGAGCGCCCGGCCTGGTCCGAGATCACGATGTGCCGGCGGTTGCCGACCAGCTCCGGGGCGACGTGCTCGTAGGTGCGCGGATCCTTCTCCACCGCCGAGACGTGGAGGCCCCCCTTGTGGGCGAAGGCGCTGTCGCCGACGTAGGCGGCGTTGGCGGCGGGGGCGCGGTTGAGCCGTTCGTCGAGCATTCGCGAGACGTGGGTGAGCTGGGCGAGCCGGGCCGCATCGATGGCGATGTCGTACTCGGTCTTGAGCATCAGGCTGGGGATCAGCGACACCAGATTGGCGTTGCCGCAGCGCTCGCCGAGACCGTTCAGGGTCCCCTGCACCTGGCGGGCGCCGGTGCGCACCGCGGCCAGCGAATTGGCCACCGCGTTCTCGGTGTCGTTGTGGCAGTGGATGCCGAGGTGACTGCCCGGAACCACCGCCGCCACCTCGCCGACGATCCGCTCCACTTCGTCGGGCAGGGTGCCGCCGTTGGTGTCGCACAGCACGACCCAGCGCGCGCCGGCCTCGTAGGCGGCCGTGAGGCACCCCAGCGCGAACTCGCGGTTGGCCTTGTAGCCGTCGAAGAAATGCTCGGCGTCGAACATGACCTCGGCCTTGCGCGCGACCATGTGCGCCACGCTCTCCGCGATCATGGCGAGGTTCTCGTCCGCGGCGATGCCGAGCGCCACGTCGACGTGGAAGTCCCAGGCCTTGCCCACCATGCAGACGCTGTCCGCCTTGGCGTTCGCCAGGCCCGCAAGCCCCGGGTCGTTGGCGGTGCTGCGCCCGGCCCGCCGGGTCATGCCGAAGGCGACGAGCCGCGCGGTCTTGAGCGCCGGCGGATCGGCGAAGAAGGCGTCGTCGGTCGGATTGGCCCCTGGCCAGCCGCCCTCGACGTAGTCGACGCCGAGCTCGTCGAGCGCCTGGGCGATGGCGAACTTGTCGGCGACGCTGAAGTCGACGCCCTGGGTCTGCGCCCCGTCGCGCAGGGTCGAATCGAACAGGTAGACGCGCTTGTCGTCGCTCATGGAGGGCCGCCGTTCGCCGCAGCCTCGTCTTTCAGCACATGGCGGGGCCGAGGTCAACGACGGCGGGGCCGAGGTCAACGCCCGGCATGCCGCCCGGCCTCGGGCCGCGGGATCCGCCTCCCGCCGGCTCGCTCGCCGGCCTCAGCCCCCGATGCCGAAGTACTGCAGCACGTGCCAGGGCCAGGTGAGGCCAACCTCCAACGCGTCGGACCAGCTTTGTGCGGAGGTATAGGCGCTGTCGTTGCCGCGCAGATAGACCGCCAGAAACAGAAACAACCCCACGCCCGCGTACAGCACGCCTCCGAAGGCGAAACACCGCTTCATCGCTATACCGCCCCCCAACCACGGCCTCCCGGGGAGCGGCCCGCCACCGGGAGAGTCCCAAACACTCACGGCGTATCTGCCGATGGTGATAATATCCATTCATAATAGTATGTCTTTCGACACATCAGAAGCGCTTT
>DASWHK010000275.1:0-19890 GCA_036398215.1 Acidobacteriota bacterium | reverse complement strand
GCGACCCGATAGCCGAGCTCCTCGAGCAGCGATCGCATCGCCGCGCCGTCGGCCACCGGCGTCTGCACCTCGGGTCGCGCCTTGACCCCCAGCCCCTGCTCGTAGGGACCCTTGAAGGTCAGCAGGAACTCCTCGCCGCGGCGGCGCAATCGCAGCAGCCGGCCGCTAGTGGCTAGCTCGTCGCCGGCGCGATCGAGCACGAGGTCGTCCTCGAGCAGCCGCTCGCCGCGGGGCGCCGCGCCAATGCGATCGAGCGCCGCCAACAGGGCGGCCCGCTCGCCGGCCAGCTTCACCTCGTACTCGATCGCCATCGCGTGGCCGATGTTAGCCCGACCTTCACAACGGGTCACGGCTGCGCGAGCGCAATGGCCCACGATGACTGCGTTGCGCTTGCTTCGAGGGCTCGCCACAGAAAAACGTCGAGAAATGCCCGATCGAGCCGTCAACGCTCACCGAGGCCGATGATCTGGAAGAAGACCCCCAGCTGGCGCTCGTCGGCGCCGCCCTCGAGGTCGGCCGGCGCCGCGCCATCGCCCGCTCGCACCCGGAAGCGATAGGCGTAGCCGCCGCCGTCGGGGATGCCCGGACCGAGCTGCAGGCGGGCGAGACGATCGGCGCCGGGGACCACCCTGCCGCCCTCCTCGGCTCCATGGCCGCGAAGCAAGACCTCGGTGGGGACCAACACCCGCAGCCGGACATCGATGAACTCCAGCGGCCGCTCGCCGGTGAGGACGAAGTCGACCGGTCGCCCCGGGCTCACCCAGACGCCGCCGCTTTCCGCCCAGGCGACCTCGGGAAGCTCGGCGGCCACCCAGGCCACCGGCCCCGCCGCCAGCGCCGTCGGGTGGTGGCGATCGGTGCGCACGACGGTGGCGTGAAAGATCGACAGGTAGGCCGCGGCCGCCGCCAGCGTGACCGCCGCCGCCCCCCAACCCCAGGCCCTTCCGTCGCCGCCGTCGCGCAGGGGGCCGACGGCCGCCGATCCCCGCCGCCAGAGCAGCACGGCGATTCCGGCGATCGCCAGCGTCCAGATCGCGGTGATGCCGGGGTTGGGGGCGTCGACGCTGACCCACTGCGGAAACAGGCGCCACCAGCCGGAGCCGTAGGGCGAGTAGCTCTGCAGCAGCCGCGAGGCCTCCACCGGGTAGTCGTGCGGCAGCAGCCAGGGCTGGCCGGCATAGAGCGCCGTGAGCACCGCGGTGAGGGCGAGCAGGCCGCCGCGCAGGGCGGCGACGGCGCGGCAGCGGCTCGTCGCGATCGTGGACAACGAGTTGTGCACTTGCCCGGGTCGTCCTCGGGCTTCACGCGGATACGGGACGTCGATCGTCAGGCCGATTCCGAGGGCCGGGACCAGCGTCCACAGCACCGCCATCAGCGGCCGCACCGGGGGCCCCTGCCCGCCGAGCTGCTGCGACAGCGCGTAGGGCGCGACGTGGGCGGCCGCGACGATCCCCAGCGCCGCCAGGGTGCGGCGGTCGCGCCGCCAGAACCATCCCAGCCCGACCGCCGCCAGCAGGTAGTGGGGCCCATAGGCCAGCAGCCCCTCCTTCTGATCCATCAGGTAGCCCACCGCCGTCGTCAGGGCGCCGGGCCACGCCGCCAGATACGCCAACCAGTCGCCGCCGAGCGCCGGCGCGCCGTCCGCAGGGCCGGCGCCGAGATAGATGGAGGCCGGCGACAGCGAGCGGTACAGCAGCCAGGTGTAGGCGGAGTGCAGCAAGAGGGTGGCGGCGAGCGGCGCGCCGAGCCATGCGGCCGCACGCCAGCGCCGGCCGGGGGCGGCCCGCAGGGCGGCGGCGAACACCAGTGCCATCGCCATCGGGATGTACTTGACGCCGAGCCACGGCAGCACGGCGACCGCCAGCGCTCCCAGCCAAGGCGGGGCGCCGGCAGCCGCCCCTCTCGGTCGGCCGCTGGGACTCGGCGCCGCCGTTCCCGGCCGGTCGCCGGGGCTCGTCGCCGGCGCTTCAGTCCTGTCCCCGGCGCTCGTCGCCACGCCTCCGTGCCGGGCGCCGGTGGCGATGAACGCCAGCAGGCCGAGCAGCATCGCCGGCACCTCGGGAAACAGGAACAGCGGCGCGAACAGCAGCGGCGCCAGGATGGTCGCCGCGGTCGTCCCCGCGCGGGCCGCCCGCCCGCCGGCGAGCTCCTCCACGAGCCCGTAGAGCAACCAGGCGAACAGACCGTACAGCAGCGCCAGCAGGGCGCGCGGCAACGCCACCGCCGCCCCGGGGCCGATCCAGGAGCCGAGGGCGTAGGCTGGCAACAGCAGGATCGGCAGGCCGACCCCGTGCAACGAGTAGCGGGAACCGGCCTGGAAGCCGGGCTTGTAGTGCGGCGACAGCGCCGCCCGATGGAAGGGCGCGTACTCGCGCCCGCCGTAATCGTCGGCGAGGTCGAGGTCGCCGTCGCTGAGCAAGGAGTGGGCAACGATCAAGTAATGCGGCTCGTCGCCGCTCGGCGGGATCCACCAGCCGGCCAGCGCCAGGGGCACGATCGCCGCCAGCACGGCGATTCCCGGCCGCCAGAGGCGGGCGCCGGCGGGTCGGGGCAGCGAGGCGGATTCGATCAGAACTCGAGGATCTCTTGGTTCTTGCGCTCCGCGATCTCATCGATCCGCTTGCAGTACTGATCGGTGAGCTCTTGGACCTGCTTGAAGGCGCGATGCTCTTCGTCCTCGGAGATCTCCTTGTCGGCCTGCAGCTTCTTGATGCGGTCGTTGGCGTCGCGCCGGAGGTTGCGAACCGCGGTCTTGCCCTGCTCCGCCACCCGGCCGACGACCTTGGTGAGCTCGAGACGCCGCTCCTCGGTGAGCTCCGGGATCGGGATGCGGATGACGGTGCCGTCGTTTCCGGGATTGAGGCCGAGCTCCGACTGGTGGATGGCCTTCTCGACGTTGTCGATCACCGACTTGTCGTAGGGCTGGACGACCAGGAGGTTGGGATCGGGCGCCGAGAGGGCGGCGAGCTGGTTCAGCGGCGTCGGCGTGCCGTAGTAGTCGACCATGATGTCGTCGAGGATCGAGATGCTGGCGCGGCCCGTGCGCAGGGTGTTGAAGTCGTGGGTGACCGAGCCGATCGTTGCCTCCATGTGCTGCTCGGTGTCCTTCAGTACGTCCTTGACCATCGCGATCGACTCCTCCGTTGCTGGGTCGACCATCGCAGCGCCGCCGCCGCGTCCGGCGCGGCTAGGCGCTGATGAGCGACCCGATCTGCTCCCCCCGTATCGCCTTGATGATATTGCCCCGCTTGCGCAGGTTGAAGATCAGGATCGGCAGGTTGTTGTCCATGCAGGTCGTGATGGCGGTCGCGTCCATGACCCGCAGCCGCCGCTCCAGCACCTTCAGGTACGTGATGCGGTCGATGCGCTCGGCTTCCGGGTCGGTCTCCGGGTCGGCGGTGTAGATCCCGCCGACCTTGGTTCCTTTCATCAAGACCTCCGCGTGGATCTCCATGGCGCGCAGCGCCGCGGCGGTGTCGGTAGAGAAGTAGGGGTTGCCGGTGCCGGCGGCGAAGATGACCACCCGGCCCTTCTCGAGGTGGCGCAGCGCGCGGCGGCGGATGAGAGGCTCGGCGACCTGGCGGATCTCGATCGCCGAGAGGACCCGGGTCTCCAGGCCGCGCTTCTCGAGGGCGTCCTGCAGCGCCAGGCTGTTGATCACCGTCGCCAGCATGCCCATGTGGTCGGCGCTGACCCGGTCCATCTTCAGGGCCTCGGCGCGGATGCCGCGGAAGATGTTGCCGCCGCCGATGACCACACCCAGCTCGGCGCCCAGCGCATGGGCCTCGGCGATCTCGTCGGCCACCGACAGCGCGACCTGGGGATCGATGCCGAAGCCCAGCTCCCCCATCAGCGCCTCACCCGAGAGCTTGAGGAGGACGCGCTTGTACTTGGGAGGGGCGTCGCTCACGCCGCCTCTTGCGACCCTTGCTGGGCGCCGCGGCTGCTGGCGACGACCTGGGCGTCGTTCTCGCCGAGGGCGAAACGGACGAAGCGGCCGACGACGATGTTCTCGCCGATCCGCTGGATCGCATCGGCGAGCAGGTCGCCAACCGTATGATCGGGGTCCTTCACGAAGGGCTGCTCGTAGAGCACGTTCTCCGCCAGATGGCGCTCGATCTTGCCGTCGACGATCTTGTCGACGATGTTCGCCGGCTTTTTCTCGGCCTCCGCCTGGGCGCGGAACAGCTCGCGCTCCTCGGCGATCGACGCCTCGTCGACGTCCTCGCGGCGGATGAAGCGGGGGTTGGAGGCGGCGATGTGCATGGCGATGTCGCGCGCCAACTCGATGAAGGCGTCGGACTTGGCGACGAAATCGGTCTCGCAGTTGAGCTCGAGCATGACCGCGATCTTGCCGCCGAGATGCACGTACGCCTCGACCCGGCCCTCGCTGGCCTCACGGGTCGCCTTCTTGGCGACCTTCGCCTTGCCCATCCGGCGCAGGACCTTGACCGCCTCGTCGACATCGCCCTTGGACTCCTGCAACGCCTGCTTGCAGTCCATGATGCCGACACCGGTCCGCTCCCGCAGCTCCTTGACTTGACTCGCGCTGATGCTCATGAATCGTTTCCCGCGTCGGGCAGGCCCCTGCGGGGCTCTCCCGGTTGCGTCTGGGGCCCGTCTAAGGCGCGGTTCGACGCCCCGCGGGCTGTGATCTCAGGCCTCGGACTCGTCGGTTTCTTCGTCTTCGAAGTCTTCGTCGCCGGGCGACGCTTCGCCCGCCGACTGCTCCTTCGCCACCGCCTCGGCCTTGTCCTCGCCCGCCGCCTCGGCGGCCGCATCTTCCTCGGCCGCCTGCCTGGCGTCCTCGACGCTCTTCTCGTGCAGCTGCCGCCCTTCGAGCACGGCGTCCGCCGCCGCCGCCAGGAACAGGCGGATCGAGCGCAGCGCGTCGTCGTTGCCGGGCACCACGAAGTCGATCCCGTCGGGGTCGCAATTGGTGTCGACGATGGCGACCACCGGGATGCCGAGCTTCATGGCCTCGAGGACGGCAATGCGCTCGCGCCGCACGTCGATCACGAAAACCGCGTCCGGCACCCGCTCCATGTCCTTGATGCCCTCGAGGTTGCGGAAGAGCTTGAACTTCTCGCGGCGCAGCTTGATCGCCTCTTTCTTGGGCAGCAACTCCATGCGACCGTCCTGCTCCATCGCCTCGAAATCCTTGAGGCGGGCGACGCTCTTGCGGATGGTCTCGAAGTTGGTGAGCAGGCCGCCCAGCCAACGCTGGTTGACGAAGTGCATCCCGGTGCGCGCGGCGGCCTCGCGAACCGCGTCCTGCGCCTGGCGCTTGGTGCCGACGAACAGCACCTCGCCGCCGTTGACGCCGATCTCGCCGAGGAAGTCGAGGGCCTCGCGGAAGGCGACCGCCGTCTGTCGCAGGTCGACGATGTAGATGCCGTTTCGCTGGGTGAAGATGTATGGCTTCATCTTCGGATTCCAGCGCCGCGTCTGGTGTCCGAAGTGGACCCCCGCGTCCAAAAGCTCTCTCATGTTTACGCTGACCAAGCCGCCGCCTCCTAGCGCTTGCTGAACTGGAACCGCGCCCGCGCTCCGCGCTGCCCGTACTTCTTGCGCTCTTTCTTACGGGCATCGCGGGTCAGGAACCCTTGTTCCTTCAACACGCCACGCAGCTCCGGGTTGAAATCGACCAGCGCCCGGGCGATGCCGTGGCGCACCGCCCCCGCCTGACCGTTGAGGCCGCCGCCCTTGACGGTCACGAAGAGGTCGAAGCTTTCCATGCTCTCGGTGGCCCGCAGCGGCTCGCGAACCAGGCTCCGCTGGGTGACGGTCGTGAAGTAGTCGTCGAGCGGCCGGCCGTTGATCGTCGCCGCCCCCTTGCCGGGGCGCAGAAACACCCGCGCCACCGAGGTCTTTCGCTTGCCGGTTCCGTAGTGCTGGGTCTCTGCCATGGTTCGGCGCCTCAATCCGTCAGGTCGTAGGGCTGCGGCTGCTGGGCGCTGTGCGGGTGCTCCGGGCCCGGGTAGACGCGCAGCTTGGAGAGCATCTGGCGCCCCAGCTTGGTCTTGGGGACCATCCCCCGCACCGCGGCCTCGATCAGCCGTTCGGGATGCTCGCGCAGCAGGCGCCGGGCGCGCACCTCGCGGATGCTTCCCGGATAGCCGCTGTGCCGGTGGTAGAGCTTGTCCTGCATCTTGTTGCCGGTCAGCGCGATCTTCTCGGCATTGACGACCACCACGTGGTCGCCGCAGTCGAGAAACGGCGTGTAGCTCGGCTTGTGCTTGCCCATCAGCAGAGTTGCCACGCGGGTCGCCAGCCGCCCGAGAACCTGGCCCTCGGCGTCCACGACGTGCCACCGCCGCTCGATGTCGTTCTTCGATGGAAAGGGTGTGCTCATCGTCCTTTGTCCGCTATCCGCCGGAGCCGACCTTCTGCTCCATCCTCGCCCGCTCCTCGTCGGTAATCGCCTTTACCGACAGGCGGATGCGGTCCCGCTCGTCGATGTTGACGACCTTCACGAGCAGCTCGTCGCCCTCGTTGACGTGATCGCGGACGTCCTTGACGTGGTGCGCGGCGATCTCTGAGATGTGCAGCAGCCCGTCGGTGCCGGGCAGGATCTCGACGAACGCCCCGAAGTCCTTGATGGAACGCACGGTGCCGGCGTAGACCCTGCCGATCTCGGCCTCGGCGGTGAGCCCCTCGATGATCGAAAGGGCCTTCGCGCCGGCTTCGACGTCGGTCGCGGCGATCTGCACGGTGCCGTCGTCCTCGACGTTGATGCGACAGCCGGTGTCCTCCTGGATGCCGCGGATGATCCGCCCTCCCGGGCCGATGATGTCGCGGATGCGATCGACCGGGATCTTGATCGACAGGATGCGCGGCGCGTAACGGCTGGTTTCCTTGCGGGGCTCGGCGATCGCCTCGCGCATCTTGCCGAGGATGTGCATGCGGTTGACCCGCGCCTGCTCGAGCGCCGTCGCGAAGATCTCCCGCGACAGCCCCGTCGCCTTGATGTCCATCTGCATGGCGGTGATGCCGCGCGGCGTGCCGGCGACCTTGAAGTCCATGTCGCCGTAGTGGTCCTCCTCGCCGGCGATGTCCGAGAGAACGGCGACGTTGTCGCCCTCCTTCATCAGGCCCATGGCGATGCCGGCGACGGGCGCCGAGATCGGCACTCCGGCGTCCATCATCGACAGGGTGGCGCCGCAAACCGTGGCCATCGACGAGGAGCCGTTGGACTCGAGGATGTCCGAGACGGTGCGCAGCACGTACGGGAAGACCTCCTCGTCGGGCAGGATCGGCTGCACGGCCCGCTCGGCCAGCGCCCCGTGGCCGATCTCGCGCCGGCCGGGGCCGCGCATGAAGCGCGCCTCGCCGACCGAGAACGGCGGGAAGTTGTAGTGGAGCAAGAACTTCTTCCACCACTCGCCGTCGTAGTTCTCCATCTTCTTGGCGTCGTCGGCGGTGCCCAGCGTCGTGGAGACGAACGCCTGGGTCTCGCCGCGGGTGAACAGCGCCGAGCCATGGACGCGCGGGAATACTCCCACCTCGCAGATGATGTCGCGAACTTCGTCGAAGGCGCGGCCGTCGCTGCGAATGCGCTCGTCGAGCACACCGCGGCGGGTGTAGGTCTTGATGGCGCCGTGGAAGGCTTCCTTGAAGTCGAACCGGTCCTCGGCCTCCTCCTCGTTGAGGCCTTCGAGCAGCTCCGCCTGCAGCGCGTCGAGGGTGTCGCGGCGCTCGATCTTGTCGCGGACGCCGAGGGCGTCGAGGATCCGGCTGCCCATCCGCTCTTCGACCTTGGCAATGATCGACTCGTCGATCTCGTGGGCCGTGAACGGGCGCTTCGTCGGCTTCAACTGGTCGTAGAGCCGCTGCTGCAGGTCGATCAGCGCCTCGATCGAGGGCTGCGCGAAATCGAGGGCGTCGAGGATCTGCGCCTCGCTGACCTCGTTGGCGCCGGCCTCCAGCATCACCACCGCTTCCCGCCGCGCCGCCAGCACCAGGTCGAGATCGCTCTCGGCGAGCTGGCTGGTCGTCGGGTTGATGATGAACTCGCCGTCGACGAGCCCCACCCTCACCGCGGCGATCGGAACCGTGAACGGGATCGGCGAGCAGTACAGCGCCGCCGAGGCGCCGGTAATGCTCAGCACGTCGGGGCTGTTCTCGCCGTCGGCGGAAAGCACCATCCCGATGATCTGGGTCTCGTGTCTGTAACCCTTGGGAAACAGCGGCCGGATCGGCCGGTCGGTCATGCGAGCGGTCAGGATCTCACGCTCGGTGGGACGTCCCTCGCGCTTGAAGAAGCCGCCGGGGATGCGGCCGCCCGCGTAGCTGTACTCGCGGTAGTCGCAGGTCAGGGGGAGAAAAGGGAGGTCTTTCGGCTCCCGCTGCCCGACCGCTGTAACCAGGACGATCGTCTCGTCGTAGGAAACCACGGCGGCGCCATCTGCCTGGCGCGCCAGCTTGCCCATCTCGATCGTCAGCTCCTTGCCGCCGATCTGTGTCGATTCGCGAATAACCATGTTCGTTTCCGTCTCCTCGCCGCAGGACAGACCCCATGTCTGCCCACTGCTGGATCTCGCGTCACGCTTGCCGCAGAATGCCGGGGGCCCGGCCGCAGGGAGGAGACACTCGCGAGGAGTGCCACGTTGCTGGCGATGAGCATCGCCATGTTTCCCTTCGCCGCTTCCGCTTCCCGCAATCTCCGCCGGCCGGCACACCGCCGGCCGTCATACGCTCCGCAACTGCTACTTTCTCAGGCCCAGACTGTTGATGATGGCCTGATAACGATCGTTGTCGATTTTCTGCAGGTAGTCCAGGAGCCGGCGCCGCTTGCCGACCAGCATCATCAGCCCACGCTCGGTCGCGTGGTCCTTCTTGTTGTCCTGCAGGTGCTGGGTCAGATGCTGGATGCGACCGGAGAGCAGCGCGATCTGCACCTCGGGCGAGCCCGTGTCGCGCTCGTGGCGCCCGTACTCCGCAATGGCTTCCGGGGTGTTGCTCATCAAGGGATCGATTCCAAAAGCGTCAAAATCGGGCAGACTTTTCCCTGCCCGTGAAGAAGCGAAAGGTACCACGGGCCCGCGTCGCTGTAAACAACGCGGCGGCGGCCGAGAGCCCGCGCCGAGACGCTTTCCGCGTGCCGCTCGCCGGCGCCTCTAACGGAGCACGATGCGCGGCTGGACGAGGCCGCCGGGAACCATCTCGCCGGCGGCGATCATGGCGCCGCCGGCGTCCAGCACCCGCACCCAGCCGGCGGCGGCCGGGTCCGGCGCGGCGGCCGCCAGCGGCTCGCCGGGGCGCCGCTCGACGATCCAGCCGGCCTCCAGCATCCGGCCGCTGGCGACGGCCGTGGCGCCCTCCCGGTTGACCACGGCCGCCGGCCAGCCGGGCAGCATGCCGGCGGCGGCGATCATCCGCCGGCGGAGCTCGTCGGCGTCGGCGGCTTCGATGGTCGCCCATCCCACCGCTCCATCGAGGCCGAAGGGGCCGCTGCGGGTGCGCCGCAGCCCGGCCAGGTGGGCGGGGCAGCCGAGCGCCGCGCCGAGGTCGTGGGCCAGCGTCCGCACGTAGGTTCCCGCCCCGCAGTGGACGCGAAGGTGGATCTCGCCGTTTTTCACCTCGATGAGCTCGGCCGCGTAGATGACCACCTCGACCGGGTTCGGCGCCACCGCCTCGCCGCGCCGCGCCCTCCGGTAGGCCGGCTGGCCGCGCACCTTCTTCGCCGAGTACGCCGGCGGCGTCTGCTGCTGGGTGCCGACGAACCGCTGCAACGCCTCGGAGACGGCGTCGCGATCCAGCGGCGGCGGCTCGACCGGATCGGCGAGCGGCTCGCCGTCGCCGTCGTAGGTGTCGGTGGCCCAGCCGAGCTTGACGATCCCCTCGTAGACCTTGTCGTGCTCCTGGAGGAACCGCGCCAGCCGCGTCGCCGAGCCCAGGCAGACGAGCAGGACGCCGGTCGCCTGCGGGTCGAGCGTGCCGGCGTGGCCGGCGCGCACCTCCAGGATGTCCCGCACCCGCTCGACGACGTCGTGCGACGTCAGCCCCGCCGGCTTGTCGATCACCAGCAGGCCGGCGTCGGCCGCCCCGCTCACGCGCTCGGCTCCCGGATCGGCCCCGCGGCCTCGAGCTCGCGAAATACCGGCTCGAGCACCCGGTTGCGGGCGCTCTCGAGGCTCCCCTCCAGCGTGCACCCCGCCGCCCGCGGGTGGCCGCCGCCGCCGAACGAGGCGGCGATGGCGGCGACGTCGACGTCGCCGCGCGACCTCAGGCTGACCCGGTACAGGTCGCGCTCGACCTCCTTGAACAGGGCCGCCACGGCGACGCCGTCGATGCCCTGGCCGTGGTTGACGATGCCCTCGGTGTCGGCCTCCCCGGGACCGGCATGAAGGACGTCGTAGGGCAGCACCATCACCGCCACCGCCCCCCCGGCGAGCAGCTCCAGGCTGGCCAGCGCGGCGCCGAGCAGGCGGACCTTGGCGGCGGGGACGTTCTCGTAGATCGCCTCGGCGACGGCGGCCGGGTCGACGCCGAGCTCGACGAGCTCCGCGGCAACCCGCAGGGCGCGGGCGTCGGTATTGGAGTAGCGGAACGAGCCGGTGTCGGTGAGGATCGCCACGTAGAGGTGGGTGGCGATCTCCGGGCTGATCTGCAGCTCCATGGCCCGCAATAGGTCGTAAATCATCACCCCGGTGGCGGCGACGCCCGGGTCGACCCAGTTGACGTCGCCGAAGCCGGGGTTGTTGGCGTGGTGGTCGATGTTGATAACCAGGCGATCGTCGAGGCCGTCCACTCCGGAGCGCTCGACGCCGTTGCACTCGATCAGCACGGCGACCGGAAAGCCTTCCGGGGCCGTGTCGCGCACCTCGATGCGACCGCTCTCCGGCAGCCGCCGGTAGGCGGCCGACAGCGGGTCGGCCGAGATCACCGCCACGCGCTTGCCGCTGCGCTCGAGCGCCAGCCCCAGTGCCAGCGACGAGCCCAGCGAGTCGCCGTCGGGATCGCGGTGCCCGGCGATCACGAAGCCGTCGTTGTCGCGCAGCGCCGCGATGACCTCATCCATCGCCGAGGACCTGGCTCCGGAGTCACTGGCCATCGGTGGGCTCCTCTTCTTCTTCTTTCTCCTCTTCTGCTCCTTCTTTCTCCTCTGCGGCATCGTCGAGCAGGGCGTCGATGCGGTCGCTCTCGTCGAGGGTCTCGTCGATCACGAAGCGGAGCTCCGGCACATAGCGGATCTCGAGGCGGCTGCCGATCCGCGACCTCAGAAATCCGCGGGCCCTGTCGAGCACGCCCAGCGACGCCTTTTTCGAGATCTTGTCGCCGAAGATGCTCACGTAGACGCGGGCGTGCTTGAGGTCCGGAGACATCCTCACCTCGGTGACGGTGACGAAGCCGAGGCGCGGATCGCGCACCTCCTGCTGGAGGAGCATGGCGAGCTCGACCCGGATCTGATCCCCCAGGCGCTGGCGGCGAAAATGAACCATGTCTCCTGAACCGTCTCCCGGTCGCGAGCCCTCAGAAAAACTCGATGTGCACGGCGATCAGCTGCGCTGCGTCCTGCCGCTCCGCCTCGCGCAGCACCTTCTGGAAGACCCTGTCGAGCGGCTCGCGGGCGGCGCTCACCGATACGACGCCGACCAGCGAGCGCTGCCAGAGGTCGTGATAGTCGACCTCCGAGACCGCGACGTTGAAGCGGCTGGAGATCCGGCCGCGCAACGAGTTCAGGAACTTGCGCTTCTCCTTGAGGCTGCGGCAAGCCGGCAGGTGGAACTCCAGGGTGCAAAGGCCGATGACCATGGCGACGTCGGCGATAGCCGGAGACGTTGGGTTTCGATGCTCGACAGTCTACAGCCGGCGATCGGCAGGGTCGCCCTCGACCCTCGATCTGCCGCCTCCGCCGGCGCAACCGCCGGCCGCGGATAATGACCGCCTCCGACCGGGCTGCTAGAGCTCGGCGCGGATCTCGCGCAGCTCGTAGGCCTCGATCACGTCGCCGACCTTGACGTCGTTGAAGTTGGAGATGCCGATGCCGCACTCGTAGCCTTGCTGCACCTCCGGCACGTCGTCCTTGAAGCGCCGCAGCGAGCCCACCCTGCCCTCGAAGACGATCACCGAGTCGCGCACCAGGCGGACCCGGGCGTCGCGGCTGATCTTGCCCTCGGTGATGTAGCAGCCGGCGATGGCGCCGACGCGCGGGATCCGGAAGGTGTCGCGCACCTCGGCAACCCCCAGCGCCTTCTCCTTGAATTCGGGCTCCAGCCTGCCGAGCATCGCCGCCTTGAACTCGTCGAGAAGCTGGTAGATCACGGTATAGAGGCGCAGCTCGACGCCCTCGCGAGAGGCGATCTCGACCACGCCGCGCGACGGACGGACGTTGAAGCCGACGATGATGGCGTTGGAAGCCGAGGCCAGCAGCACGTCCGACTCGGTGATGCCGCCGGCGGCGGCGTGGATGATCTTGACCTCCACCTTGTCGCCGGAGAGCTTCGCCAGCGAGTCGCGCAACACTTCCACGGAGCCCTGCACGTCGGCCTTGATCAACACCGCCATCTCTTTGAGCTCGCCTTGGCGGAGCTGGGCGTGCAGGTCGTCGAGGGTCAGCCGGCTACCGCTCGACAGCGACTCCCGCCGCTGCCGGTCCTGGCGGATCTCCGAGACCTTGCGGGCGAGCGCCGTGGCCTCCACCACCTGGAAGCGGTCGCCGGCCTCCGGCACGCCGCCCAACCCCAGCACTTCGACGGCGGTCGACGGGCCCGCCTCCTTCATGCTCTTGCCGTGGTAGTCGGTCATGGCGCGGACCTTGCCGCTCTCCATGCCGATGATCAGGTTGTCGCCGACGCGCAGCGTTCCCTCCTCGACCAGCAGCGTGGCGACGGCGCCGCGCTGGCGATCGAGCCGGGCCTCGAGCACCGTGCCCTGCGCGGCAACGCTCGGGCTCGCCTTCAGCTCGAGCAGCTCCGCGGTCAAGCCGATCATCTCCAGCAGCAGCTCGAGGTTCTGTTTGAGCTTCGCCGAGACCTCCACCGTGACCACGTCACCGCCCCAACCCTCCGGGGCCAGGCCGCGGTCGGCGAGCTGCTGCTTGACGCGGTCGATGTTGGCGTTGGGCCGGTCGATCTTGTTGATCGCCACGATGATCGGCACGCCGGCGGCGCGGGCGTGATCGATGGCCTCGACGGTCTGCGGCATGACGCCGTCGTCGGCGGCCACCACCAATACGACGATGTCGGTGACCTGGGCGCCGCGCAGCCGCATGCGCGTGAACGCCTCGTGGCCCGGCGTATCGATGAACGTGATGCGGTGGCCGCCATGGTCTACCGAAGAGGCGCCGATGTGTTGGGTGATGCCGCCCGCCTCGCCCTCGGCGACGTCGGTCTGCCGGATCGCGTCGAGCAACAATGTCTTGCCGTGGTCGACGTGGCCCATGATCGTCACCACCGGCGGCCGCAACTGCAGATCGGTCGGCTCCTCCCCCGTAGCCTCGTCCGCGAGCAGCTGCTCGTCGGCGCGCAGGACGCGGGCCCGGCCGCCGAGCGACTCGACGATCGAGACCGCGACGTCGGCTTCGAGGGAGGCGTTGATGTTCGCCATCACGCCCTGTGCCATCAACACCCGCAGGACGTCGGCGGCCTTGATGTCCAGCTCGTCGGCCAGCTCCCTGACCGTGATCCCGTCCTCGATGGCCAGTGGTTCGGCGGTGGGGTCGAGGGTCGGGGCGGCGGGCTCGGGCGGCGGCTCGGGGGCCTTCTCGGGCTTCTTGGCCGGCGGCGGCGCCGCCTCGGGCTTCTTGGCCGCAGGCGCAGGCTCGGGCTTCTCGGGCTTCAGCTTTTCGGCCGGCTTTTCGGGCTTCGGCTTTTCGGCTTTCCGCTCGGCGGCCTTCGGCTGCGCCGGCGGCTGCTTCGGCGCCGGTCTGGCGGCTGTTTCGGCCGCCGGTTGGGCGGCCTTGGCGGCCGGAGCTTTTTTGGCGACCTTCTTGGTCGCGGGCTTTTTCTCGGCGGGCTTTTTCTCGGCGGCCTTCTTGGTCTCCGCCTTCTTGGTCGCGACCTTCTTCGTCGCGGCCTTCTTGGTGACCTTTTTCTCGGTCGCCTTCTTGGCGGCCTTCGCCGGCTTCGACTCGGCGGCCTTGCCGAGCGCCGCGGCCAGGCGCTCGGCGTCCTCGTCGCTGACCGAGGCGTGGACGCTGCCGACGTCGAGACCGAGCTCGCTCAGCGCCTCCAGGGCCTGCTTGTTCTCGACGCCGAGCTTCTTGGCGAGCTCATATACACGCATTCGGCCAGTGGCTCCTCAATACTTCGTTGCCGTCGCGGAACCGGAGCTCAGGCGAGCTCGGCCTCTCCGACGGTTCGTTCTTCGGGTTCGCTGTGGGTTTCGTCGCCGGCTTCCGCCGCCGTTGCTGGAACCGCGACCGCGACCTCTTCCGCTTCGGCAACCAGCTCGGCGGCCTCGACCTCTTCCGCTTCGGCGGCCGGCTCGGCGGGCTCGACCTCTTCCGCTTCCAAGGCCGGGGCGGGGACCTCTTCCTCGTCCTCCTCGACGATCGGCGCGGGGACCGGCGCCGGGGCTGCGACCTCGGGCTCGGGCTCTTCCGCGATCGTGGCGGCGAGGATCTCCTCGGCCGAGCCGAGGATCTTCTCGGCGGTCTTGTCGCCGATCCCCGGGACCGCGGTGAGCGCCTCGATGCCGCCGTCGGCGACGTCGCCGATCGTCTCGAGGCCGGCGGCGATCATCGCTTCCGCGGTCTTGGCACCGACGCCGTCGAGCTGCGCGATGGGCTCCTCGCGGACGGCCATCTGGGCGAGGGCCTGCTCGACCTCGCGCTTCTTGTCTTCCTCGCTCTTGATGTCGATCTTGGCGTCGAGGAGCTTGCCCGCCAGCCGCACGTTCTGGCCCCGCTTGCCGATCGCCAGCGACAGCTGGTCCTCGTCGACGACGACCTCGAGGTGGCGCTCCTCGCCGTCGAGCACCGCGACGCGGTTGACGCGCGCCGGCTTCAGCGAGTTGATCGCGTACTGTTGCAGGTCGGGCGACCACTGGACGATGTCGATCTTCTCGCCGCGCATCTCGCGGATGATCGACTGGACGCGCGAGCCCCGCATGCCGACGCAGGCGCCCACCGGATCGACGTCCGCCTCCGACGAATGCACCGCGACCTTGGCGCGGTCGCCGCCCTCGCGCACCGCCCCCTTGATGGTAACGGTGCCGTCGTAGATCTCGGGGACCTCCATCTCGAAGAGGCGCATCAGCAGCTCGGGCGCGACACGGGAGATGACCACCTGGGGGCCGCGCGACACCTTGAGAACATCGATGATCACCACCCGGATACGGTCGCCGATGTTGTAGTGCTCGGCCCGCGATTGCTCGCGCCGCGGCAGCAAGCCCTCGGTGCGACCGAGGTCGACGATCATGTCGCCGCGCTC
Organism: Acidobacteriota bacterium; assembly: GCA_036398215.1. Classification (GTDB taxonomy): domain Bacteria; phylum Acidobacteriota; class UBA890; order UBA890; family UBA890; genus DASWHK01. The sequence continues at coordinate 4,513 of DASWHK010000275.1, read as the reverse complement.
GAAGCGCTTGACCAGGCCGGTGATCAGCTCGCCGCCACGCTCGACGAACTCGTTGAAGATGTTCTCGCGCTCGGCGTCGCGGACCTTCTGGAAGATGACCTGCTTGGCGGCCTGAGCGGCGATACGCCCGAGCTCATCGGTGGAGCGGGGGATGTAGACGAAGTCCCCGGCCTTGGCCCCGGCGTCGTACTCGAGCGCCTTCTCGGCGCTGATCTCGAGGTTCTTGTCTTCGACGACATCGACGACCTGCTTGACCGCGAAGACCTCGACCTCGCCGGTCTCGCGGTTGAGCGTCGCCCTGTGCTCTTCCTCGGTCTTGTAGAACTTCTTGGACGCGACGGCCATCGCCTCCTCGACGGCATCGATGATGACGTCCGAAGGGATGTTCTTCTCCCGTCCGATCTGTTCGATTGTCTGCAGCAACATTCGAGTCATTATAGTTGCTACCTAATAGCGGTCAATTGCAGCCAAATTGGCTAGAACTGCGGGTCCAGTCGGGCGCTGCGCACCCTGTCGAGGGGGATTTCGAAGCGCTGCCCCCCCTCGTCGGTGACCGTCACGACGCCATCCTCGAGCTTCTCCAACGTGCCGGTGAAGCGACGCCGGCCGCGTACCGCCGCCGTCGTCTTGATCTTGATGCGCTCGCCGGCATAGCGCTGGTAATCGGCCGCGCTGTGCAGCGGCCGGTCGAGGCCCGGTGAGGACACCTCGAGCCGGTAGGCATGCGGGATAATGTCCTCGACGTCGAGGAGTGTCGAGAGCTGGCGGCTGACGGCGCTGCAGTCGTCGATCGTGACCCCGTCCAGACGATCGATGTACAGCCGCAGGATCCAGCCGCCGGCGTGATTGACGTACTCGCAATGCACCAGCTCGCAGCCCTCGCGGGCCGCGATCCGCGCCGCCAGCGGGGCGACGCGCTCCTCGACTGACTGCGTTGCGATCATCACGCCTCCCTGGGCTGACGCGCCGAGCAAGATCCAGACAAAAAAAAGCGGGCCGGGGCCCACTGTGTGCGAACCTCCTGTATGTTACGAACTCCAAGGTACCAAAAGGGCGCATAGCTTTCAACGCGGCGGCAGCCGCGCCAATCGGCCCAGGATCCGTAAGCATGCTCGAATCGACCCTCGTCGACCTGTATTGCCCGCGCACCGGCAAGGCGTATCCCGGCGACCGCGTCCAGACCCTCTCGGAGGTCGGCGGCCCCCTCTACGCACGCTACGACCTGGAGCGGGCGGCCTCCGCCTGGCGGCAGGGCGCCGGGCTCGCCGACCGGCCGCCGGGGCTGTGGCGCTACGCCGACCTCCTGCCGGTACGCGACCCCCGCTTTCGCCTGACCCTCGGCGAGGGCGGCACGCCGCTGCTGGCGGCGCCGCGCATCGGCCGGCGGGTCGGGCTCGAGGGCCTGCTCCTGAAAGACGAGGGGCTCAACCCCACCGGCTCGTTCAAGGCCCGCGGCCTGTGCGTGGCGGTGAGCCGGGCGGTCGAGCTGGGCATCGGGTCGCTGGCCATACCGACCGCCGGCAACGCCGGCGGGGCGATGGCCGCCTACGCGGCCCGCGCCGGCATCGCGGCCACCGTCTACATGCCGGCCGACGCCCCGGGCGAGTTCGTCGACGAGTGCGAAGCGCTGGGCGCCCGGGTGGTCCGCGTCGAGGGCCTGATCACCGACGCCGGGGCGGCGCTGGCGAGCGACCAGAAGCGCCACGACGTCTTCAGCGTCGCGACGCTCAAGGAACCCTACCGCGTCGAGGGCAAGAAGACGATGGGCATCGAGCTCGCCGAGCAGCTCGGCTGGCGGCTGCCCGACGCGATCATCTACCCGACCGGCGGCGGCACCGGGCTGGTGGGCATGTGGAAGGCCTTCGACGAGCTCGAGGCGCTCGGCTGCATCGGCGGCGAGCGGCCCCGCATGATCGCCGTCCAGGCGGAGGGCTGCGCCCCGGTGGTGCGGGCCTTCGAGTCCGGCGCCGAGTCGGTCACCGCCTGGGAAGGCGCCGCCACCGTCGCCGACGGCCTGCGGGTGCCGATGATGGTCGGCGACCGCGAGATCCTCCGCGCCCTGCGCGAGTCCGGCGGCACGGCGGTGGCCGTCACCGACGCCGAGATCATCGCCTACGTCGCCCACCTGGGCGCCGACGAGGGGATCTACGGGGCGCCGGAGGCGGCGGCGACGCTCGCCGCCGTCCCCCGCCTGATCGCCCGCGGCGACCTCGATGCCGACGAGGCCGTCGTCTGCTTTCTGACCGGCAGCGCCTACAAGTACCGCAGCGGCATGAAGGGCTTCTCGCCATGAGACAATGGTGCAGGCGTTGCCGAGAGCGGGTCGGCACAACTATCATCTCCCTGGGCGGGCCCGGATCGGGCCCGGCATTCCCGGATGGGCCCGTCGCTTCTCGGATGAGCTCACTGCTACTCGGATAGGGAGGTCTGATGCTCGGCTCCATTGGCGGAACAGAGCTGCTCGTGATCATGGTGATCGCGCTGCTGATCTTCGGGCCGCGCAAGCTCCCGGAGCTCGGCCGCTCGATCGGCAAGGGGCTGTCCGAGTTCAAGCGCGCCTCCAACGACCTGAAGCGCTCGCTCGAAGACGAGCTCGACGCCGAGGACCGCAAGCCGGTCAACCGGATCGCCGACCACGACAGCGGCCCTTAGCGGCCCGTGGTGAAAGTCCCATGGGTCTGGCGCGTGGGTCTTGCGGGTGAGGGCAAGGAGAGCCGACGCAGGCGATGCCGGCTAGGGGTCGTCGTGTTCGAAGTCCCCGGCAGCCGGCGGCCTGGATCGTCGGGCCGCGTCGTTCCGCGCCCGCATACCTTCTGAGGGACCGACGATGAGCACGGCCACCAGCCCCGCCGAGGAGTCTTCCGAGACGCGCTTCGGCCGCGAGCCGCTGGCCGAGATGACGCTCATCGAGCATCTCACCGAGCTGCGCCACCGGCTGTTCGTATCGATCGGCGCGTTCCTGGTCGGCACAATCGCCTGCTGGTTCGTGTCCGAGAGGATCTACCAACTGCTCGCCCTGCCGGTCACCCAGGTGCTGCAGGCCAACGCCGCCACCGCCGCCGATGCCCGTCTCGCGATCCTGACGCTCACCGAAGCGTTCGTCGTCTACCTGAAGGCGGCGGCGGTGGGCGGCCTGTTCGTCGCCTCCCCGGTCATCATCGCGCAGATGTGGCTGTTCATCGCCCCCGGCCTCTATCGGCGCGAGCGGATGTACGCGCTGCCGGTGATCGTCGCCTCGGTGGCCTTCTTCCTCGCCGGCGCGGCCTTCGGCTACCTGGTGCTCTTCCCGGCGATGGCGTCGTTCTTCATCAACCTGGGCGCCGAGTTCCGCCCGCTGTTGTCGGTCAACGCCCTGTTCGGCTTCTTGATGCGAACGCTGATCGGCTGCGCGCTGGTGTTCGAGTGGCCGGTGGTGGTGTACTTCATGGCCCGCATGGGGATCTTGACTGCGGGGACCATGCTGCGGGGCTTCCGCTACGCGGTATTGATCATCTTCGTGATCGCCGCGGTGGTCACGCCAACGCCCGACATGGCCACCCAGACGATTCTCGCGGGCCCGATGCTCGGCCTCTACATCCTCGGGATCGCCATCGCCTGGGCGGTGCAGCCGCGCAAAAAGAGCTAGCAGCTAGGAGAGCACGGCGCTGGAGAAGGCGCGGCGGTATTGCCGGGTGATCTCGGCGTCGTCGCCGAGGAGCGTGAAGATCGCGATGCAGGCCCTGCGGGCGCCGTCGTCGTCGAGCGAGCGGTCGCCGGCGACGACCTCGATGAAGCCGGCGAGCGACGCCTCCCAGTCGCGCCGGGCGAGGGCCTCGATCGCGTCGAGATAGGCGCGCCGCAGCGGGCTGTCTCCCAGGTCCTCCGGGCTCTCGCGCCGTCCCAGCAGCCGGGCGATCTCGCCGATCGCCGCGGCACGCTCGTGATGGGGCGAGCCCGGATCGATGCCCTCGAGCAGCTCGCTCGCGGCGGACGGATCGGTGAACACCGCCGCCTCCGCCGCCAGCAGCTTCGCCTCGAGGTTGCCGGGCTCGGCTTCGAGGACCTCGGCGAGGATCTGCCGGGCCTCGACGAGGTCGGCGGGATCCCCTCCTTCCATCAACTCGCGGGCGTGGCGGACCCGGTCGGCGCCCGGCCCCGGAAGCGCTTCCGCCAGCCACTCGCGGACGGCCTGCTCGGGCAGCGCGCCGACGAACTCCGAGATCGGCTGGCCATCGACGAAGAGCTTGACGTTGGGGATGCTGCGGATGCCGTATCCGGCGGCGGCCTCGCGGTGCTTGTCGGTATCGACCTTGGCGAGCCGCCAGCGACCACCCGCCTCGCCGGCGAGCTTCTCGAGGACCGGTCCGAGCGCCTTGCAGGGGCCGCACCACTCGGCCCAGAAGTCGACGACGACCGGGACCTCGTGGCTCCGCTCGATGACATCGGCCTGAAAGTCGTCGCTGTCGTACTCGCTCATCGAAGGTCCCCGAGCAGGCCGTGGTGAAACTCCCATGGGTCTGGTTGCGGCGAGAAG
>DASWHK010000274.1:0-4927 GCA_036398215.1 Acidobacteriota bacterium | reverse complement strand
CGCGGGCCACCTCGTACGGGGTCAGCTCGCCGAACGGTCGCATCTTGGCTCGGGCAGTGGGCAAGGCGCACATGGCTCGACATTGTAAACGGGCGGCGCGCCTCGGTTGTCAAGGATCGGGCGCCGTCGTAGCGTCTCCGGTGGACAATCGCCCCGCTTGGCGGCAGCCGGCGGAAGGCGGCGAAAAACCGATCTCGAGGTGCTCGAATGATGCCGATCAGCGTAACCGTCAACGGCGAGAAACGGACCCACGAGGTGGAGCCGCGGACGCTGCTGGTCCACTTCCTCCGCGAGACGCTCGGCCTCACCGGCGCCCACGTCGGCTGCGAGACCAGCATCTGCGGCGCCTGCACCGTGCTGATCGGCGACCGCGCGGTCAAGTCGTGCACGATGCTGGCGGTGCAGGCCGACGGCACCGAGATCACCACCATCGAGGGCCTGGCGCCGGAGGGCGGCCTGCACCCGCTGCAGCAGGGCTTCTGGGACGAGCACGGCCTGCAGTGCGGCTTCTGCACGCCGGGGATGATCCTGGCGGCCCACCAGCTGCTGGCGGGCAACGACGACCCCGGCGAGGCCGAGATCCGCCACGCGCTGGACGGCAACCTCTGCCGCTGCACCGGCTACCACAACATCGTCAAGGCGGTCCAGGCAGCCGGCGGCGCGATGCGCGAAGGAGACGGCCGGTGAGCGCCGCCGCCGCCCGCGACTTCATCGGCGCCCGCCTCCGCCGCAAGGAAGACCCACGATTGATCACCGGCGCGGCGACCTACACCGACGACATCGTGCTGCCGCGGATGGCCCACGTCGCGCTCGCCCGCAGCAGCGAGGCCCACGCCCGCATCGCGTCCGTCGATACCGGCGCCGCGGCCGCCATGCCGGGGGTCGTCGCCGTGTACACCGGCGCCGACTTGCGCGGCGCCATCGGCACCCTGCCCTGCGTGCACAGCATCGAGGGCCTGAAGGAGCCGCCCCACCCGGCCGTCGCTTTCGAGGAGGTCAATTACGCCGGCGACGCGGTCGCCGTGGTGGTCGCCGAGACCGCCGCCCAGGCCGAGGACGCCGCCCGCGCCATCGAGGTCGAGTACGAGCCGCTGCCGGTGGTGACCGACGTCGTCGCCGCCGCCGGCGACGACGCCGACCTCGTCCACGAGGGGCTGGGAACCAACGTCGCCTTCACCGCGGTGACCGATATCGGCGACGCCGGCGCGGCCTTCGCGAGCGCCGCGATCGTCGTGCAGGAGCGCATCGTCAACCAGCGGCAGCTGCCGATCGCCATGGAGCCGCGATCGGTGGTCGCCGCCTACGACAAGGGGCAGGACAAGCTGACCGTCTGGACGACCACCCAGGTGCCGCATTTCGTTCGCCTGCTGGTGGCGGCGGTCTGCGGCCACCCCGAGCACAAGGTGCGGGTCATCGCCCCGGAGGTCGGCGGCGGCTTCGGCAGCAAGCTCAACTTCTACGCCGAGGAGGCGCTGCTCCCCCACCTCGCCAAGAAGTTGGGCCGGCCGTTGAAGTGGACGGCGCGGCGCAGCGAGGACATCGTCGCCACCATCCATGGCCGCGACCAGGTCTGCGACCTCGAGGTCGCCGCCGACGGTGACGGCAGGCTGCTGGCCATACGGGCGACGCTCTACCAGGACCTCGGCGCCTACCACCAGCTGCTGACGCCGGTGATCCCCGGCCTCACCGTCGGGATGATGCCGGGCTGCTACACGCTGAAGAACCTGCACGCGACGCTGCACGGGGTGTTCACAAACAAGACGCCCACCGACGCCTACCGGGGCGCCGGTCGCCCGGAGGCGACGTTCATCATCGAGCGCGCCGTCGACCTGGTCGCTGCCGCCGCCGGGATCGACCCGGTCGAGGTCCGCCGCCGCAACTTCCCGGCCGCCGACGCCTTCCCGTTCACGACCGCGACCGAGATGGTCTACGACTCCGGCAACTATCAGGGGTCGCTGGACCTGTTGCTCGAGACCGTCGACTACACGGCGTTGCGCGAGGTCCAGAAGCGGCGGCGCGAGGCCGGCGAGCTGGTCGGCCTCGGCTTCTCGACCTACGTCGAGGTATGCGGCACCGGCCCCTCGGCGGCGATGACCGCCGGCGGTTGGGAGATCTGCGAGCTCGAGGTCCGGCGTACCGGCAAGGTCGTCGTCAAGACCGGCATCTCGCCGCACGGCCAAGGCGAGGAGACGACTTTCGCGCAGATCGTCGCCGACGGGCTCGGCGTCACCCCCGACGACGTCGAGGTGCTGCACGGCGACACCGACATCTGCGAGCAGGGCATCGGCACCTTCGGCTCCCGCGGCCAGGCGGTCGGCGGCGCGGCGCTGGCCCTCTGTATCGAGACCATCCGCAACAAGGCGCGGCGCATCGCCGCCCACCTGCTGGGGGCCGCCAAGGAGGACGTCGTGTTCGAGGGCGGCAGGCTCTTCCTCGAGCAAGACCCCGACAAGGCGGTCGATTTCGGCCGCATCGTCGAGGCGGCGTACGTCGCCAAGGAGCTGCCGCCGGGCATGGAGCCCGGCCTGTCGGCGAACCACACCTTCGATCCGCCCAACTTCACCTTTCCGTTCGGCGCCCACCTGTGCCACGTGGCGATCGATTCCGATACGGGCGTCGTCACGATCGAGCGCTACGTGGCCGTCGACGACTGCGGCCGGATCATCAACCCGATGATCGTCGAGGGACAGCTCCACGGCGGCATCGCCCAGGGGATCGCGCAGGCGCTGTTTGAGGACGCCGTCTACGACGCCAACGGCCAGCTGACCAGCGGGTCGTTGATGGATTACGCGGTGCCGAAGGCCGGCTTCCTGCCCTCGTTCGAGCTCGGCCACACCGTCACCCCGTCGCCGGTGAACTCGCTCGGCGCCAAGGGCGCCGGCGAGGCGGGAACGATCGCCAGCTCGGCGGCGGTGATCAACGCCGTCGTCGACGCCCTCTCGGGGTTCGGCATCACCCATCTGAACATGCCGGCGTCGCCACAGCGCGTCTGGCGCGCCATGCAAGGAGGCGGCCGATGATCCGCCCCGGGAGGCCGGCCCCTGATGGTCGCCGGGCTAGCCGGCCGCTGATCCCAACCGGGGGAGGTCGCCGGGCGAGCCCGCCACTGATTCCGACCGCAGGAGGTGCTCGATGATCCCCGCCCCCTTCGAGTACCGCCGGGCCCGCTCCGTCGACGAGGCGATACGTTTGCTCGCCGAAAACGACGACGCCCGGCTGCTGGCCGGCGGCCACAGCCTGCTGCCGATGATGAAGCTGCGGCTGGCGGCGCCGTCGCTGCTGATCGACATCGGTGGCCTCGACGAGCTCCGCTTCGTGCGCCGCGACGGCGATGCCGTGGTGGTCGGCGCCCTGACCCGCCACGCCGAGGTCGCCGCCGCCGCAGAGCTCACCGGCCCCTTCGGCGCCCTCGCCGAGGCCGCCGCCGCCATCGGCGACGTCCAGGTGCGCAACTGCGGGACGATCGGCGGCAGCCTCGCCCACGCCGACCCCGCCGCCGACTACGCCGCCGCGGTGCTGGCGCTCGACGCCGAGATCACCGCCCGCGGCCCGGACGGCGAGCGAACGATCGCCGCCGCCGACTTCTTTGCCGGCCTGCTGACCACCAGCCTGCGGCCCGGCGAGCTGCTCACCGAGATCCGCTTCCCCGCGGCCGCCGGCGTCTCCGTCTACGAGAAGTTCGCCCAACCGGCGTCGGGGTTCGCGATCGCCGGCGTCGCCGCCCGCCTCGAACTCGACGGCGCGAAGAAATGCGCCGGCGTCGCGGTGGCTGCCACCGGCATCAGCGACCGGCCCTTGCGCCTCACAGCGGTCGAGGCCGCTCTCGCCGGCAAGAAGGCCGACGCCGAGGCGATCGCGGCCGCGGCGGCGCGGGCCGACGACGGCATCGACGACGTCCGCGAGGACCTCTACGCGCAGCAGGACTACCGCCGCCACCTGCTGCGCGCCATGACCCGCCGGGCCCTGACGCGCGCCGCGTCTTGAGCCGGTATCCCGCGCCACAGCAGCTGACGGAAGAGATCCTCGAGCTCGCCGCCCACCACGACTTCGACCTCGCGGCCGTCGCTCCCGTCGAGCAGCTTCCGGCGGCATTGCGCCTCGAGGAATGGCTGTCCCGCGGCATGCACGGGACGATGGGGTGGATGGCGCACAACGTCGAGCGCCGTGCCGACCCGAGCAGGCTGCTGCCCGGCGCCCGATCGGTGCTGATCGTGGCGATGAGCTACTGGACCGGCGACGAAGCCGCCCACGACGGCGATCGCGGCTGCATCTCCCGCTACGCCTGGGGCGACGAGTACCACCGGATCCTCGGCGAGCGGCTCGAGTCGCTGTGGGCCGCCATTGGCGAGCTGCTGCCCGGCGTGCAGGGGCGCTGGTACGTGGATACGGGCCCGGTCCTCGAGAAGGCCTGGGCCGAGCGCGCCGGCGCCGGCTGGATCGGCAAGCACACCAACCTGATCAGCCAGGAGCTCGGCTCGTGGATCTTCCTCGGCGCCATCGTCCTGGACGCCGAGCTGGAGCCCGGCGAGCCCCATCCCGACCGCTGCGGCACCTGCCGTGCCTGCATCGACGTCTGCCCCACCGACGCCATCGTCGCCCCCTTTGTCCTCGACGCCCGCCGCTGCATCTCCTACCTGACGATCGAGAACCGCGGGCCGATCCCCGTCGAGTATCGGCGCGACATCGGCAACCGGATCTTCGGCTGCGACGACTGTCAGGATGTCTGCCCGTGGAACCGCTTCGCCAAGGCCTCGGCGCGGGCCGCGGACTTCGCCCCGCGATCCGAGAACCGCGCCCCGGAGCTGGTCGAGCTGCTGGGGCTCGACGAGCCCGCGTTCCGGAAGCGCTTCGCCGGTAGCCCGGTGCTGCGCGCCAAGCGCCGCGGCTTCGTGCGCAACGTCGCCGTCGCCCTCGGCAACAGCGGCGA
>DASWHK010000273.1:0-8573 GCA_036398215.1 Acidobacteriota bacterium | reverse complement strand
GGAGGACGGGTGCCGCCGCACTTGCCCTGCAAGTGTGGGTTACGTTGGGATTCGCCACTGCGCTCGGCCTGCTTCCCCATCTCGTTGGGCATGGCAGTGGGCAGCTGACCACGGGTACCGTAGTCGGCCGGATTCTAGACGCCGACACGCTGCGCCCTGTGGTGGGTGTCGATGTCGGAACCCGCGAGCTTGGCACGACGCCGACCGATACGAATGGGCGCTTTCAGATCCGGGGGGCGCCAAGTGGTCCTATCACGGTATGGGTGAGGGACGATCCTCCCTACAGGTACACTTTGGCGCCGGCGATGACCGCAGATGTGGCTCCGGGTCAGGTGGTGTCGGTCGGCGATCAATTCGTCCGCCTGCATGCCGAGGTGTCAGGTCATCTCACTGATCGGCGTGGCCGGCCAATCGCTGGCGCCCATGTAGCAGCGGTAGCACGAGAATACAGCAGCTTGGGTCCGTATCGAGGCCCCAGCGAGACGATCGCCCACGGTCACTTGTGGCCGTACGTGGCGGCGACCGCGCGCACGAGCTTCGACGGCGAATTCCGCGTCCGCGGGCTACGAGCGGGCCGAGCCTATTTCTTGCTGGCCTACACGGCCAGGGCGCCGGAAGCCGTGTTTGCGAGCGACGCGATCGGCGGTGAGGCGCTCGCGACGTGGTCCGCCACGTACTTCCCTGGCGTACCGTCGCTGGCGAGTGCTGCTCCGATCGTTCTGACATCCCGGGAGCACCGTTCCAACGTTCAACTGACGCTTGACGACGCTACGACCCTGTGCGCCGATCTCCTCATCACCGCGCGTGGATCGCCCGCGGCTCTGGATTACATGGTCGAGGAGATGGCCGTCGCCGAGCTGCGGGACCATGGACCCGGCCCACACCAACAGTGGCCACGGACCGGGCGAACCGGTCCCGACGGTAAGGCCAGAATCTGTTCCCTCTATTCGGGGCGTTTCCGTGTCACCGTCTGGCGCTTCGAATCCCTCAGGCGTGCCGACGCTGAACACCTGTACGGCTCACAAGAGATCCTACTGACCGCCGACGGTGCCACGCGCGAGTTCGTCATTCACGCGGAGCTGCAGACTCCGGTTGACGTAGTGATCGAAGGTCGCAGCGACGGTCGGACACCTGACGCTTTCGACGACCTCAATTTGAACTTCTCACCAAAGCTGCCTCGGGAGCAGGTACTTCGCACCGGCCCGGGCGAGTTTCGCCTACAGGTCTGGCCAGCTATCCGGCGAAGTTTTGTCCTTGGAGGACTGCCACGACATGCCTACGTCGAGTCGGTCAGCTATGGAGCAGATGAGCTGTCGGACAGTACATTCCTTCCCAGGCGCGGTTCGAGCGACGCTGTGCGCTTTGTTGTCGCCGCCGACGGCGGTACGGTCGACGGCTTCGTGCGTGACATACGAGGCGACGCCGTCGGTGGATCGTGGGTTTTCTTGCTGCCGGATACGACGGGCACCGATGCCGCGCTGGCGGTCCGCGCGCGTCTCACACTAGCTGACGCTCGAGGTTACTACGCGTTTGCGGGGGTGCGTCCGGGTCCGCACCGCCTGGTGGCGACAACAAACGGCCCCCCGGCGGTCTTCCACGGCAACCGCCCAGTCCCGGATCTTTCTCCAGAGACTGTCGCGGTCCTCCGGCGCGCCGGCCTTCGGAGCCGCGATCGGGTTGAGCTACCGCCCGGAGGACATCGAACGGTCAACCTCGTACCAGCCGCGATCCGTTGAGTGTATCGGTGGCTGTAGTCGGGCAGGAAGCTCCGGAAGGCCGGCCCGTTGAGAGATGCGGGCTAACAGCTACCCGTCGCCGAGCTGGCTGCGGAACCAATCGATGGTGGGCACCAGCCCCTCGCGGAGCTTGACCGTCGGCTCCCAGCCGAGCAGCGCCCGCGCCCTGCCGATGTCCGGGCAACGGACGCGGGGGTCGTCGACGGGCAGGGGCTCCTCGATCAGCTTGCTGCGGCTGCCGGTGAGCTCGAGGACGGCCTCGGCCATCTCGCGGATGGTGACCTCCTCGGGGTTGCCGAGGTTGACGGGGTCGGGCTCGTCGGCGTGCATTAGGGCGACGATGCCGCGCACCAGGTCGTCGACGTAGGTGAACGAGCGGGTCTGGGAGCCGTCGCCGTAGATGGTGAGCGGCTCGCCGCGCAGCGCCTGGGTGATGAAGTTGGGGATGGCGCGGCCGTCGCGCAGCCGCATGCGCGGGCCGTAGGTGTTGAAGATCCGTACGATGCGGGTGGAGAGCCCGTGGGTGCGGTTGTAGGCCATCGTCATGGCCTCGGCGAAGCGCTTGGCCTCGTCGTAGACGCCGCGCGGGCCGATCGGGTTGACATGCCCCCAGTAGCTCTCGGGCTGCGGGTTGACCTGCGGGTCGCCGTAGACCTCGGAGGTCGAGGCGAGCACGAAGGCGGCGCCGTGGTGCTTGGCGAGGCCGAGCGCCTTGTGGGTGCCGAGGGCCCCGACCTTGAGCGTGTGGATCGGGTGCTGCAGGTAGTCGGCGGGGGAGGCGGGCGAGGCGAAGTGGAGGACGAAGTCGAGCGGCTCGTCGACGGAGATGTACTGGGTGACGTCGTGCTCGACGAACAGGAAGTCGCGGCCGACGAAGCCCGAGAGGTTGCGGATGTCGCCGGTCAGCAGGTTGTCGAGGACGATCACCCGGTTGCCGGCGTCCAGCAGGTGGGCGGCCAGGTGCGAGCCGAGGAAGCCGGCGCCCCCGGTGATCAGTATTGTCCGCTTCTCGCTCACCGGCCCACCCTCTCTCCCACCGGGTTCCTCGACGCGCTATCAGTAGGCGTGCTCGTGGCCGAGGCCGTTGCTGATCGTCATCCAGATGATCTTGAGGTCGAGGGTCAGCGACCAGTTCTCAATGTAGTAGAGATCGTACTGTATCCGCCGCTCCAGCGAGGTGTTGCCCCGCCAGCCGTTGACCTGCGCCCAGCCGGTCATCCCGGCGCGCACCCGGTGACGCAGCATGTAGCGGGGGATGTGCTCGCGGAACTCGCGCACGAAGTACGGCCGCTCGGGGCGCGGCCCGACCATGCTCATGTCGCCGCGCAGCACGTTGAAGAACTGCGGCAGCTCGTCGAGGCTGAACTTGCGCAGGAAGTTGCCGACCGGCGTCACCCTGGGGTCGCGCTCCTCGGTCCACACGGGGCCGGTGGTGCGCTCGGCGTCGTGCACCATCGAGCGGAACTTGAGGAGCTGGAAGCTGCGGCCGTCGAGCCCCATCCGCTCTTGACGATAGAGGATGGGCCCGGAGGAGGTCAGGCGCACCGCCAGGGCGATCAGCGGGAAGAGGGGCGCGAACAGCGTGATGCAGGCGAGCGCGGCGCCGATGTCGAGGCCGCGCTTGGTGAAGCCCGAGAAGCCGCGCAGCGGCGTCGCCGAGAGGTTGATGATCGGCACCCCGTCGAGGTCCTCGACCGCCGCCCGCAGGGTGATGTGCTGGAGCAGATCGGGAACCACCTTGATCTCGACGATCTCGTTGCCGACCTGATCGAGGAGGTCGAGGATCTGCTGGTGCGACGACAAGGGCAGGGCGATGTAGAGCTGGTCGACGCCGAAGCGGCGGATGAAATCGCAGGCGTCGGCGGCCCTGCCGACGACCGGCACGCCCCGGTAGGGCTGGTCGTTCTCCTCGCCGAGCATCCCGGCGATCCGGAAGCCCAGCTCCCGGTGCAGGTACATCTTGTCGATGACGGCGTGCGCCAGCTCGCCGGTGCCGGCGATCAGGATGCGCTTCAGGTTGCGGCCCGACTTGCGCAGCCGATCGAGGACCGCGTGGATGGCCCCTCGTCCCATGATGATCAGGACCAGGTCGAGGAGGTAGAAGACGCCGAACATCAGGCGCGAGAAGGCGGTCGGCCGGTACAGGAAGGCACCGGCGGCGAACAGGGCCATCGCCAGCGTCGTGGCGATCGCCACCTGCACGTACTCCTCGGCGCGGGCCGCGGTCCGGCGCAGGCGGTAGAGGCCGAAAACGGCGAACACCAGCAGCCACAGCGCCAGGATCGCCGGCAGCAGCGCCAGGTAGCCGCCCAGGCCGAGGAGATCCTCCGGGGCGTCCTGCACCGGACGGATCCTGTACTCGAAGCGCAGCCAGTAGGCGACCAGGAAGGCCGTCGCCGTCATCAACACGTCGGAGCCGACGACGGCCAGGACCTGCAAGGTGCGGATGCGTCGGATCACATGCCCGGCTCCCGTCCGGCGCGGTCGTCGACGGCGGCGGTGCGACCGATATCGCTGGTTGCGGCGCCGCGCGCCGCGGAGGCGCCGGCGCCGTCGTCGACGGCGGCACGGATGAAAGTGCGAAGACGGCTCATGAAACGCTCCGGTGCGTAGTAGAGGGCCGCCGTGCGTAACTCTGCGCTATTGAATGAGACTCCCTCGGCCCTGTCAACAGCGGCGATCACGTCGGCGGCGCCATCGCCGCGAATGTGGACTCCGGTGACGCCGTCGGCGATCGTCTCCGCGGTGCCGCCGCGCCCCAGGACGATCGCCGGGCGACCGCAGGCGAGCGCCTCCAGCGGCACGATGCCAGCGTCCTCCACCGCGGCCAGCACCAGCGCCCGGCAACCCTGATAAAGGCGCCGCAGCTCGTCGGCTTCGACCCACCCGGCCATTTGCACCGTCGGGCCCGCCAGCGCCGCCAGGCGATCGGCGTCCGGGCCGCTGCCGGCGACGATCAAGGGCCGGCGCATCTCATTGAACGCCTCGATCACCACGTCGACGCGCTTGTAGGGAGATAGCGCCGAGACCACCAGATAGGGCGCGCCGGGCGCGGGGTCGCCGGCCGAAACGTGGCTGGCCGGAACGCCGCCCGCGGGGACGAAGAAGTCGGTGTCCACCGGCGGCGGGATCACCGTGGCGAGACGCCCGTAGTAACGTCGGATGCGACCGGCCACCCAGGCCGAGTTGGCGGCGAAGGCGTCGACCCGCCCGGCGGTGGCCCGGTCCCAGCGTCGCAGCCAGGCGATCGTCGGGCGGATCGCGGCAAAGGCGGCGCGGCCATTGCGCTGCGGGCTGAAGTAGGCGTCGAACTGGTCCCAGGCGTAGCGCATCGGCGTGTGGCAATAGCAGAGGTGAACGGCCCCGGGATCGGTGAGCGCCGCCTTGGCGCCGCAATGGCTGCTCGAGATCACCAGGTCGAAGCCGCTCAGGTCGAGCTGCTCGATCGCCCACGGAAACAGCGGCAGGTACCAGCGGTAGCGGGTCGCCGCCCGCGGCAGCCGCTGGATGAACGAGGTATGGATCGGGCGGGCCTCGATGGCGGCGCTCACCGACCCCTGAACGTGCAGCAGCGTGAATAGCTCGGCCTCGGGAAACAGCTCCAGCAACCCCTCGAGCACGCGCTCGCCGCCGCGCATGCCGGTCAGCCAGTCGTGGACGATGGCGACCCTCAAGGCGACACCACCCGACGGTAGACCTCCAGCACCCGGCGGGCGCTCTCGTTCCAGTCGAACTGGCGCGCGTGGCTGCGGCCCTGGGCGCCGAGGGCGCGGCGGAGGTTGTCGTTGTCCAGCAGGCTGCGGACGGCTTCGGCGATGGCCTGCACCCGGAAGGGGTTCACCAGCAGGCCGCTGTGACCGACCACCTCGGGGATCGCCGAGCTGCGCGAGGCGACCACCGCGGTGCCGCACGCCATGGCCTCGAGCGGCGGCAGCCCGAACCCCTCGTAGAGAGAAGGGAACACGAAGACCTCGGCGAGGTGGTAGAGGCCGCGGAGCTCGTGCTTGGGCAGGAAGCCGAGCGACCGGACGCGATCTTCCAAGCCGAGCTCGGCGCACAGCGCCTGCAGCTCGGGGTGCCCGCTGAAGTCGCCACCGGCGACCAGCAGATCGAGCTCGGGGTAGTTGCCCTGGAGCTTGGCGAACGCCTGCAGCAGCCGCTTGAGGTTCTTGTGCGGCTTGATGTTCGAGACGCTCAGCAGGAAGGGGCGCTCGAGGCCGAGCTGGCGGCGGATGCCGGCCAGCTCCTCCTCATCGACAGTCGCCAGGTAGAAGGGATCGCAGCCGTGCGGGATCACCTCGATCTTGGCCGGGTCGGCCTCGACCAGCTCGATGAGGTCGGCACGGGTGGCCTGGGAGCCCACCAGCACGCGGTCGGCGGCGCGCACCGCGCGGCGCATCATGACCTTGGCGTAGAGGGCGGCGGCGGGGTTGGGGAGCTGTCCCGGAAACCGCAGGTGGATGCAGTCGTGCACCGTAACCACCCCGGGGCAGGGGAGCATGACCGGATAGATGTAGTGGGGGGCGTGGAAGACGTCGCCGTGCAGCTTGCGGACCTGGAGCGAGACGCTGAACAGCTCGGTGACGCCGTAGTTGGCCGACGGGTTGGGCTCCCAACGGATGTTCGGTCCGGAGAGCGAGATGGCCCCGTTGTCGGTCTCGAACGGCTGCCGGCCGCCGCCGGCCTCCCGGTCGGGCGCGGTCCCGGCCGGCTCGCGGTCGCCTTGGGCCTCGCGGTCTTCTTCGTTGTCGAGCGCTCGGCGACCGCCGTCGCCGGCGGCGACGTCGCCGAGGAAGACGAACTCGTCTTCGGGCGCCAGGCGGGCGCAGGCGGCGCCGAGCTGGCGGATGTAGGTACCGATGCCGTAGTCGGCGGCTTTTCTGGCGTCGACGATGATACGCATTACCTGCCCGCTTCTCGGAGCGTCCAGCGCAGCAGCTCGGCGGCGAGCTTGCGGCGCTCGCCGCGCGCCAGCAGGCGCGCCGTGGCGAAGCGCACGGCAAGATAGAGGCGCAGCGCGCCGGCCGCAAGCGCCCCATGATGCTTCCTGTAGAAGGCGAGCTGGCTGCGCCGGTAGTGGAGCGCCGAGGCCGCCGGCCGAGTGGCGCTGCTGGCGCCTCGATCGTGCGCGACCCGCGCGCCGGCGGCGTAGGCGAGCTTCCAGCCCCGCCGCCGCAGGCGGATGCAGAGATCGACGTCCTCGGCGTAGAGAAAAAAGCGCTCGTCGAAGCCGCCGACCTCGTCGAACGCCTCCCGCTTGATCAGGATGCAGGCGCCGGTCAGCGACCGGGTCAGCCGATCCTTTCCATAGTAGCCCTCGATGGCGCCGGCCGCCGGGCCTCGGCCGCCACGGTACAGGGCGCCGAGGAGGCGGAACCACGCCTCGTTCCAGGGGCTGAGGGTGCGCCCCAGCGACAGCTCGACCTCGCCGCCGGCGCCGGTGAGGCGGGGGCCGGCGGCGCCGACCTTGGGCCGGCACAGCGCCTCGCGCAGCGCTTCGAGGGCCCCCGGCTGCAGGCGGGCGTCGTTGTTGAGCAGCAGGATGTGCGGCGCCCGGCCGGCGGCGACGCCGCGGTTGACGGCGGCGGCGAAGCCGAGGTTGGCGCCCATCGCCAGCACCTCGGCGTCCGGGAAGCGCTGCCGCGCGCCCTCGGCGCTGCCGTCCTCGGAGGCGTTGTCGACGACGATCAGCCGCACTGCCCCGGAGGCGGCGCGCGCCGACGCCAGGCAGTCGAGCAGTCGCTGGCGCTGGTTGAAGCTGACGATGACGACATCTACTGGCGGCGCGTCGGAGCGCAGTCTGCCCGGCGGCGCGTCGAAACGTGCCTTGTTGGACGGCGCGTCGGAGCGCGCCTTGTCGGACGGCGCGTCGGAGCGCGCCTTGTCCGGCGGCGCCTTGCTCATCGGCGGCTCCCGTTCGCCGGGTCGCCGGCGGCCTCGACCAGCAGCGCCCGCAACAATCGCGCGGCGGCGCCCCAGTCGCGCCGTTGCGCCCAGGGAAGCGCTCGCTCGACCCAGCGCCGCCGCTCGTCGGCATCGTCCAGCAGGCGGGCCAGTGCGTTGCGCCACGACTCGCCTCGATCGTCGACCAGGCAGGCCCGCCCGGCGAACAGCTCGGACAGCGAGCCGGCGTCGGAGGCGACCACCGGGGTGCCGCAGGCGAGCGCCTCGAGCACCGGCAGGCCGAAGCCCTCGTAGGCCGAGGGGTAGGCGACGACGGTCGCCGCCGCGTACACGGCTGGCAGGTCCTGCTCGGGGACGTAGCCGAGCCAGCGGACGGCGGCGGACGCGGCGGCGTCGAGCTCGCGCAGGCGCGGCGAGTCGCGCCGTTCGGGACCGACGATCCACAGCTGCAGGGTAGGGCGGTCGCGGCGCAGCTCTACGATGGCGTCGATCAGGCCGCCGACGTCGCGGCGGCCGAGCGGCGCGCCGACGAACAGCAACGCCGGGCCCTCGAGGCCATGGGCGGTGCGGACCCGCGCCAGATGCTCGTCGGAGACCGGCCGAAAGGCATCACCGACCCCGTAGGGGGCGGTGACGATCCGCTCGCTTGGCACCTGGTACCAGTGGCGCACCTCGGCGGCCGAGAAGCGCGAGCCGACGAGCAGGAACGCCGCCCGCCGGCAGGCGCTGCGCGCCGCCCAGCGCCGCCTCCAGCGCTGGCGCCAGCCGAACTCCCAGGGTCGCGCCTCCCAGGCGCAGTCGTGCATGCCGACGACGACGCCACAGGGCGCGAGCACCGGCATGCTGTAGGCGGGTGAGAAGAGCGCCGCGACCCGGTCGCCCCGCAGCCGCCGCGGCAGCAGCGTCTGCTCCCAGACCGAGCCCGGCAGCCGC
>DASWHK010000272.1:0-58311 GCA_036398215.1 Acidobacteriota bacterium | reverse complement strand
TCGAGATGGTGATGCCGGGCGACTCGGTGACCATCAAGGTGGAGCTGATCACGCCGATCGCCATGGACAAGGGCCTGCGGTTCGCCATCCGCGAGGGTGGACGCACCGTCGGCGCCGGCACCATTACCGAGATCCATGAATAAGGGGCTGACAAGCTGCAGGCGCAGCGCTCGCTTCTTCACGGTCCGGCATGGGAGCGGAGCGCTCTAAATGGACCAGAAGATCCGGATTCGCCTGAAGGCATACGACCACCGGGTGCTCGACCAGTCGGCGCACGAGATCGTGGAGACGGCGGAGCGCACGGGCGCTCGAGTCGCCGGGCCGATCCCGTTGCCGACGGAGCGCAGCATCTACACGGTGCTGCGCTCGCCGCACGTGGACAAGAAGTCGCGGGAGCAGTTCGAGATCCGCACCCACAAGCGGCTTGTCGACATCCTGGAGCCGACCCCGCAGACGGTCGACGCGCTGATGAAGCTCGACCTGCCCGCGGGTGTCGACGTCGAGATCAAGGCCTTCGGGCCCGAGCACTGAGCCGCGGACGAGAGC
Organism: Acidobacteriota bacterium; assembly: GCA_036398215.1. Lineage (GTDB taxonomy): Bacteria > Acidobacteriota > UBA890 > UBA890 > UBA890 > DASWHK01. The sequence continues at coordinate 57,765 of DASWHK010000272.1, read as the reverse complement.
GTACGGAAACGAGATGATCAAGGGGCTGATAGGTCAAAAAATCGCGATGACGCGGGTCTTCGACGAGGACGGCAACCACGTTCCGGTTACCGTCCTGCGGGCGGGTCCGTGCGTCGTCGTCCAGGTCAAGAGCGAGGAAAGCGACGGCTACCGCGCCGTGCAGCTCGGCCTGATCGACGAGACCGTGAAGGAGAAGCGCCTGTCGAAGGCCCAGCGGGGTCATCTCGCCGCCGCCGGCAACCCTTCCGTGAGGCTGATCCGCGAGTTCGCGGTCGATGCCGACGATGAGGTGAGCCTCGGCGACCAGATCACGGTGGAGCAGTTCGCCGAGGTCGCCAAGGTCGACGTCACCGCGACCAGCAAGGGACGCGGCTTCCAGGGGGTCATCAAGCGCCACGGCTTCGGCGGTGGCAAGGCGACCCATGGCTCGATGTTCCACCGTGCCCCAGGGTCGATCGGCTCGTCGGCGTATCCGTCGCGGGTGCGCAAGGGCCAGCGGCTGCCGGGACGCATGGGCGGCAAGCGGGTGACGCAGATCGGCTTGCGGGTCCTCGAGGTGAACGCCGAGCAGAATTTGATCGTCGTCGCCGGCGCGGTGCCGGGGGCGCGCAACAGTTACGTGTTCATCCGCCCGACGGTGCGAGGTCGATGATGCCGACGATTCCGGTGCGGGACCATGACAACAAGCCGGTGGGCGAGGTAGATGTGGCGCCCCAGGTGTTCGACCGCAATGTGCGGCGCAGCCTGCTGCACGAGGCTGTGGTCCGCCATCGCGCCGGGTTGCGCCAGGGCACCCACGCCACCAAGGACCGCGGCGCCGTCTCCGGCGGCGGCCGCAAGCCCTGGAGGCAGAAGGGCACCGGGCGGGCCCGGGTCGGCTCGAGCCGCAACCCGATCTGGCGCCACGGCGGCATCGTGTTCGGCCCGCAGCCGCGCGACTATAGCTATCGCTTCGGGCGTACCAAGCAGCGCCATGCATTGCAGATGGCGCTCACCGTCAAGCAGCGGGACGAGCAGATCGTCGTGCTCGACAGCCTCGAGATCGCGGCACCGAAGACCAAGGAAGTCGCCAAGATGATCGCCGGCTTGAAGCTGCAGGGGCGGGTGCTGATCTACGACCCGGATTCCAGCGAGCAGCTGGCGCGCGCCGCCCGCAACATTCCCGGCGTCACGGTGATCAGCGGTTACGGCCTCAACGTCTACGACTTGCTCCTGCACGACTGGCTGTTGACCAGCAAGGTGGGGATCGAGCGCATCAGCGAGGCATTGCAATGAACGCCTACGAAGTCATCCGGCGGCCGGTGATCACCGAGAAGGCGACGACCATGAAGGACGACAACCACACGCTCTGCTTCGAGGTCGACCGCCGGGCTACGGCGCTCGACGTGCAGCGCGCCGTGGAGACGGTGTTCAAGGTCAAGGTGGTCGACGTCCGGATGATGAACGTTCGTGGCAAGCGCAAGCGGCTGGGGCGCTTCGAAGGGTTCGCGTCGGACTGGAAGAAAGCCTACGTCAAGCTGGCGCCGGACCAGCCCATGGTCGAGTACTTCGAGGGAGTGTAGCCCGATGAGCCTCAAGCAAATGAAACCGACATCGCCGGGCAGACGGTTCCGGAGGGCGCCGGAGTATCCGGAGGTGACCCAGGGGAACGAGCCTCTCAAGTCGCTGACCAAGGGCAAGCGGCGGATCTCGGGCCGCAACCATCAGGGGCAGGTAACGATCCGGCATCGTGGCAGGGGCCACAAGCGGCGCTACCGTCTCATCGACTTCCGCCGCGACAAGGACGGAGTCCCCGCCAAGGTGCATTCGATCGAGTACGACCCCAACCGCACCGCCCACATCGCGCTGTTGCACTACGCGGACGGCGAGAAGCGCTACATCCTGGCCCCCCGCGGGCTGACGGCCGGCGATACCGTGATGTCCGGCTCCGAGGCCGAGCCGCGGGTGGGCAATGCCCTGCCGCTGCGCTCGATCCCCTTGGGCACCTCGATCTGCTGCATCGAGATGAAGCCGCTCAAGGGCGCCCAGATGGTGCGCAGCGCCGGCTCGGAGGCCACCTTGATGGCCAAGGAGGGCAAGTACGCGCACGTTCGCCTGCCCTCGGGAGAGGTGCGGCTCGTCCACATAGATTGCAAGGCGGTGGTCGGCCAGATCGGCAACGCCGACCACATGAATGTCAGCTACGGCAAGGCCGGCCGGAAGCGCTGGCTGGGCCGCCGCCCGCACACGCGCGGAGTCGCCATGAACCCCGTCGACCACCCGATGGGAGGCGGCGAGGGCAAGTCGTCGGGCGGCCGGCACCCGTGCACGCCCTGGGGCAAGCCGACGAAGGGCGCCAAGACGCGCAAGAACAAGCGGACCAACAAGTTCATCGTCCGGCGGCGGAGCAAGGGCCGCCGGCGGGGCTAGAGGTTAGAGAATGGGGAGATCTTTGAAAAAGGGGCCGTACGTGGCGCCGTCGCTGGGCCGCAAGCTCGAGGCGATGAATCGCGGCGGCGAGCGGCAGGTCATCAAGACCTGGTCACGCCGCTCGACGATCGTCCCCGAGATGGTCGGCCATACACTGGCCGTCCACAATGGCAAGAGGTTCATTCCCGTCTACATCACCGAGAACATGGTGGGGCACAAGCTCGGCGAGTTCGCTCCGACGCGGACGTTCCGCAGCCACTCGAGCGGCGCCAAGAAGACCGAGCGCACGGTCGGGTTTGCATAGGGGCCGGGGGACGGCGGCAGAGATGAAGGAAATGGAAGCGGTCAGCAAGGCAACGGCTCGATTCGTGCGCGGCGCCCCGACCAAGGTGCGCCTGATCGCCGACAGCATCCGTGGGCGCAGCGTCCCGGATGCCCTCGGCACGCTGGAGCTGTCGACGCGCAAGGCGGCCCGGCAGCTCGAGAAGGTCGTGCGCTCGGCGATCGCCAACGCCGAGAGCCTGGATCCAGGCGTCGACGTCGACCGCCTCGTGGTTGCCGAGGTGTTCGTGAACCAGGGGCCGTCGTTGCCGACGCGGATCCGCCCCCAGCCGATGGGCCGCGCGTATCCGATCATCAAACGAACCAGTCACATCACGGTGAAGCTGTCGGAGAGGAAAGGCTGAAATGGGGCAGAAGGTTCATCCGGTTGGCTTCCGCCTCGGCTACACCGAGGAGTGGCGCTCGCGATGGTTCGCCAAGCGTGATTACGCCAACCTGCTGCACGAGGACATCGCGCTGCGCAAGATGATCCGCGATCGCTTCCACCATGCAGGGGTAGCGCGGGTCGACATCGAGCGCGCCGCCAACAAGCTGAAGGTCGACATCCATACGTCGCGGCCGGGGATCGTGATCGGTCGCAACGGCTCCGAGGTCGATCGCTTGAAGAAGGACATCGAAAACAAGACGCGGCGCGAAGTGTACGTGAACATCCAGGAGGTGCACCGCCCCGAGCTCGACGCCCAACTGATCGCCGAGAACATCGCCCTGCAGCTGGAGCGGCGGGTGGCGTTCCGCCGCGCCATGCGGCGGGCTGTGGAAACCGCGATGCGCTTCGGCGCCGAGGGCATCAAGGTCCGCTGCAGCGGCCGCCTGGGCGGCCTCGAGATCGCCCGTTCGGAGTGGTACCTGCAGGGCAAGCTGCCGCTGCACACGCTACGGGCCGACATCGACTACGGGTTTGCCGAGAGCAGTACGACGTACGGGAAGATCGGCGTGAAGGTTTGGGTATACCGCGGCCAGATCCTCGATATCGACGATCGTAGCGCCACATTGTGACCGGGGATTGCGCGGCTGGCGCCTGGCAACGGCGCCGCTGAGAGGAAATTCGAACGATGTTGATGCCGAAGAAATCGAAGTACCGCAAGCAGCACCGCGGGCGCCGCACCGGCCGGGCGAAGGCCGGCGCGACGGTCGAGTTCGGCGAGTACGGGTTGCAAGCGGTGCAGGACGGCTGGATCACCAACCGCCAGATCGAAGCCGCGCGCGTGGCGATGACCCGCCACGCCAAGCGCGGCGGCAAGGTCTGGATCCGCATCTTTCCCGACAAGCCGGTGACCAAGAAGCCGGCCGAGACCCGCATGGGCAAGGGCAAGGGCCCCCCCGAAGAGTGGGTGGTGGTGATCAAGCCCGGCCGCATCCTCTACGAGATGGAAGGCGTTACCGAGGAACTGGCCCGTGAGGCGATGCGGCTGGCGGCCGCCAAGCTGCCGATCCGCACCCGCTTCGCGCGGCGGATCGAGGAGGAGCTCGAATGAAGTCGGAGAGCCTGCGAGACCTGTCGCGGGACGAGCTCGACACCCGCGTGCAGGAGCTCCACGAGCAGCTCCTGAAGCTGCGTTTCCAGCAATCGACCGGGCAGATCGAGAGCCCGCAGATGCTGCGTGGCGTTCGCAAGGACATCGCCCGCGCCCTCACCATCCGGCGGCAGCGCGACATCGACGATGGCGCCGGCAAGCAAGAAGCCGCGAAAGCGCCGGCCTCCAGCGAAGAGTGAACGACTTGAAGGAACGAGCAGATGGCTGCCGAACAGACCGATAATAACCCCGTCGATCGGCGAGGCCGCGGCCGCGAGGAGATCGGGGTCGTGACGAGCGACCGGATGGACAAGACCGTCGTCGTCGCCGTCGAGAGGGCGTCGTCGCACCCGCTGTACAAGAAGGTCGTTCGGGAACGGCGTAAGTTCGTGGCGCACGACGAGAAGAACGACTGTCGGACCGGAGATCGGGTCCGGATCATCGAATGCCGGCCGATGTCGCGGCAAAAACGCTGGCGGGTGGTCGAGGTCGTCGAGCGCGCGCCGAGTGCCTGAGGGGCGGCTACCGAGGGATCGCCATGATTCGCATGCAAACCATACTGGAAGTTGCCGACAACTCGGGGGCGAGGAAGATCGCCTGTATCCAGCCGCTCGGTGGCTCCAGCATTGGCACCACCGCCGGGGTAGGGGACGTGATCTCCGCCTCGGTGAAGGAGGCAGCGCCGAAGGGGACCGTGAAGAAGGGTGAGGTCGTGCGAGCCGTGATCGTTCGCACGGCCAAGGAGACGGCCCGCAAGGACGGCTCCTACATCCGTTTCGACACCAATGCCGCCGTGCTGATCGACAACAACAACGAGCCCATCGGAACCCGCGTCTTCGGCCCGGTGGCCCGCGAGCTGCGCGAGCGTCGCTTCATGAAGATCGTCTCGCTGGCTCCAGAGGTGCTCTGAACGTGCGCACGAACGTGAACATCCGCAAGAACGACCAGGTGTACGTGATCGCCGGCAAGGACCGCGGCAAGACCGGCCGGGTAATGCGGGTACTCCCGAAAGAGCAAAAGGTGCTTGTCGAAGGCGTCAACATGGTCAAGAAGGCCGTGAAAGCCAATCCCGCCAAGAACGTCAAGGGCGGGGTCGTCCAGCGCGAGGCGCCGTTGCACCTCAGCAACGTTGCCGTGATCTGCCCCGAAACCAACGCGCCCACCCGGGTCGGCCGCGAGATCCTGCAGGACGGCAGCAGGATACGGATCGCCCGCAAGTCCGGTGCGGCGCTCGACAAGTCTTGATCATGGCCCGGCTCAAGGAATTCTACGACAAAGAGCTTCGCGCCCGGCTCCAAGAGGAGCTCGACGAGAGCAACCCGATGGCCGTTCCACGGCTCATCAAGGTGGTCATCAACGTCGGGGTCGGGCGCGCCACGCAGGACATCAAGGAGCTCGACAGGGCCGTCGACGAGCTCGCCGTGATCACCGGGCAGCGGCCCAGCATCCGGCGGGCCCGCAAGTCGGTGGCCTCCTTCCGCTTGCGCGAAGGAATGCCGATCGGCGCCACCGTGACGCTGCGCGGCGACCGGATGTTCGAGTTCCTCGACCGCCTGATCACCATCGTGCTGCCGCGCGTGCGCGACTTCCGCGGCATGCCGCGGGACTCGTTCGACGGTCGCGGCAACTACACGATGGGCCTCAAGGACCAACTGATCTTCCCCGAGGTCGACTACACCAAGGTCGATCGGGTTCGGGGCATGAACGTGACGATTTGTACAACGGCGGAAAGCGACGAGCCGGCGCGTGCCCTGCTGCAGGGCCTCGGCATTCCGTTCCGCCAGCAGACATAGGGTAAAAACACGTGGCGACGACTGCATGGATAGCCAAGGCGCGGCGCAAGCCCAAGTTCAAGGTTCGCAAGAACAATCGCTGCAGGATCTGTGGCCGCAGCCGCGCCTACATGCGTCGATTCGAGATGTGCCGCATCTGCTTCCGGGAGCGCGCCCTGCGCGGCGAGATCCCGGGGGTTCGCAAGGCAAGCTGGTAGGACGAACGAGCCATGATGACTGATCCGATTGCCGACATGTTGACGCGGATCCGCAACGGTCTGCAGGCCAAGCACGATGCCGTGCGGATTCCCTCCTCGGGGGTCAAGAAGGAGATCGCCCGCATCCTCCAGGAGGAGGGGTTCGTCGGCGACGTCAAGACCGGCGTGGGCGACAGAGAGCGCGATATCGAGGTCACGCTGAAGTACAGCGACGGCCGCGAGCCCGTCATCCGGCGGATCGAGCGCGTCAGCAAGCCCGGTCGCCGGGTGTATTGCGGCAAGGACGACGTGCCCGTGGTGCTCAACGGGCTGGGCATCGCCATTGTTTCGACTTCCCAGGGGTTGTTGACCGACCGCCGTTGCCGGGAGCTCGGCGTCGGCGGCGAGATCATTTGCCAGGTCTGGTAGCCATGTCGCGAGTGGGATTGAAGCCGATCGCAGTTCCCGACGGGGTTTCCGTCGAGCAGAAGGGTGAGACGCTGAAGGTCAGCGGCCCCAAGGGGGAGCTGAGCAGCCCGCTGCCGCCGGGAATCAAGATGGTCGCCGCGGACGGCGAGTTCCGCTTCGAGCGGGCCAACGACCACAAGCAGACGCGGGCCTTCCACGGCCTGGCGCGAGCGCTCGCCGCCAACGCGGTGCTGGGGGTCAACGAGGGCTTCGAGCGCGGACTGCGCATCGAAGGCATCGGCTACCGCGCCCGGCTGGAAGGCGCCAACCTGGTGCTCCAGGTGGGCTTTTCGCACCCGGTCGAGTTCCCGGTCCCCGACGGCATCGAGATCAGCGTCGAGGACCAGACGACGATCACCGTAAAGGGCATCGACAAGCAGCTGGTCGGGGAGACGGCGGCGCGGATCCGCCGCGTCCGCCCCCCGGACCCCTACAAGGGCAAGGGCATCCGCTACAAGGACGAGATTGTCCGCAAGAAGGTCGGCAAGGCCGGCGTCGGCGGCATAGGGTAAGCGAAAATGTTGAACCAACGTCGAAAGAAGAAAGAGCTCCGCCGCCGCGCCGTCCGCCAGCGGATCCAGCGGCGCGTGCGCGGCACCACCGAGCGCCCGCGCTTGTCGGTATTTCGTTCCGACCGCCACGTCCATTTGCAGGTCATCGACGACGTCCAAGGCAAGACGCTGGTGTCGCTCTCGACTCAGGAGCCGGCATTCAAGGAACAGGGGTTCCAACACGGCGCAACGGTCGCCGCCGCCGCCGCCGCCGGCAAGCTGCTGGGCGAGAGGGCGAAGGCGGCAGGGATCAGCAGGGTGATTTTCGACCGCGGTGGATACGCGTACCATGGCCGCGTCCGCGCCATCGCCGACGCGGCCCGTGAAGTCGGGCTGGAGTTCTAGTTTCACCAAGCCCGCCTTCTAGACAAAGGATCGAGGATGCAGAATAGCGAACGAATTGACCCGGATACGCTGGAGCACGAGCTCCAGGACACCGTGGTGACGATCAACAGGGTCACCAAGGTGGTCAAGGGCGGCAAGAACCTGGGCTTCAACGCCCTGGTGGTCGTCGGTGACAAGCACGGCCATGTAGGCTACGGCCTCGGCAAGGCCAAGGAAGTCCAGCTCGCCATTCGCAAGGCCGTCCAGGTCGGGCGCAAGAACCTCCGGCGGGTGCCGCTGATGGGGACGACGATCCCCTACGAGGTGACCGGCAGGTTCGGCGCCGGCAAGGTGCTTCTGAAGCCGGCGGGCCCGGGGACCGGCGTCATCGCCGGGGCGGCGGTGCGTGCCGTCGTCGAGCTCGCGGGAATCCACGACATCCTGACCAAGTGCCTCGGATCGCACAATCCGCACAACATGTTGAAGGCGACCTTTGCCGCCCTCGATCAGTTACGTGATCCTTCCGAGGTGGCTCGCCAGCGCGGCCTCAGCCCGGAGGACGTCGCCGTCCATCAGGGGTACGAAGCCGGCTAGAAACGACGGGAACCAGACAGTGGCCAAGAACGACAACATGCTGCGCATCCGCCAGGTCCGCAGCAAGATCGGGCAGACCGCCAAGCAACGCGACGTGCTGCGGACGCTCGGACTGCGCCGCATTGGCCACGTCGTGGAGCGCCCCGACAACCCTGCCGTTCGCGGCGCGGTGCGCCTCATCGGGCACCTGGTGCGCATCGAGGGGCCGGCCGACGTTGCCGTCGCCGGCGGCGCCGGCCCCGTGAGACCGAAGGCCGCCGCCAAGCCGCTGCCGAAGGCCGCCGCGGAGCCCCCCCGGAAGGCCGCGGAGAAGAAGACCAAGGCCACGAAGACCGCCTCCAAGAAGAAGACGAAAGCGGCCGCGGCCGGCGGCGGCAAGACCGCCAAGAAGAAGACCGCCAAGAAGAAAGCCACGAAGAAGAAAGCCGGGAAGAAGAAGTCCGCTGGAGGTGGGTCATGAAGCTGCACGACGTGCGGCTCAAGTCGGGCACTCGGCAGCCGCGCAAGCGCGTCGGCCGCGGGCACGGGTCGGGCACCGGCAAGACGTCGGGTCGCGGCCACAAGGGCGCCAAGTCGCGCTCCGGCTACAAGCACAAGGCGGCGTTCGAGGGCGGCCAGATGCCGCTGGTTCGCCGCATCCCCAAGCGCGGCTTCAGCAACGAGCCTTTCCGGAAGCAATGGGCGGAGGTCAACCTGCGCCAGCTCGCCGGCTTCGCCGCCGGCAGCACGGTGGATCCGGCGGCGCTCGCCGAGGCCAAGCTGGTGAAGGGACGCTTCGACGGCATCGTCATCCTCGGCAAGGGTGAGGTCGAGGTCGCCTTGAACGTCAAAGCGCACCGCTTCTCCAAGGGTGCGGTGGCCAAGATCGAGGCGGCGGGCGGAACGACCGAGGTCCTCGGGTGAAAGACACGGTCCGCAACATCTTCGCGATCCCCGATCTGCGGAACCGTGTCCTCTATACGTTCGGTCTCCTCGCGGTCTTCCGGGTCGGCGCCAACATCCCGATCCCGGGGGTGAACTCCGGCGCGATCCTGGAGTTCTTCGAGTCGCAGGCCGGCAACTTCTTCGGCCTCGTGAACCTGTTTTCCGGCCAGGCGCTCAGCCAGATGACGGTGTTCGCCCTCGGCATCATGCCGTACATCTCGGCCTCGATCATCCTGCAGCTGCTGACCGTCGTCTGGCCCTACCTGGAGAAGTTGCAGAAGGAAGGCGAGCTGGGACGCAAGAAGATCACCCGCTACACCCGCTATCTGACCGTGGTGCTCTCGCTGATCCAGTCGACCGGCATCGCCTTCGCGCTGGAGGCCCCCTCCGGCACCGGCGAGCCGTTCGTCCTCGAGCCGGGGTGGGCTTTCCGGCTGATGGCGGTGCTCACCCTGACCACCGGCACGGCGTTCCTGATGTGGCTCGGTGAACAGATCTCCGAGCGCGGCGTCGGCAACGGGATCTCGCTGCTCATCTTCGCCGGCATCGCGGTGGGCCTGCCGGGCGGCATCATCGGCACCTACGCGCAGCTCCAGGTCGAAGCGCTCACCCTCTTCACCGTGCTGCTGCTGGCGGCGATGATGGTGTTCGTCACCGGCTTCGTCGTGCTGATGGAAAGCTCGCAGCGGCGCATCCCCGTGCAATACGCCAAGCGCGTCGTCGGGCGGCGCATGTACGGCGGCCAGAGCACCCACCTGCCGATCCGGGTCAACACGGCCGGCGTCATCCCGGTGATCTTCGCCTCCTCGATCATCATGTTCCCGCAGACGATCACCCAATTCATCACCCACCCGTGGGCACAGGCGATCACCGCGGCGCTCAACTGGGGGCATCCCATCTACACCATCCTCTACGCCGCCAGCATCATCTTCTTCTGCTACTTCTACACGGCGATCATCTTCAACCCGGTCGACGTCGCCGACAACATGCGCAAGTACGGCGGCTTCATCCCCGGGATCCGCCCGGGGCGTCGCACCGCCGAGTACATCGACGGCATCCTGACGCGCCTGACCTTCATCGGCTCGATCTACCTGACGCTGGTCTCGCTGCTGCCGCAGTTCCTGCTTGCCGGCTTCCAGGTGGCCCCGCTTCCGTTCATCGGCCCGTGGCTCGACAGCAACCTGCCGATCTGGTTCACAACCGGCCTGGGAATCAACTTCTACTTCGGCGGCACCTCTCTGCTGATCCTGGTCGGCGTCGCCATGGACACCGTTCGCCAGGTCGAGAGCCAGCTGATCATGCGCCACTACGAGGGCTTCTTGAAGGGTGGCCGGATCAAAGCGCGGCGGTACTCCTAGGATGTCCCGGCTGATCGTGCTTCTGGGTCCCCCGGGCGCCGGTAAGGGCACCCAGGCCGTCCGTCTGGCCGCCAAGTGCGGGGTCCCGCAGGTCTCGACCGGAGACATGCTGCGCCAGGCCGTGGCCGCCGACACGCCCCTCGGGAAGCGCGTCCAGGGAATCATGGAGGCGGGCGACCTGGTCCCCGACGAGCTCATGCTCGAGGTGGTCGAGGAGCGCCTGTCGCAGCCCGATTGCGCCGACGGGGCGATCCTCGACGGTTATCCGCGCACCCGCGGCCAGGCCGAGACCCTCGATCCGCTCGCCAAGCGCGTCGGCCTCGGTGGGGTGGGCGTCGTGCTCAACCTCGAAGTGCCCGAGGAGGAGGTCCTGCGGCGGATCTCGGGGCGCCGCAAGGAGGGGGGCGGCGGCGAGCGTGCCGACGATCGCACCGATATCGCCAAGGAGAGGTTGCGCGTCTACCGTGCCGAGACCGCGCCGCTGGTCGACTACTACCGGAAGCGCGGCGTTCTGCGCAATATCGACGGCGTCGGCTCGGTCGATGAGATCGCCGCCCGCATCGACGCGGCATTGCAGGCCGAGGAGGCGGCATGATCATCTGCAAGTCCAAGCCCGAGCTGGAGATCATGCAGCGGGCCAACCAGGTGGTCGCCCAGATCCTCGGCGAGCTGGTCGAGCGCGTGAAGCCGGGGGTGACCACCGGCGAGCTCGACGAGTACGCCGAGGCGCGAGTGCGCGAGCTGGGAGGCGAGCCCGCCTTCAAGGGGTACCGCGGATTCCCGGCCAGCCTCTGCACCTCGCTGAACGAGGAGGTGGTGCACGGGATCCCCTCCAGGAGCCGACACATCGCCCCCGGGGACGTGGTCAGCATGGATCTCGGCGTCAAGCTGGAAGGCTTTTTCGGAGACTCCGCCACCACGGTGGCCGTGCCGCCGGTGGATGAGCGCGTCGAGCGGCTGCTGCGCGCCACCGAGGGCTCGCTACAGAAAGCGATCGAGCAGTGCCGGGTCGGCAAGCGTGTCGGGGACATCTCGCATGCCGTCCAGGCTCACGTCGAGGCGGCCGGCTTCTCGGTCGTCCGCGAATTCGTCGGCCACGGCATCGGCGCCGTTCTGCACGAGGACCTGCAGATCCCCAACTTCGGGCGGCCCGGCGTCGGGCAGCGCCTGCGCGCCGGGATGGTGCTGGCGATCGAGCCGATGGTCAACATGGGAAGCCACGAGGTCGAGGTGCTCGAAGACGGCTGGACCGCGGTCACCAAGGACCGGCGGCCCTCCGCTCATTTCGAGCACAGCGTGGCGATTACAGAGGAGGGGCCCTGGGTTCTCGGCGCCCCGCCCCGCCGTATGCGCAAGGCGGCTAGCGGATAGCGCCGGGAGGGGACCCCTCGGAGAGACATGTCAGGAAAAGAAGAAGCCATCCAGGTCAGGGCAAAGGTCACCGAGTGCCTGCCCAACGCCATGTTCCGGATCGAATTGGAGAACGGACACAAGGTGTTGGCGCACATCTCCGGGAAGATGCGGAAGTACTTCATCCGCATCCTCCCCGGGGACGAGGTCCTCGTCGAGCTGTCGCCCTACGACCTGTCCCGGGGGCGGATCGTCTACCGGTACAAATGAAGGGCGGGGGTTGGCTGCGGCCGGGCCGAGGGCCTGTTAAAATGGTCCTCTTCGTCCGTCTGGGATGAACCCCCCGAGAGGTATGAGTCGTGAAAGTTCGTGCATCAGTGCGTCGTATGTGTGAGAAGTGCCAGATCGTCCGGCGCCGGGGCAACCTCTACGTGATCTGCGAGAACCCCAAGCACAAACAGCGCCAGGGCTGACCCGCCCGGCGCGCGGCTCTTCGAGTTTGACGTTAGGAAGCACGGAGGCATCTCCGTGGGCTGGGCGATAGCGCCCGGGGGATAGCAGGAGAGTAGCGATGGCTCGCATTGCCGGCATCGACTTGCGACTCGACAAGCGGATCGAGATCGGGCTGACCGACATCTACGGAATCGGCAGGGCGCGGGCGCTCGAGCTCCTGGCCAGCGCCAAGGTCGATCCCGATCGCCGGGTCAAGGACCTCACCGAGCAGGAGGTCAGCCGCATCCGCCAGATCATCGACCGGCAGGGACGCGTCGAAGGTGACCTGCGCAAAGAAGTGCAGATGAACATCAAGCGTCTCATCGAGATCGGCTCGTACCGCGGCCTCCGCCACCGCCGCAACATGCCGGTCCGCGGCCAGCGCACCAAGACCAACGCCCGGACGCGCAAGGGCCCGAAGGGGCTGGCAGTCAAGAAGAAGCAAATCGCCAAGCACTAGGGAAAACAGATGGCCAAGCGGAAGTCGAAGAAGAAGGTCAAGAAGAACGTGCCCCAGGGCGTCGCCCACATCCAGGCCACGTTCAACAACACCTTGATCCTGATCTCGGACCAGGACGGCAACGCCGTGGCGTGGTCGAGCGCCGGCTCCAAGGGGTTCAAGGGCTCGCGCAAGGGGACGCCGTTCGCGGCCCAGATGGCCGCCCAGGACGCGGCGCAGAAGGCCCGCGACAACGGCATGAAGCGGATCGAGATCCGCGTCAAGGGGCCGGGGTCCGGGCGCGAGTCGGCGATTCGCGCCCTGCAGGCCGCCGGGCTCGACGTGATCGCGATCCGTGACGTCACGCCGATCCCCCACAACGGTTGCCGGGCGCCCAAGCGGCGCAGGGTCTGAGGACAGGCAGAGGAGGAGCTCGTGGCTCGCTACAGCGGTCCGGTATGCAAGCTGTGCCGGCGGGAAGGCTTGAAGCTCTTCCTGAAGGGCACTCGTTGTTTGTCCGACAAGTGCGCCATCGAGCGTCGCAACTACCCGCCCGGCGAGCACGGACGGCGCCGCGGACGGCGGCCGTCCGACTACCAGGTACAGCTGCGTGAGAAGCAGAAGGTCAAGCGCATCTACGGCGTCTTCGAGCGCCAGTTCCGCAAGTACTTCAGGGAAGCGGCACAGCATCGCGGGATCACCGGCGAGGCACTGCTGACCATGCTCGAAAGGCGCCTGGACAATGTTCTCTACCGGATGGGCCTGGCGCTGTCGCGCGCCCACGCCCGCCAGGTGATACGCCACGGCCACATCGAGATCAACGGCTCGAGGGTCGATATTCCCTCGTACCAGGTCAACCAGGGTGACACGATCGCGGTGGCGAGCGGGGCGCGCAACAACCTGGAGATCAAGATGGCTGCCGACAACGCCGGCGCCGCGCCGTCGCGCGCCTGGCTGCAGGTCGACCACGACGCCTTGAGGGGAACGGTAGTCCAGCTGCCGACCCGCACCGACATCGACATCGAGATTCAGGAGCAGCTCATCGTCGAGCTCTACTCGAAGTAACGAGAGCTCCCGGCAATACGCAAAGGATTGGCCCCGGGTCGACCGGGGAGATCAGGAAGGAAAACGAGGATGCTTTGGACTGGCTTTCAGCGGCCCAAGAGGCTCGAGTTCGACCTGGAGTCGCTGACCGACCGCTATGGCAAGTTCTTTGCCCAGCCCTTCGAGCGTGGCTTCGCCACCACCATCGGTCACGCGATGCGGCGGGTTCTGCTCTCATCGATCGAGGGCGCGGCGATCACCGCCATAAAGATCGACGGCGTTCTGCACGAGTTCAGCTCGCTGCCCGACGTCGTCGAGGACACCACGGATCTGATCCTCAACCTCAAGAGCATTCCCTTCAAGCTCAACGTCGACAAGCCGAAGACGCTGGTACTGAAGACCAAGAAGGTGGGCGAGATCGCCGCCGCCGACATCGAGGCCAGCCCGGATTTCGAGTGCCTGGCGCCCGAGGCGCACATCTGCACGCTGGCCAAGGGCGGCTCGATCTCCATGGAGCTGCGGCTGCGCAACGGCCGCGGCTACGTTTCGGCCGACCGCAATCTCGAGGAGGACATGAGCGTCGGGTGGATCCCGATCGACTCCGTCCACTCTCCCGTACGCAGGATCAACTATCAGGTCGAGCGCGCCCGCCTCGGCCGCGACACAAACTACGAGCGCCTGGTGCTGGAGTGCTGGACCAACGGCACGGTGACGCCCGATCGGGCGGTGGCTCTGGGCGCCAAGCTGCTGCGCGATCACCTGGCGATCTTCATCGACTTCGAGGAAGAGCCCGATGTCGAGGCCGCGGAGCCGGACGAGGACTTCAGCGCCTTCCACGCGACGCTCAGCCGGCCGGTCGACGAGCTCGAGCTCTCGGTGCGCTCGTACAACTGCCTGAAGAACGCCGACATCCGCACCCTCCGCGACTTGGTGCAGAAGACCGAGCCGGAAATGCTCAAGACCAAGAACTTCGGCAAGAAATCGCTCCAGGAGATCAAGGAAGTCCTCGCCGAGAAGGGGTTGACGCTCGGCATGGACCTGTCCGACCTGCCGACGGCGCCGGCCGACTGAGCGCCTCGGGCGGGAGGAGATTGCCATGCGCCATCGCAAGAAGGTCGCCAAGCTCGGCCGCGTCGCCCCGCATCGCAACGCGCTGCTGCGCAACCTGGTCACCGACTTGCTGCGCCACGAGCGGCTGACCACGACCCTGACCAAGGCCAAGGCGCTGCGCCCGGTCGCCGAGCGCATGGTGACGCTCGGCAAGCGCGACACGCTGCACGCACGCCGCCGGGCGGCGCGGCTGATCCGCGACGAAGACGTGGTCCGCAAGGTCTTCAACGAGCTGGCGCCGCGCTACGCCGAGCGTCCCGGAGGCTACACCCGCATCATGCGGCTCGAGCCCCGCGCCGGTGATCGCGCCGAGATGGCGATCATCGAGATGGTCGAGGCCGGCAGCGGCTCCGAGTAACGACAAGATCCTGGGCCGTTAGCTCAGCTGGGAGAGCGCCGGCCTCGCATGCCGGAGGTCGGGGGTTCGAATCCCCCACGGTCCACTTGGGGAAGGCGGCGTCGCGCATCTGGCGGCCGCAGGCGTGGCGGCGTGCGACCATCTGCTTCGTTCGCGCTCCTCGACGTAGCCTCTGGCTACGCCTGCGTCGCGCCGCCTCGCATCTGGCCCCACGGCGCTCACGCCTGCGACCACCATCTGCGCGACGCCGCCTTCCCGGGGTTTGACGAGGGGCGATTGTGGCGCAGGTTTTCGCGCTCGCGGCCGTGGCGACAGTCCGTCCGACACCGCGCCTCCGCTGGCCCTGACGAGCCGTCGCGCGGGTGAGCGAACGGCGCTTCTCAACGCCGCATCTGGGTCTCGCCGCTTCTGTCCGCCGCGGTGGGTTCTTGAGGGGTCAGGTCGTTGCTCGTATGCTCCCTCGCATGTCAGCCCGTCAAGCGATTGGAGTTCTCGTCATCGCCGCGACGTGGGCGGGCTGTACACCGGCCGGTGAGCCCGCCAGCGAAAGCAGCGGCGCGTGGGTCGGTACGGTCACGACCGCAGGCGACGTCACCATCGTCGTGAATGAGTCGGGCTCCGTTTGGGGCGGGGCGGCGACGTTGATCGGGGAGGCGTCGATCGGGGTCGAAACCGGCGAGCCGCACTACATGTTCGGCTGGGTGACGGCGATCACCGCCGACGAGGACTTCATCTTTGTGGGCGAACGTCTGCCGCCGGTCATCCGCGTATACGACCACGACGGCACATACGTGCGAGACATCGGCTCGCAGGGGCAGGGGCCGGGCGAGTTCGGCTGGCCGGCGAGCATCGTGCTCGCCGGCGGCAACGTGCTGGTGCGCGATGACGGCAACAACCGATTCGTCGAGTTCTCGCGAGACGGCGAGTTCATCAGGACATGGGCACAGTGGCGGGGCGGGTTCGGGTCGTCGCGGACGAGCGTCGTCGCCCCCGACGGCGGCGTCTACTTCCCGGCGCCGGTGACGCGCGATCCGGAGACAGGAAACAGCATCTGGGGCTACTTGCACTGGGGGCCTGAAGGCGAGATGGGAGACCCCCTGATTCCGCCACGGTTCGACTATGACCCGCCGATACTGTCGCGCGGGTCTCTGCGAGGTCCTCCCGTGCCGTTGTCGCCCAGCGTGGTCACGACGCTCGCGCCGTTCGGAGCCTGGATCGCCGGCGTTAGCAGCCACTATCGGTTCGAGATCCGGCACCTTGACGGTAGGGTGATCATCACCGAGAAGGTGGCCGATCCGATCCCGATCAGCGAAGAGGAGCGCGATTGGGAGGTTCGTCGTACCACGGCGTCGCTTCGCCGCGACCTTCCCGATTGGAGCTGGAACGGGCCGCCAATCGGCGACTACCTCCCGTCGTTCAGCTCGTTCACGCCTGATTTCAGCGGGCGGATTTGGGTCCGGGTGCGCGCAGCGAGCACGCCGGTCGCCGATTGCGATCCCGACCCTCAACCCGGCGAGCCGGCCGTTCCGTGCTGGCGCCGCAACTTCCGCTACGATGTCTTCGGCCGCGACGGAAGGTACCTCGGCCCTTTTGATCCGCCCCCGGAGCTCGAGCAGGCCAGCTTGAACTTCGCGCACATACTCGACAACCAATTGATCGCCACCGCGCAGGACGAGGCCGGCACGATCATGGTAAAGCGCTACCGGCTGGTGCTGCCGGGCGAGGAGTCTCGTTAGACGCGCCGCGGTCGAGCTGCTCTCGGACCGAGCGCAATGTGTCATCGTGCGCCTTCGTGCGGCGCGGCTTCGAACCGCCGAACAATCCCGCCAACCCCCCGGTCGAGCTGCAGGCGGCCGCGAGCCAGGCCGGCGGGGTCGGGGAGCGAGAAAACGCGCAGGTGGAGGTTGCCCTGCTCGAGGGCGCGGCGTTGCACGGGGGTGAGCTGGAGCCTGCCCTCGGCCTGGACCTGCCCCGGTGTCGCCAGCGTCACGACGACGTGGCCGTCGCCCGAAGCGCCGGCGTGGAGGGTGGCGCCGAGGGCCTGGTCGGCGGGAATGTCGAGGAGCTCGACGAGATAGGCGAGCTCGTTGGTCGTCGGGTCGAAGGTGAAG
This sequence comes from Acidobacteriota bacterium, assembly GCA_036398215.1. GTDB lineage: Bacteria > Acidobacteriota > UBA890 > UBA890 > UBA890 > DASWHK01. The sequence goes on along the minus strand of DASWHK010000272.1, from coordinate 40,408 downwards.
CGGGCGCGCGCCACCGGCGGAGCGGTCGTGCCGGCACGCGCCAGCGTCTCGAAGGAGATCGGCGGCGGCGCCGCGCCGTCGACCAGCGGCGGCGTCAGCGCCGGGGCGCGGCGATGGTCGGTGGCCTGCTCGAAGGCGTAGGCGAAGGAGACGAGGCGGGGATCGGAGAGGGGTGAGCCGAGGATCTCGAGGCCGATCGGCAGCAGGTCGTCGGTGAAGCCGGCGGGCACCGAGATGGCGGGCAGGCCCGAGTTGGGGGCGAGCGAGCAGTTGCTGCCCTCCTGGGGCTCGCCGATGCGGGAAGGCCGGGCGAGCATCGTGGGGTAGAGGAGCGCCTCGACGCCGGCGTCGTCCATCGCCTGGACCACCGCGTCGCGCAGGATCGCCCGCCACTCCAGGGCGGCCAGGTACTCGCTGCCGTCGCGGGTCCCGACGCGCTCGCGCAGCCGGAAGCGGCTCTCCAGGCCGGCGTAGTAGAGCCCCCCCTGGAGGATGTCGGCGAGCGATGTCACCGGCGCCCCGGGGTTGGCTTGCAGATAGTCGATGAAGTCGTGCTTGAACTCATAGTTGATGACCGAGGCCCTGGACGTCAGGGCGGAGAGCCCCGGCACGGCGACGTCGACGATCTCGGCGCCGGCCGCAACGAGCTCGGCGATTGCCTCCTCGGCCACGCGGACGGCGGCGCTCTCGGCGCTGTCGTCCTCGAACAGCTCGACCAGCTTGCCGAAGCGGACGCCGCCCAACGATTCGGCATCGAGCGCCGTGGTGAAGCTCGGGAGATCGACGCCCTCGAGGATCGCGGTGGCGGGATCGTCGGGGTCGAATCCGACCGTGGCGTCGAGGACGGCGGCGAGGTCGGCGACGGTGCGCGCCAGGGGGCCGCCGACGTCCTGCGTGTGGGAGAGCGGCAAGATACCGGCGATGCTCGACAGGCCCTTGGTCGGGCGTAACCCGACGAGGTTGTTGTGCGAGGCCGGGATGCGGATCGAGCCGCAGGTGTCCGACCCCATCCCGGCGGCGGCGAACGACGCGGCGACCGCGGCGCCGGTGCCGCCGCTGCTGCCGCCGGGGTTGCGGGAAAGGTCGTAGGGGTTGAGCGTCTGGCCGTCCAGCGAGCTGACGGTGGTGATGCCCATGGCCAGCTCGTGGAGGTTCGACTTGGCGAGGATCACCGCCCCGGCCTCGCGCAGGCGGCGCACCTGGAAGCCGTCGCGGGCGGGGACCAGGCCGGCGAGGGCCACCGATCCGCCGGTGGTCGGCATGTCGGCGGTGTCGTAGTTGTCCTTGAGGATGATCGGGATGCCGTGCAACGGCCCGCGCGGGCCCCGCTCACGGCGCTCTCGGTCGAGCGCCACGGCTTCGTCGCGGGCGCGCGGGTTGACCCTCAGAATCGCGTTCAGCCGCGGACCGTTGTCATCGTAGGCGGCGATGCGCGCCAGGTAGGCGTCGACCAGGTCGGCGGAGCTCACCTCGCCGCTGGCCAGGGCGGCCTGCAGCTCGGCGATCGTGGCCTCGACGATCTCGAACTGCTGGCCCCTCGAGACGTTCGCGGTAGCCAGAACAACGGCGGTGGCCACCGTGACCAACAGCGTCCGGCGCTTCGTGGCCATCGTGGCGAGCATCTCCTCACTCCTCGTCGGCGGCGAAGCTGGTGGGATCGAGCGTCGAGGTGTCACCGATCGCCTGGCCGGCTTCCTTCGCCTTCAACAGCCGCCGCATGATCTTGCCGCTGCGGGTCTTGGGGAGGGCGGGGACGAACTCGATCGACTCCGGACGGGCGATCTTGCCAATCGCCTTGGCGACGTGCGCTTTGAGCGTCGCGGCGAGCTCGTCGCCGGGCTCGTAGCCGATGGCGAGGATAACGAACGCCTTGGGGACCTGCCCCTTGATCTCGTCGGGGACGCCGATGACCGCCGCCTCGGCGACCGCGGGATGCGCCACCAGCGTGCTCTCGATCTCCATGGTGCCGAGGCGGTGGCCGGCGACGTTGAGGACATCGTCCATGCGTCCGAGGACGCGGATGTAGCCGTCGGCGTCGCGCACGGCGGCGTCGCCGGCCGCGTAGCAGCCGGGAACGGCGGTCCAGTAGGTCTTCACGTAGCGGTCGTGGTCTCCGTAGACGGTTGCCAGCATCGACGGCCACGGCTTGCGGATGACCAGCCAGCCTCCCTTTTCGGATGGGCACGAGTTGCCGTCCTTGTCGACGACGTCGGCGTCGATCCCGGGGAAGGGCAAGCCGGCCGATCCCGGCTTCTGCGGGGCCGCCGGCAGCGTGGCGATGAGGATCGCCCCGGTCTCGGTTTGCCACCAGGTATCGACGATCGGGCAACGCCCCTTGCCGATGACCCGGTCGTACCAGCGCCAGGCCTCGGGGTTGATGGGCTCGCCAACGGTGCCGAGCAGGCGCAGGGAGGAGAGGTCGAAGCGGTCGGGCCATTCTTCGCCGGCCCTCATGAACATGCGGATGGCGGTGGGCGTGGCGTAGAGGATGTTGATCCCGTAGCGCTCGATGGTGCGCCACCAGCGGCCGATATCGGGGTAGTCGGGGGCGCCCTCGGCCATGAACACGGTGGCGCCGTTGAGCAGCGGCCCATAGACGACGTAGGAATGCCCGGTGACCCAGCCCATGTCGGCCACGCACCAGTACAGGTCGGTGTCGCGGAGGTCGAAGACCCACTTGGTGGTCAGATAGGTACCCACCATGTAGCCGCCGTGGCGGTGCTGGATACCCTTCGGCTGGCCGGTGGTCCCGGAGGTGTAGAGGATGTACAGGGGATCGTTGGCCTCCATCTCTTCGGCTGCGGCGACCGGCGCCGCATCGGCGACGAAATCCCGCCACCAGACGTCACGGCCGTCCTGCATGGGCACCGCGGCGCCGCAGCGGTCGTAGACGATCATCAGCTCGAGGCTCGGACACTGCGCCGCCGCCTCGTCCGCCGCGGTTTTCAAGGGCACCACTTGGCCGCGGTAGTAGGCTCCGTCGGCGGTGATCAACACCTTCGCGGTGGCGTCCTGTATGCGGTCGCGCAGGGCCTCGGCCGAGAAACCGCCGAACACCACGCTGTGGATGGCGCCGATCTTCGCCGACGCCAGCATGGCGATCGCCAAGTGCGGGGACACTCCCATGTACAGGGTGATGCGGTCGCCCTTGCCCACCCCCGCGGCGCGCAGGGCCGAGGCGAGCAGGTCGATCTCCCGGGCGAGCTGGGCGTAGGTGTAGACCTGCAGGTCGCCGTTCTCGCCCTCCCAGATCAAGGCCACCTTGTGGCGGCGCCAGGTCGTCAGATGGCGGTCGACGGCGTTGTGGACGATGTTGCAGCGGGCCCCGGGAAACCATTTTGCATCCGGCGGGCTCCACTCGACGACCTCGTCCCAGCTCTGGAACCACTCGAGCTCGTTGGCGGCGGCCTCCCACTGGGCCTCGGGGTCGGCGGCGGCGCGGCGCCTTGCCTCCTCGGGGTCCGGAACGACGGCGCCCTCGACGAACTCCGCCGCGGGCGCCACGGACGGCTGCTCTTCGAGGATCGAGTCGAGGGCGGTTTCGTCCATCGCCGCTACTCCCTGGTTGCCGGGAGCGTCGAGCCCCGGTGCTTTCGGCTGATCGAGTCGCTGGCCTGCTAGCCCGAGCGCAGCGTATCTCGGGCGAGCTGGGCGAGCGCCTCGGCGCCTTCCTGTTGGCCGAGCTGCTCAGCGACCCCCTCTAAGGCGGTGCGCGCCTCCGGAGCCGAGATCCGCCCGAGGTTCATGATCGCCTGGCGGCGCAGCCCCTCCGACAGGCTCGAATCGACGGCGATCTCGGCGAGTGGGACGACGGCGGAGGGATCGCCGATGCCGCCGAGGGCGTTGGCGGCGTTGCGGCTGATCAGAGCGTCGTCGGCGCGGGCCATCTCGGCGATCGCCGGGATCGCCTTGACACTGGCGTTCTTCTCGAGCTCGATCATGGCGAACATCTTGGCGTCGCGAGAGCCGCTGTCGAGGGCCTCGATGAAGGCGTCTTCGGCGACCTCCTCACTGATCTGTCCGAGGGCGACCGCGGCGCGCTCGCGGGTGCCGCCGTCGGTGTCGCTGATCGCCGCCGTCAACCCCGGTACAACCTGAGGATCGCCGATGCGGCCGAGGATCAGCGCGCACCACTGGCGCACCTTGGGGGACGGATCGTTGGCGAGGTGGTCGAGGAGGAACGGTATCGAATCCGTGGTCTCGATCGCCTCCTGGTTTTCCTGGTAGGTTCGCTCGGCGAGGGGGTCGTCGAGGCGTACTTGCTCGAGAAGCTGGCCGAGCGGGCCGCTAGCGCCCCCAGAGCAGGCGCCGGCGGCGATCGCGAGGACGAGGACGGGAACGAATCGACGGAACATGGTGGGCTCCTCCTGGCGGGCGCCTCCGTGCGGATGCGGCGGCGATGGAGCGGTGGGGAAGGGGCGAGCGGACCTCAATACTTTTCCTGCAGGCGCTGCACGACGAAGGTGACCAGCTGATCGAGGGACGGACCGGAGACGCGCCAGCCGGCATCGGTGTTGCGCAGGTGGACGATGACCTCGGAGGTTTCGCCGCCGGCCCCGGTCTTGGTGACCGTCACTCGTGCCGTATCGCCGTCGCGCTCGGCCGGGATGGCGCCATACGCGAAGTCCTCCGGCAGCGTCTCGCGGAACAGGCCCCATAGCAAGGTCTCGATCGAATCCTGAAGAAAGGACTCCCTACCGCTACTGTGTATCACGACGATCTGCTCCTCAACCCTCTCGGTGATCCGCTCGACGTCGAGGAGACGTACGGCAGTGTCGGGATCGCCGCCCGTGGTGGCACGGACATAGCTGATTGCGACGATCTCCGGCTCCTCCGGGGGACCGCAGGCGGCCCCCGAGAGCAGCAGGACCAGGGCGATGGCAGGCATCGCGCGATGCGTGCACTTCTTCATGTGGATCGGGCCGAGGGAGGAGGGGGAAGGGGCATGAAAAAGGGGGAGAGAGCATGAAAAGGGGGAGGGCGCATGAAACGAGCTGGAAGCGCGGCAGAGCGTCTCCAGCTTACCATGCATCCGGGGCGCGTTCGGAACCCGACGGCGCTCCTGCGGAGGTCCGCGAAAGTGAAACGGAGGGGCCGCCTCGGCCGGGGGCCCTTGCTTACGGGGAACTGCACGGTTACCGCGAGGCGGCTCCGTTCATCTCCAGTTGAACAAGCGGGCGGCTGAAGGCAACGCGGCCGGCGACGATCGTCAGCAGCGCTTCGCCGCGAAGCAGGCCTTGCGCGGTACCCGCCACCGGATCTTCGCTCCATACCGTCACGTCGGCCGGTGAGCCGATCTGCAGGGCAGCCAGCCGGCCGCTACGCGGAGCGCCGACCAGGCCGCGCACGAGCAACGACCGTTCGAGGGCCTGCTCGGGGTGCCAGCCGCCGGCCGGATATCCGTCGGCGTCCTGGCGGCTGATCGCCGCAGCGACGGCGGCCAAGGGCCGAAGCCCGTGGGAGGGGGCGTCGGAGGCGAACGTCAGGGGCACGCCGGCGGCGGCCAGGGCCGCCCACGGGTGGGCGCGCTCGGCACGCTGCGGCCCCAGCTGCCGATTGAGCGAGTAGATGTCCTCGGCGAACCGGGCGGCGGCAACGGCGACGCCGGCGCCGGCGGCCGCGGCGATGCCGCCCTCCGGAGGCAGATCGAAGCCGATGAACATCGTGCCGGGCGGCGGGGCCGGCCCCAATGCCGCGAGCGCCGTCGCGATGGCCCGGTCTCCGGAGGCCTGGAGGTGCAACGGGAGGCCGCCGGAGCGGGCGATCTCCATGGCGGCGGTGATCTCGGCGGCGTCGACCATCAGCAGGCCGATGTCCCCCGCGCTTCCCTCGTACGGCGCCGCCAGCGCCGCCAGGCGGGCCGAGAGCGGGCCGTCGAGGCGCAATCCGACGGCGGCAAGGTGGACCAGCCGGCTCTCCGCGAGCCGCCGGGAAATCCGGCGGCCGCCGACGCCGGCCACCGCGTCGGGGCGCAGCCGCACGTCGGTGCGCACCGGCAGCAGCCCGCGCGCCTCCAGATCGAGTAGGTGGGTGACGACCGCGGCGTCGACGGGGGACGTCGCCACGCGGGTCAAGCCGCTCGCGGCGGCGCGCCGCAAGCCGGCGGCGATCCACTCGCGCCGCGCCGCAGGATCGGGGTCGGCGACGACCGCGCCCAGCAGATCGACGGCGGTGCCGGCGAGGATACCATCGGGATTGCCCTCCGCGTCGCGGCCGATCCGGCCTCCCGGCGGCCCTTCATCGCGGAGAGGGCCGAGCCGCGCGAGGGCGGCGCTGTTGAGCCAGGCCAGGCGGCCGGCGCGCCGCCACAGGACGATGGGCGCCTCGACCCCGGTGGCGTCGAGGTCCTGACGGGTCGGGAGGCCGGCGCGCGGCCATTCGTTCTCGCTCCAGCCCCAGCCGACCAGCCAACCGTCGGCAGTCCGCGATGCGCCGGCGGCGTTGCGCACCATGGCTTGGACCTCCTCGACCGTCGAGGCGAGGCGCAGGTCGAGCGGCGACTCGTCCCAGCGTCCGAGCGTCTCCAGATCAATCCAGGCGTCCGCGGCGCCGGGAAGCACGACGCTGTCCTCGAGCCGCATCTGCTGCGTATAGGGGCCCGCCAACGCCAGCACCTCGCGATCGTCGCCGAGCGCCAGGATGGAGTCGCCGCGGATGGCCAGGGCCTCGACGGGCTGATCGTCGGCACCGAGCGGGTAGATCTGGCCGCCGGTCAGGATCAGGTCCGGCGCGTCGGAGGCCGGCGCCACGCACCCCTGCGACAGCGCCGCGAGCAGCCAGGCGGCGAGAACGGTTTTCGCGAGGCCCCGGATACCGGGCGAGAACATGAGCCGCTCAACGGCGCGGGGCGGCCGCGCCAGCCGGTGGCGGGGTGCCGGCGCCGCAGCGAACCGTTGCGAAAGACAGGCGAAGATTCGAAGCTCGTAGGGGAGCATGACCGCAGTCTAGCAGGCCGTGGTGGAAGTGTGATGGGTCTGGTTGCGGCGAGAAAAGGCCAGAGGCAAGGCGCCGCGACGACGGCGATGCTGGGATCTATCAGGGACCGCGAGAAGGAGAGGCGCCGCTCACCACGGCCTGCTAGTTTCTCTGGATGATCGGAGCCCGCCGAGCGCTGCCCAAGGTGGCGGCCGCGATGTTCGTGGCCGTGCCGTGTCTCGCTTCGCCGGGGTGGCCGCAGGCCCCGGCGGCGACGCCGAGCGGACCGCAACAGGTGGTCACCGACCCGCCGCTGCACCGTCTGGTACACCTCGACGAGCTCCGGGCGCTGCGCACGTTCTTCGAGCGGGTCGACGTGAGCGAGACGGACGCGGGGCTGCGACGCCCGGATCCGGGGGCCGGAAGCGGCCTGGAGGCCATGCGCGCGCGCCTCGGCGGCGACTGGGAGGACCCCTTCGAGGCCGTCCGAGACACCATCGGACACGTCCCCTACATCGGCAGCGTCCGCGGTCCCCGTGGGGTGGCGGAGTCGGGCGAGGGCAACGCGCTCGATCAGGCGCTGCTGCTCGCTTCTCTGCTGGAGTCGCGTGGCGTCCCGACGCGGCTGATGCGCGGCCGTCTGGGCTGGGCCGATGCGGCGCGGCTGGTGTTGGGCACCGCCAGCCCCCCGGCGCCGCAGCCCGACGACCCCTGGCCCCGCTGGCTGGAGGCGGCGGCCGACCACTGGTGGATCCAGGCGCAGCGCGACGGCCAGTGGATCGACCTGGATCCTTCATTCGTCGATGCGAGCGTTGGCGAGCGAATCGCCGTCGCGGCGGCTCCCCATGAGGGCCTCCCCGAGGAGCTGCAAGGCTGGGTCAGCATCACGCTGTACCGTGGAGAGACGGCACTGGCCGAGGTCGAGCTCGACAGCAGCGCTCTTGTCGGCGGCACGATCGAGCTCTCGTTCGCGGCGCAGTCGGCCGCCGCCGTCGCCCTCTGGGACCGAGTGGAAACCGACCTGGAGCGGCTGGCGAGGTCGTTGCTGTTGCTCGCGCAGGGCCGCCGGGTGGCGCCGCGGACACGGGTCGCGGCCGCCGATCCCCGGCTGCCCGGCCCCTTGCCGCGCCGCCGCCGGTCGGATTTCCGGCGCCTGTTCGTGGATCCCGAGGCCGGCCCGTGGATGGCGCGGCTGCAGGCAGGTGGACGGACCCTGGAGGCCGGACCCCTCGAGGCAGCGGACCTCGATTCGCTGTACTTGACGGTACTCGTGAGGGCTCCACAGAGTCCCGATCAGCTGCTGCAGATTCCTTGGGGGAGGCAGAGCCGCGGGCGGCTGGTCGTGGTCGTCGCCGTCGGCGCGGTGTCGAGAGAACGGCTGGCGCTCGCCGCCGCACCGATGCACCGGAGCCTCAGTGCGCTGGCGAGGGCCGAGCAGTCAGCGCGCGACTCCATGCGCCCCCCGATCGCCTACCACGACGCCGCCGCGGGCCTGCGGGGGGCTGCCACCGAGGCTTGGACGCTGTTCGAGCGCCAGGCGCCGGCGGCGCTCGGATGGGCAGTGCTTTACGGTGCCGAGCAGGTGTCCGCCGGCAGCCCGGCGGCACGGGTCGTCCGGCAGGGATTGCGGATGGTGGCGGTGCGCTGGCAGCCGCCGGAAGCCGCCAGCCGTGGCTCACTGGCGGTCGTTCTCAACGATCCCGTGACATTGGGCCAGCTGACGGGTCTGGCGGCTTCGCCGTCGTTGCGCGCCGCCAACGGGCTGCTTCATTCGGCGGTGTTGAGCCAGATTCTCAACCGGCTCACCGACCGCGCCCCGGAGACCGCTTTCGACGTCACCCTCCTCGCTGTCGGCACCGGCAGCGAGATCCTGCCCGTGCTCGACGCGGCGCAGCTTCCCGGCAATTGGCCGGCGGCCCCCGCCGCCGAGGCGGCACGGGCGCTGCGGGCCGGCTATGGCCTGCTGGCCCCGTCCGCGTTCGGTCCCGACGGCAGCACCGTGGGCTGGTGGCGGGTCGGCATCGCCGACGGTGAGACCAGCGGTTGGGTGTCGCGGGACGGTGTGGCCCTGCAGGGACAGGTGGGCCTCGGCGAGGCCGGCGGCCCGGACTTCCTCGATTCGCTGGATTCCCTGTTGGGGACGCTCCCGGCCTTGCACCGGGCGGCGCGCTGGCTAGCCGAGCTGCCGGGTGCCGGTCCCGGGTCGCTGTCGACCGCCGCCGCCGCGGCCTGCGGCTCCGCGACGGTTGCCAGCGACGCCCTGCGGGAAGCGCTACCCCCCTCCTGGCCACAACCCGACGTGCTGTCGTTCTGCGGCCCCGGTTGAAATCGTTTGATGGGTTCGGTGCCCGCCACGAGGGTGAATCGCGAAGAAGAAGGCGACCAAGCGGAAGACAACCAAGAGAATCGTTTGATGGGTTCGGCGCCCGCGACGAGCAGACCGTGGTCAGCGGGCCGTGCCACTCTCGGCCAGGGCCAGGCAGATCGCTGCCGAGGAGCGAACCCCGCGCCGCAGCGCGGTCAGGGCCAGGCGCTCGTTGGGAGCGTGATGGTGCATGTCGGGGGGCCCATAGGGGACGATCAAGCTGGGCACGGCAAGGATCCGGGTGAACACGAAGTCGGGCGTCGTGCCGCCGAGTCGTGGTTGCAGCCACGGTGGCTCGCCGGTGGCGGCCTCGAGGGCGCGAGCCACCGGCGCGGTGAAGGGATTGTCGACCGGCGTGCTCGACGGCGGGACCGCCGCGATGCGGCGCACTTCGATGCCGTCAGCGGCAAGGCGGCGGCGGAGCAGGCCGTAGATCCGATCGGGATCCTGGTCGGCCGCCAGCCGCACGTCGAGCTTGGCGGTCGCCCGCGCCGGCACGATGGTCTGCATGCCGGCGCCGGCGTAGCCGGCGGCGATCCCGCTGATGTTCAGGTTGGGCTGAAACATCAGCGTGACCCAGCCGTCGCCGTCGGCGCCGCGGCCCGCCGCGCCCGGGGCCGGCAGCCGCCGGGCGAGCTCGAGCTCGGCAGCGGTCGCCGGGCGCACGTCATCGTAGAAGCCGGGCACGGTCACCGCGCCGGTCTCGTCCCAGAGGTCGGCCAGCGCCTGGATGAGCATCCGGGCCGGTGCCGGTGCCCAGCCGCCGTGGCTCCCGGAGTGCAGGTCGCGGCCGGCGCCCTCGGCGACCGCTTCGAGATATACGAGCCCGCGGACGCCGAAGACGATCATCGGCCGCCCGTCGGCGTGAAACGGTCCATCGGCGGTGATCGCGACGTCGCATTGCAGGCGGCTGGCCTTCTCCCGCACGATCGCGGCCAGGTTCGGGCTTCCCACCTCCTCTTCCCCCTCGACCAGCAGCTTGACGCCCACCGGGCAGCCGCCGGCGGCCCGCAGCGCCCGCATCGCCTCGATGTGGGCCAGCAATTGGCCCTTGTTGTCGCCGGCGCCGCGGCCGTACACGGCCCCGTCGCGGACGGTGGCGTTGAACGGCGGCGACCGCCAGGCTTCGAGCGGCTCGGCCGGCTGGACGTCGTAATGCCCGTAGAAGAGCAGCACCGGGGCGCCATCGGGGGCTGGGATCTCGGCAAATACCACCGGCGCGCCGGCGGTCGGCCAGAGCTCGACGGCAAACCCCGCGGCGGCGGCCTGGCGGCCGACGGCGGCCGCCGCCTCCTCGAGGCGGGCCGGTGCGGCGGCGACGCTCGGGATGTCGACCAGCTCGATGAGCGCAGCGACGATCGCCTCATCGCGGGTGGCGATGGCGTCGAACACGGCCCGGGCTGCGGGTAGCTCCAGCATGGGCTTGCTGGATAGCACGGCGGCCGCGGCCACGACAAGCTTGCTACCCGGCCTCTCCATGGGTCCAGCCTTCGGCGTAGGGAGATGCCTAGCAGCCCGTGGTGAAACTCCCAAGGGTTTGGCGCGTGGCCCTTGCGGGTGAGGGCAAGGAGAGCCGACACAGGCGATGCCGGAGCCATCGTTGAGGAGGCTCGAGGCGGCCAGCCGGATTCCTTACAGTGGGCGGCGGCTCCAGGTAGAATCAGGGGGAGTTCATGCGCGGCGACGGGTCGCGGAGAACCGCGAGGGACGGATGCCGGAAGCCGGCAGCGTCGAGCAGACCGAGCAAGCGCAACGCAGCGGACGCAGGCCTCGTCGCGTCCGCGCAGAGGGGCGATGAGACATGCGGACTGAGGTCTTTCGAAGAGCAGCGTTTCTCCTCGCCGGAGCTACACTCCTGGCTGCAGGCGCAGGGGCGCAGGACGACGAGTACCCGACCACGGCGGGCGCCGCCCTGCGCCACTACGAAGCCAAGGTGGACGACTGGATGAGCGGCCCGGTCGACTACATCGTCCAGCCCGACGAGCGGGAGACCTGGGACCGCCTGGAAACCACGGAGCAGCGGATCGCCTTCATCCAGTGGTTCTGGCAGCGGCGCGACCCCGACGTCCGCGAGGTGGACAACCGGTACAAGATGGAATTCTACGAGCGGGTCGCCGAGACCAACCAACGGTTTCGGATTTTTCCGCGCGGCTGGAAGTCCGACCGCGGCCGGGTCTACTGCATCCTCGGCCGGCCCATGGCGATGAGCCGGCGCAGCTGGGCGTCGATCTACAACGCCGGAAGCGGCCCCGATTTCGAGGTCTGGAGCTACAACACCTTCACCAAGAACCTCGGCTTCACCACCGGCGGCGGCACCTTCGACGTGTATTTCGTCGAGGCGCGGCTGGGCAAGTACGAGATCTGGGATTTCGGCTTCCATACCTCGGGCCTGTGGGATCGCAACATCGAGCTGGCCTTCCGCTATGCGCTGGAGGAGACGATCCAGGATCCGACCGCGGTCTTCGAGACCCGGGCATCAGCTGGCCACTTCGTGCGGGCGATCTCCGAGGGCACGCTTCCGCTTGAGGTTCCAATCGATCGGTGGGCGCCGCTGGGCGCCGGCGGCACGGTTTCGGTGCCGATCGAGGTCAGCCTCGCGGACCTGCTCTTCGAGCCCGCCGGCGACGAGTTCGTGGCTCGCCTGGAGGCTTCGCTGCAAGTCCGCCCGCAATCCGCCACGGAGTCCGCCAGTGCGGCGGAAGAGTGGCGCGTGCGGATCGCGCAGGATCAGCTCGGCGCCGTCGGCAACGGCTCGCTGGTGGCCGCGTTGAGCGTCGCCGCCGCACCGGGGAGCTACGACGTGGAGCTGAAGGTCCTTCACCCGCTGGCTGCCAGCGAGGCCGTTTGGGGCGAGGCCGTCGAGGTCGAGGCCGGGCCGGCGGCGGCGCTTGTCGTCGGCCGGCTGGCCGTATCGCTCGACGACGACGAGCCGGGGGCGGTGGCGATCCTGGTGCCCGTGGAGCTCGTCTTCGAGCGCGGCGGTGAGGTCGTCGTGGGCGTCTGGATTCGCGGCCTCGAGCCGGATACCGAAGCGCTGTCGCTGGCCCTCGAGAGCCCCGTCTCGGGCACCCATGAATTGGCCTTGGAGAGCGCCCGCTGGCTCGACGGACCCGCCGGGCCGTTGCTGCTCGAGGTGCGCCTGCCCGAGGTGGCGGCTGGCGAGTATCGCCTGCGCGTTGATTTCGGCGGCGGCCTCGAAACCGCCGGCGCGATGATTCGAGTGGCCCGCTGAAGCGACAACCCTCGCAGCAACGCGGCACCCGTGCCGCTCCGATTGTTGGAGTGTAACCACCCATGCTAGCATCGTTTTTTGCTGCCGTTCGTGCACCCGGCTCGATTGCCCCATGCGCCTGACCAACGAGCAGATCGACATCATCGCCAATCGCGTCGTGCGTGGGCTGGCAAAGCGGGGGTTTCTCGCCGTCGAGGAAGCGGGCGAGGTCGAGCGCATGGTGCAGCAGGTCATCGCCGACGAGCTGCGCGTCGAGGATCGCCTCAACGACGAGGTGAGAGAGCTGATGCGCGAGCACATGGATCGAATTCGCCGCGCCGACGTCGAGTACCACGAGATGTTCAAGGTCATCAAGGCGCGCCTGGCAAAAGAGCGCGACATCATCCTCTGATGCGGCTTTCGCGGGCGAAGGTCAACCGTCTGTCGAAGCTGGTCGTGGACGCGATGGTAGATGACGAGCGCATCAACCTGCAGAAGGACGTCAACGAGGTACGGCTTGCGGTCGTCAAGATCATCGCCGAAGAGATCGAACGCGACGCGGTGATCGACTCGCTGGTCCGCGGCAAGATCGCGTCACAACGACGAGATTTCCCCGAGGGAGGCCGGGAGTGGGAGATCCTCTACAGGCAGTACTACCAAGAGGAGATCGAAAGGCACCGTCCTCCTCGGGAGTGACCCTGATTCGACGCGCGCTCCTGTCGTTTACCGCGGCGCTGCTGGCGTTGGCACCGGACACCGGGCTGGCGCAGGCGATGGCCAAGGCGGACCCCCGGGCCCTGGCCATGGGGGGTGGCTTCGTCGCCGTCGCCGACGGCTGGGCAGCGTTGCAGTGGAATCCCGCCGGGCTGTGGGTTTCGGGCCGCAACGAGGCGGCGCTGACCTACGGAAGCCTGCGGTTCGAAGGCGGCCCTTGGGTCGATTCGCTGCGCGCCAGCCGCGGGTTGCCCGCCGAGGTTTCGGCGAGCGACGCCGCACTGACCTTGTCGTCGCGCAGCGCCGGGCTGGCCGGCGAGCTGCTGCTCGGCGCCTACATCGTCACCACCCGCTTCGGAGGCGCCTTCCAGCAGACCGACTACGTCGACGAGGTCTCGCGGCTGCGCGACGGACGTATCGAGATCGACACGGCGATGCTACGCACCCGCGAGCTGCAGTTCAGTGGCGCCCATCCTCTCGCCGAAGGGCGGGTGGTGATCGGCGGCACCGCCAAGATCGTGCGCGCCCAGACGCGGCTCTCGACGACGCCCCTGCAGGCCATCGGGCCCGACGACCTGACGGCCACCGAGCTGCTGCGCAGCGCCCGGCGAGCCGCGGTCGCCGGCGAGGACACGCTGTTCAGCGTCGACGTCGGGCTGCTGGTCATTCCCTCGCCCCGCTTCCGCTTCGGCGCCGTGGTCAAGAACGTCAACGCCCCCGAGCTGACCAGCGCGCCTGCCGGCTTCACCCGGTTGCCGCGCCAGATTCGCGTTGGCGGCGTGTTGTTGCCGCATCCGTCGTTGAGGTTGGCTCTGGACCTCGACCTCAGCACCGACACCTTCGTCGTGGATGGCCGCGAGCGCCGTGAGCTGGGTGGGGGCATCGAGTGGAGCGCCGCCGCCCTGGCGCTGCGCGGCGGCCTGCTGTTCGACCTCAAGGCGATCAAACGCCGCCCGCTCTACACCTTCGGGCTCGGGCTGGGGGGCGAGAGCGTCCGCGCCGATCTCGCCGCCAGCTGGGCGCCCGAGCGAGACGGGATCGGTTGGCTAGGGGCGCTCGCCGCCGAGTTTTGAGGATGGGCGCCCGCGCCGTCTTACGTCTCGCCATGGTCGCCGTCGCCGCCGGCGTGGTCGGCCTCGTGGTGCTCTCGTGGAAGGGACGGTCGGAGCCGGGCGGGCCGCCGGCGCCGACGCCGGGTGGCGACGATGGCGCCTCCGGTGCGGTGGCGCGGACCAGCGATCTGCAATACACGTGGACCGACAATGGTATTACCCGCTACGAGCTCAAGGCCGGAGAGCGGGTGGCCTTTGGCGACAATCGGAGCCAGTTCGCCGACGTCCACCTGCAGATCCACGGCGCCGCCGGCGCCGGCGCCGAGGTGCCAGAGCCGACGGACGTGCGCAGCGCCTGGCTGGACGTTACCGAGCGCGTCGCTGCCGGCGTCGCCGAGCGGTTCGCCGAGATTCGCTTTCGCGAAGATGTCCGCGCCAGCCTACCGGGGGGCATCGGGCTGACGACCGACCTGCTGGTCAGCGACGACGGGGGGCTGTTTACCGACCAGGGGGTCCTGCTGCGCGTCGGCGGCCTGCTGGTCGAGGCCAAGGAGTTCCGGCACGATCCGCAGACCGGCGAGACGCGGATGGCGGTCGCCGACCCGGAAAGCGTTCGCCCTGACCTGCCAGCGGGCGTCAAGCTGTGGGTCGACGAGGAGGGGGGCCAGGCGGCGACCCCCGCCCTCGCCGGGCGGGCGGGGGAGCTGCTGCACGCCGCCGGCAGCGACGAGCTCAGGTTGATCGGGGGCCCTTCGGTCGAGCTTCCGGAGGCGCGGCTGACCGCTCGCGAGATCGTCCTGATATTGGACGAGGACGCCTCGGCGTTGCAGCGTATCGAGGCGCATGGAGACGCGCGCGCCCTCTGGCTGGGCTCCGCGGTGCCGGGGGACCACGTCGTGGGCGGCGACTCGATCGTCGTCGAGCTGGGCGAGACGCGGGAGCCGGCCGGGCTGCGGGCGACCGCCGCCCCCGACAGCCCGCGGCCGCGCTTCGAGCTGGCCGGGATCGGGACCTTGCGGGGCGATGTGATCGAGCTCGTGACGGCGCGCGGGGCGGCCGCAGCCGCGAGCGCCAGCGGCCAGGCCTATTTCTTTCCTGTGGGCGAGGCCGGGGGCTTGCAAGAGATCGGCGCGGGCGTCTTGCGCCTCGGCGGCGAGGAGCTCGAGCGGCTGGACGCCGAAGGCGGGGTGGAAGCCAAGCTGCTGGGCGGGGCCGGCGAGGAGGTCGCGCTTTCCGGCCCGAGGGCCGCGTTCGTGTACCGGGATGGGGGGCTCGAAAGCGCCGAATGGCCGGCCGGGCTGGCCTATCGGGAAGCCGGCCGCAGCCTCGAGGCCGGCCGTGGCAGCTACCGCCCGGAGACGGGCGATTGGCACCTGAGCGGGGCTCCGCCGCGGGCTCCGGGCGTCTCGGAGGCGGCGGACGCCGGCGGGCCGCGGCTGCGCTCTCCCGACTACGACGTCGATGCCGAAGAGATCGTGCTCGGCGCTGACGGCGGCGTGTGGCTATCCGGAGGGGTCGAGGCGCGGCTGCGCGGCGAGACCATCCGCATGGTTCAGCCGGTGTTCGGGGAGGGAACGGAGCTCGTCGTCATGGCGGCGTCGTTGGAGGTGTCGCCCGACGGCCGCCTGGCGTTCTGCGAGAGCGCCCGGATGATGCAGCGGCAGCAGCTGCTGCAGGCCGACTGCATCAAGCTCCTGCCGGCATCCGGGGAGCTGCATGCCGAGGGAAACGTGCTGGCGATCATCAGCGATCCGCAGGCGACGAGCTCGGACGAGCCGCGCATGGTGGAGCTCACCGCGCCGCTGATGCTCGTCGAGGGCTCGCCACCACGGTTGATCTTCACCCGCGGGGCGACGCTCGATGCCGCGCCGCGCTACATCAGCGGCACGTCGATCACGGTGCACCTGCTCGCGGACGGTGGCTGGCGTTCGGTCGAGGTGATCGGTCAGGCGCGGCTGGAGGACCCGGCCGGTAGCGCCCAGGGCGGCAACCTCGAGCACGATGCGGTCTCGGGGCTGATCACGGTGTTGGCGGGCAACGAGCCGGCGGCCGTGTTCCGCAACGACGAGGGGATCGAGATCCGCGACCCTCTGGGCCTGCAGTTGCGCTGGGGCGAGGAGGTACTGGAGGTCAAGGCGATGCAGATGGGGACCACCCAGACGGTGCGTCAGAGGTAGTCGAAGGGATCGACGCCCGCGGCCTCGGCGTCGAGCACCTCGACGATCGCCGGCGACGGGTCGTCGGCGGCGAGGTCGATCCGGCGCGGCGTGTCGATCGGCTCGCCGGCGGCGTCCCTGACCACGAGGATGCCCGGTTGGCGCGGCGCCGCTGGATTGACGTGGTAGACGATCCCGACCTCGCCGCCGTCGAGCCGCACACAGATCCCCGGGGGGTAGTAGCCCATCATCCGCACGAAGCCCTCGAAGAGGTCGTGGTTGAACTTCTGCTGCGCCTCCTCGTGCATGATCTCCATCGCGCGATCCGCCGGGACCTCGCTGCGATAGGGGCGGGTGGAACGGAGGGCGTCGTAGACGTCGGCGATGGTAACGATCTCCGAGACCAGGTGCAGCTGCCACTTGGCGGCGTCTTCCCGGGTGCGGTCCTGGGTCAGGTGGTGCTCGAAGGCGACGATCGCCGGCAGATCCCCGACCCCTTCGGTGGTTGCCAGCATCTTGGCGCCCTCGAGACTGTGGTCGGCCATCTGCTTCCACTCATCGTCGTCGAGCTCGCCGGGCTTGCGCAGCACCTCTCCCGAGACCCGCTCCTTGCCGAGGTCGTGCAGCAGCGCCGCCAGCGTGATCTCGTGCAGGTCGTACTTGCTGAATCGCAGCCGCTGGGCCATCGCCAGCGTCAACGTGGCGACGTTGATCGAGTGGGTGAACGAGTATTCGTCGTGGACCTTGAGCGCGTGGAGGGCAAGCAGGGGAGTGGTCTGCTGGGCGCCGACCTCGACGATCTCACGGACGAAGTCCTTGGTCTCGTCGAGGTTTTCGAGGCGGCCGCTGGAGCGATAGCCGTGGCGGAGCCGGCGCACGACCCGCAACCCCGAGGCGTACGCCTCCCAGGCGCGGACCAGAACGTGGGGGGCGTCATCCCCGCTGGCTTCGACATGCAGCCGGGTGGCGACGATGTGCTCGACCTCCGCCGCGGCGAGAAGGGCTTCGGCGCCGCCGCCGTCCTCGATGGCCTGGTCATCGAGGTTGAGGATTCGCAGGAGATTCTGCAGCTCCCAGAAGCGCAGGCCGTCGCTGAAGATCAGCTTTTCGATGCCGGCATGCTGCAGAACCGCCGCGAGCTCGACGAACGCCTCGCCGGCGACCGGGACCTGCAGGTCGCCGACAACGAACTCGTTGCCGGCGAGGACGATCGGGATCTGCTGCTCCCGCTGCAAGAGCTGACGCACGAACAGGTAGCAGTCGTCGAGCGCCGTCTTGATGTACGGATGGCCGGCGGGATAGAGGACAAGGGCGCGCTGGCCGGTGAGCAGGGCCGCCGCGAGCTTCCTGAATTCGGCACGGTTCGCGAACATGGCTCAGCCGTTGGTGGGTTCGTTGTCCCCGGAAAGATCGCCGGTCGGCGCCTCGGCATCGCGACCGCGGCGGACGACGATCGAGGCCTCCGGCGCCTCCGTGGTGATCTCTCCGCGCAGGGTGGCGAGGGCCCATTCCGCCGCTTCGGTGGCCGGCAGGCGGCGCGCACGGAACAGCCACGGACGTCGCGCGACCCGCCTCAGGTCTCTTTTTGCCCGGGCGTCGCCGATTCGTCCGGCGGCTACCGCAGCGGTGCGAATCACGTCGGTGTTGTTGCCGTTGAGGTTGCGCAGACGCAGCAGCTCGCAGACCCGCGGCGAAGCCTCCTGGCTGCCGCTCAGGCCGAGGCCGCGGATGGCCAGCAGCTTGACGTGGAGATCGCTGTCGTCGGTTGCCCCGATCAGGACCTCGACCGCCGCGTCGTTGCGGAACCTGGCCATCGAGCGCACCGCCTCGCTGCGGACGCGGACGTCGGGGTGGTTGGCGATGATTCCCAAGTGGGGGATGAAGCGGGGATCCCCGATCTCGCCGATGATCCACACGAGGTTGCGGACGAAGAACCAGCGCTTGTCGCGCAGATGCTTGCGGATCTCGGGCAACGCCTGGTCGCCGATCGCGGCGAGCATCCGCACGAGGTGGACACGGACCGGTCGCGAGCTCTCCTGCGAAAGGGCCTCGAGCAGCGCCGGGACCGCCATCGGTCCGAGGGAGCTGAAGATGCGCGTCGCGGCATCGATCTGCGTGCGGGTCTTGCCGGCGAGGTTGCGGACGACCTCGCGCAGGGTGTGCTGGTTGCAGAACCTGATGAGGACCTCACGGGCCGCCTCCCGCTGGTTGTCGGAGCGGCCGCTGGTCGGGACCAGATCGTGGGCCAGGGCCCGAAGGATCTCCTCGGTGCTGATGTACTGGCCGTCGACGATGAGCTCCGGCAACGAACGCTCGAGCTCGAGGACGATGCTGAGATACTCGTCATCGTCGAGCTCGGCGGCGAGGATTTCGAGCATGATCTTGGCCTTGCGCTGGACCAGGTAGACGGGATCGAGCTCGCGCAGGCGGGGGCTGATCTTTTCGAGGTCCCAGATGTCGGCGGCCCCCTCGTCGAGCAGCAACCGGTCGAGCGAGGCCCGGTACGTCGTGCTCAGGTAGGCGTTGGGGTTCTCGCCGCGCAGCGCTTCGTCGAGCTGAGGCCAGAGGTCTTCGAAGCGGCGCCGGACGCGGTCCTCGTCGGGCCGGCGCTCGAGCGCCTCGCGGATCGCCTGCTCCATCACGTCGCGGTCGCTACGCGCCTCCAGAATCCGCTGAAAGAGGCCGAAGATGCGGGGCGAGGAGGAGCGGCTGTCGAGCGCGTAAACGAGCAAGTCCTCGACCTGGCCGCGGCTGAGGCTGGCGCCGATCCCGGCGGAAAGGTCGGTGGAGCCGAGCTCGCCGGCGGCACTGCGGATCATGCGCTCCTGGGCGTCGAGCTCGGCGCCGGTCGGCAGCGGGGCATCATCGTGCTCGGCGCTCCTCGAGGGCGGGGCGCCCACCGGCATCGGCTGGCCCAGCAGCTCGACCCAGACTTCCTTGTCCAGCTTGTCGTAGAAGCCTCCGAACACGGCGGCGACCGCCTCGACGTGCTCGGCCCCGAGAGCGGCGGCGGCGGCGCCGACCCGCTCGCAGACCACCCGTACGATCTGCATCCGCGACATCTCGGAAACACCGGGCGGCGGGCTCTCGTCGTCCAGCAACCAGGCGAGAAAGTCGGCGAGCTGCTCGCGGTTGTTGGCCAGAGATTCCCAGTCGAGATCGTCGAGGTCGGCGACGTCGCGAAAGCTGCCGAGGAGCGATTCCCACAGCTCGGCGTCGGCGTCTGCGTCGGCCTCCTCGCGCTCCTCGTAAAGACGCTCGAGCTGCAGCATCTCGAGGGCCACGCCGGCGAGCGGCTGGCGCTCACACAGGGTGCTGATGCCGCCCTGCTCCTTGAGCGCGTCGGCGTCGATGGCCAGCAGCTCGGCTAGCCGTTGCATTGCCGCCGGTTCGACGCCGGCGTCGAGGTGCAGGTGTGCGACCCCACGCTCATGAAGGCGCTCGGCGAGGGTCCGTACGTTGCGGTTGCCGCCGCCGGCGTCCTCGCCGTCTACCCTGATCGACTCGGGCAGGATCGCCAGCGACAGGCGGCCGCGCCGCAGGAGGGGCTCGAGGCCGCGGTGGGCGCGCCCGACGGCTTCGCTGACAACCGGTGAGCCGGCCGGATAGAGCTGCAGGGCGCGAACGGCGTAGGCGAGGTCGCGCAGGGCGGCGGAGAGGTCGACGATCGGGGTTGCCGTGGAGGAGTCGCCCGGCGACGACACGGTCAGCGATCCTTGAGGAGCGCGCGCAGTCGAGTCTGTAGGTCCGCGTCGCCGGGGGCAACGTGCCAGTTCACGAGATCGATGAGCGTCGCGTCGCCGAGCGGCTCGCTGGGCTTCCGGCGCCGGTTGAACTGGTCGACGAGCCTGCGCAAGCGCTCTCGCTCTTCGAACTCGACGGCGCCGGCGAACCCGTACACTCGGTCACGGCCCCAAAGCCGCGGTTTGAGCGTCGCCGCCCACGACTCGAGCCGCGTCAAGAGGCGGCGGAGGAGCTTCTCGTCGAGCCTGGGCGCCGCAAGCAGGGCGAAGTAAAACTCCTTGCGGCCACGGGCACCGTGCAGGGTAAGGGTCGTGCCCGGGAGAGCGACAGGCGACCACTGGACGTTGCCGCTCACCGCCTGCTTGACGCGCTGCTGGAACTCTTCGGCGGCGGCTCGGGCGACGAACCGTTGCTCGCCGATGCGGTTGCGGGTCTCTCCGGGACGCTCCAGCGGCGGCGCGGGTGCCGGCTGGCTCGCGGCTGACGCTTGCCGCGACCGGGATGGCGTCGGCCAGTGGGTCGGAGTCGACCGGCGATCGTCGTACGCGGCGCGGCGGGCAGGGTTGCGAAGGACGGCGTACGCCTCGTTGAGCTCGACCATCTTCTCCTCCGCGAGGCGGCGAAGGGCTTCGTCGAGGTTGGCCACCCGGTCCGGATGGCAGGCGCGCACGCGTTCGCGGAAGGCCTTGCGAATCTGATCCGGCTCGGCGTCGCGGTCAACGCCCAAGACGGCGTAGTAATCAGTATCCGGGGTCAAGTTCGATACTCAGTCGCATGAATACGATGTCCGTGGCGAGAGCGGAGGTGGCGGCTGCAAGGAGCGGCGACGAAGACGATACCGGAGAGTACCTCACCGCCCTCGAGGGCCGACACCGCCACGAGCTGCTAGCTACTCTGTGCAGGTCCCAGGGCGCGAATCGCGGGTTGCTTGAGGCCGCCGTCGTCGTCGGCGTCGATGGTCGCGGCCGGCAGCCGCTGCTGGCGCCGGCGGGGAACGGCGGCTGAAAGACCGGTGCGGCAATACGGGCACGTCTGCCAGCTCGGTTGCGTGTCCTTGCCGCAGCCCGGGCACGCCGAGCGCAGATCGATGCCGCAATGCGGGCAAACCTCGAAGTCGGGCTCGATCGCCGCATCACAACGGGGACAGGTGGCGGACCAGTCGACGTCGCGCACCATGAAGGCGACGTCTTCGGCAGTGGCGACGCCATTGCGCACCTGGGTGGCGCCGGAGTCGCTCAGTGTCGTCATGCTGGTGTCGATGGCGATGCGGCGGAGCTCCTGCTCGCTGGCGCTGCGGGCGATGGCGCGACGCATAGGATCGGTGATGCGGAGCATCTCGAAGATCGCAATACGCCCCTTGTAGCCGCGGTCGCCGCAAGCGTCGCAGCCGGCGCCGTGCATGTACTTCTTGCCGGCGACGCTCAAGCCGAGGACCTTGAGGGCGTCCGAGTCGGGCGTGTACGGCACGGCGCAGTCGGGACAAACTCGTCGCACCAGCCGTTGCGAAACGACCCCCAGCAGCGAGGAGCTGAGCAGGAACGGTGCGATCTCGAGGTCGAGCAGCCGCACCAGCGTCGAAACGGCGTTGTTCGTGTGCAGCGTCGAGAGCAACAGGTGGCCGGTGAGCGCGGCGCGCACGGCGATCTGGGCCGTGTCGTGGTCGCGGATCTCGCCGAGGAGCACGACGTCGGGATCCTGACGCAGGACCGAGCGCAAGACCGTCGAGAACTGCAGCCCGATCTTTTCCTGCACCTGCACCTGGTTGATCGTCGGGATCTCGTACTCGATGGGGTCTTCGATGGTGATGATGTTCTGGGAGCGGGCGTCCATGCGCTGCAGCACCGAGTACAGCGTCGTCGTCTTGCCCGAGCCCGTGGGCCCGACCACCAGCAGCATTCCTTGCGGCCGCTGGATGAAATCCAGCAGGGCGTCGAGGTCTTCGCCGGCCAGGCCCAGATCCTCGAGCCGCATCAGCTGGTTGCTGCGATCGAGGATGCGGAGGACCATCTTCTCGCCGTGGCGTGTCGGCAGCGTCGAGACGCGGAGGTCGATCTGCTTGCCCTCGATCTGGATACGGCAGCGGCCGTCCTGCGGCAGGCGGCGCTCGGCGATGTCCATGTTGGCGAGCACCTTGAAGCGCGAGATCAAGCCGCCGTGCATCCATTTGGGGATGACCTGGCTCTCGACCAACCGCCCATCGACGCGGTTGCGAACGCAGAGGTGGTCGCTGCGGGGCTCGATATGGATGTCCGAGGCTCTCTCCCTGAGCGCCTCATGCAGCAGCAGGTTCTGCAGGTGGACGGAAGTCGGCAGCTCGCCGGCCTCGCTCTCCAGGGCCTCTGGGCTCGACACCGTGAGGTTGTCGGAGGCCCGGGAGGAGCTCACCAGGCCGAAGCGGTCGTCGTCGAAGTCGAAGCCGTCGACGGTGAGTGACTCGCTCTGTCGCTGGGTCATCGAGAGGTCGGAGTTGCGGACCACCAGGGACTGCTCGCTCTCGGCGGGGTAGTGGAGCCGGATCGCCAGCTCGACATCGGAAGATCCGGCAAGCAGGGGCTCGACGTCGGTGCCGGTGATGGCGCTGATCTGCTCGATGGCGGAGAAGTCCAGCGGATCGGCCATGGCGACGGAAAGGCGCTCGCCGTCGAGGGCCACCGCGATGCAGGTGAGGCGCTCGGCGACCCGCCGCGGGATCAGTTGGGCGACCGCCGGCTTGACCTGGGCCAGGGCCACGGAATCGAGCAGGAAGCCGGGCTGGGTGGCCAGGGAGCTGAGAACGTCGCGCTTCGAGACCAACCCCAGCCTGACGAGCATCTCGCCAAGGCGAGCCCCCTCACCCTTCTGCCGGGCGAGCACGGCGCGGAGCTGGTCTTCGTCGATGATACGCTTCTTGACCAGAAGCTGGCCTAACTTCACGTCGAATCCTCGGCTGCGGTACTCGACGGCCAGGGCTCATCGAGAGGGATCGGACGCCGGACAGAGGGATCGAGTCTAGTCGTGGCGTTCCTGCCCTGTCAATGGAATTCTTGACGAGCTCTTACAGGCTACGCCCACCTTTGAGCAGCTCTTCACAGGGTTACGTCGTGGTCGCCAGCGGCGCGTCGTGTCGTTGCGGGAGCTTCCCCGCGGAAGCCGTCTCGGGCGGGGTGGATCCGAGGCGAAGGGGAGGGGCGGTCTTGGCACGAATCTTGATAGGCTTCTGCGTCACCGCGCCGGGTCGCGGTCGGCCCGAGTGGCATAAATACCGACGAACACAAGGTATTTTGTTTTTCGCCTGAGATCGCTTGAGCATTGACGCCTTTCGCTGAGCATTGCTACGATGGAACGATGCTCGAGCGTTCCGCCGCAATTGCCGCTCTCGGACCCGGGGAAGGGGGAAAGCGCGCCGCCACCCGGTCTCTCGTGCGCCTCGACGTCGAGGGGCTCGTCAAGGCCTATCGGGGCCGGCGCGTCGTCGATGGCGTCAGCTTCGATATCGCCCGCGGCGAGGTCGTCGGCCTGCTCGGCCCCAACGGCGCCGGCAAGACGACATCGTTCTACATGGTCGTCGGCCTGACCCGCCCCGACGAGGGACGCGTCAGGGTCGGTGGCGTCGATATCACCCGCGAGCCGATGTACATCCGCGCCCGTGAGTACGGGATCGCATACCTTCCGCAGGAGCCCTCCGTGTTCCGCAAGTTGAGCGTCGCGCAGAACTTGCTGGCCATCCTCGAGGGCCTGGACCTGGATCGCCGGGCACGGGCCGCGCGCTGCGCTGCGCTACTCGAGGAGCTGGGGCTCCGGCACCTGGCCGACCACGCCGCCTACACGCTCTCCGGCGGCGAGCGCCGGCGCGTGGAGATCGCCCGGGCGCTGACCACCGAGCCGGCGTTCGTCCTTCTCGACGAGCCGTTTACCGGCATCGATCCGATCGCGATCGCCGATATCCAGCGCATCGTGCGCAAGCTCAAGAGGCGCGGAATCGGCGTGCTGATCACCGACCACAACGTCCGCGAGACCCTGCAGATCACCGACCGGGCCTACATCATCCGCGGCGGCAAGATCTTCCGCTCCGGGTCCCCCGAGGAGCTGGGGCGCGACCCCGAGACCCGGGAGATCTACCTGGGCGAGAACTTCCGGCTGGACTGAGCGATGGCCCTCGAACAGAAGCTTTCACCCCGGTTGCAGCAGCGGTTGGTAATGACGCCGGCCCTGCAGATGGCGATCAAGCTGCTGCAGCTCAACAAGCTCGAGCTCGAGGACGTTCTCCAGCAGGAGATGGTCGAGAACCCGATGCTCGAGGAGCGCGACGAGCGCGACGAGCGGGGCCTCGACGCGACCAGCGAGCCGGACGGCGCCGAGCCGGCGGCCACCGAGGCGGAAGAAGCCCCGGAGGACGTCAACTCCTTCGACGAGATCAACATCGAGTCCTACTTTCAAGACTATTACGACGCCCAGCCCGGCAACCCGTCGATGCGCGAGGAGCGCGACGAGGTGCAGCTGGAGAACACGCTGGCGGCCCGCCCCACCATGGAGGAGCAGCTGCTCTGGCAGCTGGAGATGACCGACGCCGCCGATCTCGAGATGGAGATCGGGCGGGCGATCATCGGCAACATCGACGAGGAAGGCTACTTGACCGCCTCGCTCGAGGAGCTCGCCGGGATGGGCGATTGGTCAGTGGAAGCGGTCGAGAAGACGCTGGAGCGCGTCCAGAGGCTGGATCCACCGGGCGTCGCGGCGCGCGACCTGCGCGAGTGCCTGCTGCTGCAGCTTCGCCAGCTGGGTGATACGCACAGCCTCGCCTACCGGATCGTCGACGAGCACCTCGATCTGTTGACGGCGCGCAACTACTCGGAGATCGCCCGCCGCTGCAGCGTCCGTGCCAAAGAGGTCGAGGCCGCCGTCGAGGTGATCCAGCGGCTCAACCCCAGGCCCGGCTCCGTCTATGAGACCGAGCCTTCTCGCTACATCGTGCCCGACGTCACCGTGGTCAAGGACGGCGACATCTACCGAATCGTCCTCAACGAGGACGGCCTGCCGAAGCTGCGGATCTCGCGCCTCTACCGGCAGATGCTGCACTCGCCCGACAGCCTCTCGAAGGAAGCGGCCGACTATCTGCAGGCCAAGCTGCGCTCGGCGCTGTGGCTGATCAAGTCCTACGGGCAGCGCCAGCAGACCATAAGGCGCGTCGCCGAAAGCATCGTTCAGCACCAGAGGGCGTTTTTCGACGATGGCGTGGGGGCGTTGCGGCCCCTGGTGCTGCGCGACGTCGCCGATGACATCGAGATGCACGAATCGACCGTCTCGCGGGTGGTGAACGGCAAGTTCATCCACACGCCGCAGGGCATCTACGAGATGAAGTTCTTCTTCCACAGCGCCCTCGGGCACAGCAGCGGCAACGACGTGTCATCGGTATCCGTGAAGGAGAAGATCCGCAAGCTCATCGCCGTCGAGGACTCGCGCAAGCCGCTGTCGGACGCCAAGATCGCCGCCGCCCTCAAGAACGGCGGCCTCCGGATCGCGCGGCGCACGGTGGCCAAGTATCGCGAGGAGCTGGGCATCGCGGCTTCCAAGGCGCGGCGGTCGCCCCGGTGAGCGAAACCTCTCCGGCCAGCAGCGACGGCGGCGGCATCAGCGTCCGCGGCCTGCTCACCGGCGATGGCCACCATCTGCAGCTCGAGCTGCTCGCCGGCGGCGAGGGGCTCGACCGCGAGATCGTGTTTCACCGGATCCAGAAGCCCGGCCTGGCGATGACCGGCTACGTTGATTTCATCCGCTCCGGTCGCGTCCAGGTCCTCGGCGAGTCGGAGATCGGATACTTGCAGATCCAGAGCGGCGACGAGCGCCGCCGCGTGCTCGAGCGCATCTGCGAACGCGAGATTCCGTGCATCGCGGTGACCAAGGGGCTGGAGGTTCCCGAGGAGCTCACCGAGCTGTGCGCCGAGAACCGCCTGCCGTTGCTGCGCAGCCAGCTGCTGTCATCGACCTTCATCGATCGCCTGACGCTCTATCTCGACAGCCACCTGGCGCCGAGAACGACGGTGCACGGCGTGCTCGTCGACGTCTACGGCGTCGGCGTGCTGATCACCGGGCAGTCGGGGGTCGGCAAGAGTGAATGCGCCCTCGATCTGATCGTCCGCGGCCATCGCCTGGTGGCCGACGACGTCGTCGAGATCCGGCGCCGCGCCGGCGAGATCCTGATGGGTCGGGGGCCGGAGCTGATCCGTCACCACATGGAGCTACGCGGCCTCGGAATCCTCAATATCGAGCATCTCTTCGGCGCCGCCTCGATCCGCGAGCGCAAGCGCGTGGAGCTCGTGATCCTGCTCGACCAGTGGGACGACAGCGTCGAATACGATCGCCTCGGACTCGATGGCGAGAGCCACGAGATCCTCGGCCTGGAGCTGCCGCTCATCCGACTGCCGGTTGCGTCGGCTCGCAACCTCTCGATCCTCGTCGAGGTGGCGGTCCGTAACCTGATCCTCAAGCTGACCGGGCTGCATCCCGCGGAGGAGCTGACGCGGCGCCTTCAGGAGGCGATGGAGAAGCCCAACCTCGTTTCCCACGGGAGCGAGAGCGACGAAGGCGACATGGAATAGTGGCGCCGGCGCCGGTTACCGGCGCCGCAGCCCCCCCCCTCTGGCCCCCTCTGAATGATGAGCGGAACGACGCCGATCGTATTGGTTTCGGGGCTGTCAGGCGCCGGCAAGAGCGCCGTGCTGCATAGCCTCGAGGACGTCGGCTACTACTGCGTCGACAACCTGCCGCCCGCCCTAATCACGACGCTCGCCGACCTCTGCGACCGCGCCGGGGCGGCGGTACAGCGAGCCGCTCTCGTCGTCGACGTCCGCACCCACGGTTTGCTCGACGAGCTCGCCGAGGTGCACGCCGAGCTGCGGCGCCGGCCGGCCGCCGTCGAGCTGCTGTTCCTGGATGCCGATGATTCAGTCCTCCAGCAGCGCTTCTCGGAAACCCGGCGCCCGCACCCGCTGGCGACGCAGGGCGACGTTGGCGATGGAATTCGCCGCGAGCGCGAGCGGCTGACGCCGATTCGCGATCTCGCCGACCGGGTCATCGACACCAGCCACTTCACCCCCCACGATTTGCGGGAGCTCATCGCCAAGCTCTACGGCAGCAGCGGCGGCGAGAAGGCGCCGATCAACGTCGTCAGCTTCGCGTTCCGCTCCGGCCTGCCCAAGAACGCCGACCTGGTTTTCGACGTCCGCTTCCTGCCCAATCCGAACTATGTCGCCGAGCTGAAGCCCTTGACGGGATTGGACAAGCAGGTCGCGGAGTTTGTAGAATCCAGCCCGGGAACGCGTGAATTCCTCAATCATATCGAGGGTTTATTGCAATTCATCGTGCCCCGGCTGGGCGGGGAAGCACGCGCCTATCTGACCCTCGCCTTCGGCTGCACCGGGGGCCGGCACCGTTCGGTGGCCATCGCCCGGCACGTCGCCGGCTGGCTCGAGGGCTCGGGTTACCGGGTCTCGGTCTCCCACCGTGACCTACCGGAGGGGCGATGATCAGCAAGTTTGCGGGCTTCGGGGGTGCGAGATGGTAGGCGCGGTCATCGTCACGCACGGCTTGCTGGCGCGCGAGCTGCTCGACGCGGCCGAGCGAATCGTCGGGCGCACGGAGGCAATCCGCGCCGTTTCGATGGACTGGGACGACGATGTCGCCGACGCCCGCCAGGAGATCCAGGCGGCGATCAACGAGGTCGACGCCGGTGCCGGCGTTCTGATCTTCACCGATATGTTCGGCGGCACGCCCACCAACGTGAGCCTGGCGTTCCTGGCCAAGGATCAGGTCGAGATCATCACCGGGGTCAACCTGCCGATGATCATCAAGCTGACCAGCGTGCAGAACAGCGATGCCTCTCTGCTCGACATCGCCCAGGATCTCCGTGAGCGCGGCCAGACGAGCATCTACGTCGCCAGCGAGATCCTCTCGTCCCGGCAGGAAGCCTAGCAGCCCGATGATCCGCCGGCAGCTCGGCATCCACAACAAGCTCGGCCTCCATGCCCGCGCCGCGGCCAAGTTCGTCCGCTGCGCCGGACAGTTCCGCTGCCGGGTCACCGTCACCCGCAGCGACATGTCGGTGGACGGCAAGAGCATCATGGGCGTGCTGCTCCTTGCCGCGCCGGTCGGATCGATGCTGGAGGTCACCGTCGACGGCGAAGACGAGCAGGCCGCGATCACGGCGATCACCGACCTCGTCGCCGCCAAATTCGGCGAGGAGTAGGGACGAAGTGGTCAAGATCTCACGGCAAGGCATCGGCGTTTCGCCCGGCGTCGCGATCGGTCCGGCGCTGGTCGTGGAGCGCCGGCGGGTGCCGGTCAGCGCCACGATCCTGGACGCCGAGCAACGTGCCGCCGAGCTGGACCGGCTGGAACAGGCGGCGGCCCGCGCCGCGGGCGAGCTCGATGAGTTGAAGCGGCGTACCGACCTGGCCCTCGGCCACGGGGTCGCGCAGATCTTCGATGCCCAGCACCTGCTGCTCGACGATCCGATGTTCATGGGCGAGGTCCGGCGACGCATTCAGGAGCGGGGAGAGAACGCCGAGTGGGTCGTGCGCCACGTGGGCCGGAACCTCTCGACGCGCCTGTCGAGCATCTCCGACGTCTACATGCGGGAACGCGGCACGGACGTCGACGACGTGACCGAGCGGCTGCTGCGGGCGCTGATCGGCGAGGAGGGGCACCGCCTCGATCAGCTCGTCGAGCCGGTGGTTCTGTTCGCCCACGATCTGACGCCCTCGGAGACGGCGCAGCTCGATCCCGCGATGGTGCTCGGATTCGCCACCGACGTCGGCAGCCGCACGAGCCACACGGCGATCGTCGCTCGCTCCCTGGAGATTCCTGCGATCGTGGGGCTGCACGACATCACCTCGGTCGTGCAGTCGGGGGAGCCTGTCCTCCTCGACGGCGACAACGGCGTGCTGATGGTGAGCCCGCCGCAGGCCGTCTTCGACGAGTACCGCGTCCGCCGGGCGGTGCGCGGGCGCGAGCGCGCCGACCTGCTGACCGGCCGCGGCCTCCCGGCGACCACCCGCGACGGTTTTCGCGTCGCGGTGATGGCCAACATCGAGAGGGCCGCCGATGCCGCGACGGTTCTGGCGAACGGCGGCGAGGGCGTCGGCCTGTTCCGCTCGGAGTATCTGTACATGCGCACACCCGGCGCCCTGCCGGACGACGAGGATCACTATCAGGAGTACCGTGCCGTTCTCGAGGCGATGAGCCCGCGCCCGGTCAACATCCGCACCCTGGACATCGGCGGCGAGAAGCTCCTGGGGACCGGCACGGCGGAATCGACCTCCGAATCGCTGCTCGGGCTGCGCGCCTTGCGTCTGGCCCTGCGGGAGCGTGAGATCTTCAAGGCCCAGTTGCGGGGGCTGCTGCGCGCCAGCGTGCACGGCAACCTGCGCATCATGTTGCCGTTTGTCTCGGGCCTCGAAGAGCTGCGTGAGAGCCGGCAGCTCATCGCCGAGGTTGCCGGCGAGCTGGTGCGCGAGGGGCACGCGATCGCCGAGCCGATCCCCATCGGCGTGATGCTTGAAGTGCCGGCGGCGGCGTTGACCGCCGACCTGCTGGCGGCCGAGGCCGACTTCCTCGCCATCGGCAGCAACGATCTGATCCAATACCTGCTCGCCGTCGACCGCAGCAACGACGCGGTTGCCCACCTCTACGAGCCCCTGCATCCGGCGGTCCTGAGGATCTTGAAACAGATCATCGACACCGCGCGCTCCGCCGGCATTCCGGTTAGCATGTGCGGGGAGATGGCGGCGGAGCCGCTCACCGCGATGATCCTCGTCGGCTTGGGGATCGATCAGTTGAGCATGAGCCCGGCCGCCATTCCGCTGTTGAAGGACCTGATCCGCAGGCTCAGCCGCGCCGAGGCGGCGGAGGCGCTGGAGCGGGCGCTGCTCCTGGGGACCGCGGGAGAGATCGAAGACCTGTTGCTGCCGGAGCTGCTGGCGGCCTTTCCCGAACTGGTGAAAGAGTGAAGAATTCCGGGTGCCGGCGGCGGCCGGCTCCGCAGGAGGCAGAATGCGACGCGTTGACAAGCCGTGGGGTTATGAGCTCATATTCGCCGACACCGACCACTACGTCGGCAAGATCCTCCACGTCGAGGAGGGCGAGCAGTTGAGCCTCCAATACCACGAGGTCAAGGACGAGACGGTGTACGTAGCCAGCGGCACCCTCGAGCTCGAGCTCGAGGAGGGTGACGAGCTGGTGGCGCACGTCCTCAACCCGGGCCAGGCGCGACACATCGGCCCGGGAACCGTCCACCGCATGCGGGCCATCACGACCTGCGACATCTTCGAGGTCTCGACGCCGCATCTGGATGATGTGGTTCGCATCGACGACCGCTACGGAAGGACGGGCACGACCCGGCCGTAACCAAGGAGACGACGATGGGCATGAGTTGGAGTCGTAGAGGCATATTGAGAGCCGGAGCAGCGGTCGGGTTGGGCGCTCTCGGCGGCCGCAAGGCGATCGCCGGCCCCGCCGTCCACGTCCGCCGCGCCCAGGGCACGCGGCCGCTGGTGATCTCGAGCGGCAACGGTTTGGCCGCCTGCAGGCGGGCCATGGAGATGCTGCAGGCCGGCGAGGACACGCTCGACGCCGTCATCGCCGGTGTCAATATCGTCGAGGAAGATCCCGAAGACAGCAGCGTCGGCTACGGCGGCCTGCCCAACGAGCAGGGGGTCGTGCAGCTGGATTCGTCGGTCATGCACGGGCCGAGCCGCAACGGCGGCGCGGTGGCCTGCATCGAGGGGATCAAGACGCCGTCGAAGGTTGCCAAGCTGGTGATGGAGCGCACCGATCACGTGCTCATCGTCGGCCAAGGCGCCCAGGACTTCGCCCGCGCCCACGGCTTTCTGGTCGAGGAGCTGCTGACCGAGAGGGCTCGCGAGCGCTGGTTGCGGTGGAAGGAGTCGATGTCCGATCGCGACGACTGGCTGACGCCCGACGAGGCCGCCGGTGGCCGTGGGGGTCGCGCCGGCCGCGGCGGGAACGGCAGCGTGGCGGCTGCCCGCCAGGCCGGAGTCGACCGCGAGACGCTCGATCCGTTCGACCCCTTCTTTCGCCACTACGGCACGATCAATTGCAACTGCGTCGATGCCAACGGCAACATCTCGGGGGTCACCACGACCAGCGGCCTGAGCTGGAAGATCCCCGGCCGCGTCGGCGACTCGCCGATCCTCGGCGCCGGCCTCTACGTCGACAACGACGTCGGCGCCGCCGGCTCCACGGGCCGCGGCGAGGCCAACCTGCTGGACTGTTGCTCGTTCCTGGCCGTCGAGCTCATGCGCCAGGGCCGGCATCCGAAGGACGCCTGCCTGGAGGTCATGAGGCGCGTCGCTGCCAAGACCGTCGACCCCAGGCTCCTGGACGAGCGCGGCAGGCCGAGCTTCGGACTCAACTTCTACGCGCTCAACAAGAACGGGGAGTACGGCGGCGCCAACTTCCGCCCCTCCCGGTTCGTCGTCAACGACGGCGGCGAGAGCCGGCACGAGGACTCGGCGTACCTCTGGGACGACTGATCGCGGCCGCTCATTGGGAACCGCCGCCGAACGGTGCACAATAGGCGCGTGAGAGCCATACGCGGAACCGTCTTCCCGGTACGGGCCCGGAGGCGCCGTTGCGCCCGCCCGGCCTGGCGGCTCGCTGTCATCCTGTTGCTGCTGCCGGCCGGCCTGCTGGCCGCCGCGGCCGGTGCCGCCCCGCAGGGCGCAGTGGTCGTCGTTTGCGAGGTCGACGGCGCCATCTCGCCGGTGACCGCCGAGTTCATCATCGAGTCGCTGCAGACCGCCCAGCAGGACGGCGCCGACCTCTTTCTGCTGCGGTTGAACACGCCGGGCGGCCTCGATCTGGCGATGCGCGACGTCATCCAGGCGTTTCTCGCCAGCCCGGTGCCGACCGGTGTCTGGGTCGCGCCGGCCGGAGCGCGAGCGGCATCGGCCGGCTTCATGATCGCGCTGGCGGCCGATGTCGTGGCGATGGCCAGCGGCACCAACACCGGGGCCTCCACGCCGGTCTCGGTCGGCGGTGGCGAGATCGACGAGACCATGCAGCGCAAGATCATCCAGGACGCCGAGGCCTACGCGCGCAGTCTTGCCGAGCGTCGCGGCCGGCCGGTAGATGCCGCCGTGGCGGCGGTCTCCGAGGGCCGCTCGTTCGCCGCCAGCGAGGCGATCGAGCTCGGCCTCGCCGACGTGATCGCCGATGATCTGGACGAGGTACTCACCTTGCTCTCCGGGCATGTCGCCCGACCCGGAGCCGACGACGAGCTCACTTTCGATCTCGAAGGGGCGCAGATCGTTGAGCTGCAGATGAGCCTGCGACAGCAGGTCCTGGCGACACTCGCGAACCCGCAGATCGCCTACTTTCTGCTCTTGCTCGCCGCCGGCGGCCTCTATTTCGAGCTCTCCAACCCGGGCGCCGTGCTCCCCGGAGTGGTGGGGGCGGTGAGCCTGGTGCTCGCCCTGCTGGCTTTCCAGCAGCTGCCGTTCAGCTACGCGGGCTTGGCGCTGTTGGGCCTGGGGATCGTCTTTCTCGTCCTGGAGCTCAAAGTGGTCTCCTATGGTCTGCTGACGCTGGCCGGGTTGGTGAGCTTCGTGCTCGGATCGATGCTGCTGTTCCGCGGTCCGGTTCCCGAGATGCGCCTGTCGCTGTCGTTCGTCTTGCCGGTGGCGCTGGCGTTCATGGGGCTGATGGCCGCCATGCTGCAGCTCGTCGTCCGTGCCCACCAGGGCCGGGTGTTGACCGGCGGCGCCGGGCTGATCACCGAGGTGGGCCGCGCCACCGTGGATTTCGACTCTGCCGGCAACGGTCAGGTGTTCGTCCACGGCGAGCTCTGGCGCGCCCATTCCGACCAGACGGTGAAGAAGGAGGACACCGTCGAGGTCGTCGACATCCATTCGGGATTGCGCATCGAAGTGCGACTGCGGGAGGCGTCACCGCCGAGCCCGCTCGCCAGCCAACCAAGGAGTTGATTCATGCCCGCACTCACGCCGTGGCTGATGGCTGTCGGCCTGCTGGTCCTCTACCTGGTCAGTGTCGTCAACATTTTGAGGGAGTACGAGCGCGGGGTCATCTTCCGACTCGGCAGGCTGCTCGCCGAGCCCAAGGGTCCCGGCCTGATCCTGGTCTTCTGGCCGATCGACAAGATGATGCGGGTGTCGTTGCGCACGATCGTCCTCGACGTGCCACCGCAAGACGTGATCACGCTCGACAACGTTTCGGTCAAGGTCAATGCGGTGCTCTACTTCCGCGTCATGAGCCCGACCAAGGCCATCGTCGAGGTCGAGAATTTCATGTACGCGACCTCGCAGCTCGCCCAGACGACGCTTCGCTCGGTGCTCGGCCAGGTCGAGCTCGACACCCTGCTGGCCGAGCGCGACCGGCTGAACGCCGATCTGCAGAGCATCCTCGACGCGCATACCGACCCCTGGGGGATCAAGGTATCGATGGTCGAGGTCAAGCACGTCGATCTGCCCCAGGACATGATCCGCGCCATCGCCCGGCAGGCCGAGGCCGAGCGCGAGAAGCGCTCCAAGATCATCCACGCCGAGGGCGAGTTCCAGGCCAGCACCCAGCTGCTCGAGGCCGCCAAGGTCCTCGCTACGGAGCCGGTGGCGGTGCAGCTGCGCTACTTCCAGACGCTCACCGAGGTGGCGTCCGACAGGAGCAACACGCTGGTGTTCCCGTTGCCGATGGACCTGTTGAAGGGGTGGCTCGGTCGCAGCGACGGCTGACAAGGGGCTGCAGCGGGGTGCCATGACGCAGCCCGGCAGGGGCCGCCGCACTCCGATCACATGGGTGCCCGGCGGCGTCCGGCGACCCGTAGCAGCCCGTGGCGGAACTCCCAAACCAGACCCATGGGAGGTTCGCCACGGCCTGCTAGGGACTGCTGGGCCATGGCGATTGGTGCTACGATCATCGGGTCGGCGAGCCTGTAGATGAAGTGATGAAGGCGCTGTCCAGCCCCGGCGCCCGAGCGAGCCGGCGACCGGTCGCACGCCGGTTGCCAGAGCCGAGGGGTTGATTCGATGAGCGACGATCAAAGCTTCTACGAGATCCAGCTGAACACGCCGCATCTGGTGCTGGCCTTCCTGGGCGCCGCCGTGGTCGGCGTCGGTGTCTTCTGGTTGGGGGTCGTCATCGGCCGCGGACAGACCGGCGCCGGGATGGCGTCCGGCTGGCAGGCGGCGATCCCCGGCGAGGAAGCGCCGGCCACCGGTGAAGAGGAGCCGTTCGAGTTCTACGAGGCGGTGGACGACCCGGCGACCGGCGGTCAGGCAGCCGCCGATTCGACCGCCCCCGCGACCGGCCAGCAGCCCGCCAGCGAGCCGGCCGCCACCGGCGTCCAACCCGCCGATCCGCCACGGCCCAAGACGGCGCCGCCGGCCGGCGAAACGGTTGCCAGCCCGCCGGCCGCCGCGAGCCGCGCCGGCATGCCCGCCTACGATCCGTCGCTGGTCAGCGGCTGGATCATCCAGGTGCGCTCGACGACCGAGAAGCCGGAGGCGGACGACCTGCAATCGACGCTTTCCGGCGCCGGCTTTCCGGCCTTCGTGGTCTCGGTCGAGGTCGACGGCCGCACCTACTACCGGGTCCGGGTGGGCCGCTATCGGACGCCTGTGGACGCCCGCGCCGTCGAGGCGCTGCTGGTCCGCAGGAGCGACGTGGAGTCCACCTGGGTGACCGAGGGCTGAGCGCCGTTCGGCGTCCCGGCGTGAGCCTGTCCGCCCGCCAGTGGCTGGCCGCGGCGTGCACCGGAGTCCTGCTGGCCCTGGCCTTTCCGTATCCCGACCTGCATGCCCTGGTCTGGGTGGCGCTGGTGCCGCTGATCGTGGCTGTGCGGGGGGCGTCGCCGTGGCAACGATGGTGGGCCGGCCTGCTGGCCGGCTTCGTGTGGAGGGCGGCGTCGCTCTACTGGATCGCGCACGTCATGCACGAGTATGGCGACATGTCGCTGCCGATCGGCGTGGCGATCGCCGGGCTGCTGGCCCTGTGGATGGCGCTCAGCGTCGGCTTGATCGCCTTGCTGGTGCCGAGCGCGCTGGCCTGGCGGGGGGCCGGCGCGGTGGCGCTGGCGGCGGCCTGGGTGGGGCTCGAGTACCTGCAGGTCCTGGCGCCCTTCGGCTTTCCCTGGTCCTTGCTCGGCTATGCGGCGGGTCGGGCGCCGGCGTTGATGCAGGCCGCCGATATCGCCGGGGTCTGGGGGCTCAGCCTTCTCGCCGTCTTCGTCAACGCGGCGGTCGCCCAGCGGATCGTCGCCGGGCGACGGGCCTTGCCGGTGGCCGCGGTCGCCGCCGTCCTGCTGGTCGCCGCCGCTTCGTATGGCGCCGTTCGCCTGGCCCAGGCGCCTCCGCTCGACGCTGTCGATGGTCCCCCCCCCGCCCCCGGGGCGCTGCGGGTCGCCGCGGTGCAGGGGAACGTCGATCAGGGGAGGGTATGGGAGCCGGCGGAGTTGCGCTCGATCCTCGAGCAGCACGTGAGCCTGTCCTTGCAGGCGACGGCAGCCGGCGCCGACCTGCTGATCTGGTCGGAATCGTCGGTGCCGGTGCCCGGCGGGCTGCAGGGCGACCCCTCCACCCGGGAGATGCTCGCCCAGCTGGCCCGCCAGCACGACGTCGCGATCGTCGTCGGCAGCCCCCACTTCGAGCGCGACGACGCCGGCCGGGTCTCGGTGGCCAACTCGGCCTTCCTGGTCTCGGCGGAGGGAGCCTGGTTGGCGCGCTACGACAAGGTGCGGCTGGTGCCCTTCGGCGAGTACGTGCCGCTCGCCTGGCTGTTCCGCTTCGTGGCGCCGCTGGTGGAGGCCGTGGCCGGCTTTCGCCGCGGCGAGCCGGACCAGCCGCTGTTCGCCGACCCCGCGGCGGGGGTGCCGCCGTTCGCCATGGCGATCTGCTATGAGGTCGTCTTCCCGGAGCTCCTGCGGCGGCAGGTGGCCGGCGGCGCGACCTTCCTGGCGACGATCACCAACGACGCCTGGTTTGGCGATACGAGCGCCCCGTACCAGCATTTTTCGATGGCGCGGCTGCGGGCGGTGGAGAACCGCCGCTACCTGGTGAGGGCCGCGAACACCGGCATCTCCGGCGTCGTCGATCCGTGGGGGCGGGTGGTGGCCGGCACCGAGGTGAACGTCACGGCGCTGGTGGAGGCGACGATCGTGCCGCGCGAAGGCGGCGGCTTGTACGCGTGGGTGGGCGACTGGCTGGCCCGCCTTTGTGTAGTCTTGGGTGGGGTGGCCGCGGTGCTCGCCGGGCGCCGGCGGCGATCGCCGCCGCTAGCAGACCCATCACACTTCCACCACGGCCTGCTAGGGCCGATGGATCCGGAGATGGCCGAGGGACAAGAGAAGGAACGATGACCGAAGACCTGCGACACCAGATCGAGGAGCTGCGTTCTCGTTACGCGGACCTGGGAGGTCATCTTTGACCCTTCCGGAGCCAGCCAGCGCCTCGCCGAGATCGAGGCCCGCATGGCGGAGCCCGGCTTCTGGAACGAGGGCGGCGACACCGAGCTGATGCGCGAGCGCAGCGGCTTGCAAGAGCGGGTCGAGGCTGGCAAGCGCCTGGAAGCGGCGCTGGGCGATGCCGAGGAGATGCTCGAGCTGGCCGAAGAAGGCGACGCGGAGGCCGTCGAGCTCGTCCGTGAGGCGATCGCCGGGATCGACAAGGAGCTCGGTGACGTCGAGATCGCCCACCTGCTCGGCGCCGCCGACGATCGGCGTCCGGCGCTGATCGAGATCCATCCGGGGGCCGGTGGGACGGAATCGCAGGACTGGGCGGCGATGCTCTTCCGCATGTACAGCCGCTGGGCCGAGGGGCGCGGCTATCGCGTCGAGGTCCTCGACGAGATGCCCGGAGAGGAAGCCGGCCTCAAGAGCGCCACCTTGCGCATCGAGGGCGATTTCGCCTTCGGCTACGCCAAAGGGGAGACCGGGGTGCACCGGCTGGTGCGCATCTCGCCGTTCGATGCCAGCAGCCGGCGGCATACCTCGTTCGCCTCGGTGATGGTCTCGCCGGAGATCGACGACGACATCGAGATCGACATCGACGAGAAGGACCTGCGCGTCGATACCTTCCGATCCAGCGGCGCTGGCGGCCAGCACGTCAACGTCACCGACTCGGCGGTGCGCATCACCCACCTGCCGACCGGCATCGTCGTGCAGTGCCAGGCCGAGCGCTCGCAGCACCGCAACCGCGAGAGGGCGATGAAGGTGCTGGCGAGCCGGCTCTACGAGCTCGAGCGCCAGAAACAGGCGGAGCGGATGGCGGCGCGGCAGGGCGAAAAAAAGGAGATCGGCTGGGGCTCGCAGATCCGCTCGTACGTCCTGCAGCCCTACCAGATGGCCAAGGACCATCGCACGGGGATGGAGGTCGGCGACGTCGACTCGGTGCTCGAGGGTGAGCTCGATCGCTTCGCGGAGGCCTACCTGGTGTGGGATGCCGAAGGGCGGCCGCCGCGGAAGGCCGCCGAGTAGGGGGCCGTAGCTCCGCTCCGACCTCAGCAGATCGTGAGCCAAGCCGTCGCTCAAGCGGCGGTGACCCGTTGAGAAGGTCGGGCTAGCGGCCGCTGCCGATGCGGTCGATGAAGTAGGCCTGCTGGTAATGGTTCATCGCCAGGATCCGGGCCTCCTCCGGGCCGCAGACGCGCGTCGGCTCGGAGCCTTCGATGAAGGCGACGATGATCGACGAGCCGCATACGTTGCTCGACAGCAGGCCGGTGCGGGCGTCAACGGTGCGTAGCACCACGCCCCCCGGCTGTTCGAACTCGCGCGGCGTCAGCCCTTCGCTGGCGGCGCGCATCACGTCCATCCAGATGGGCAGCGCCGCCTTCGCCCCTTCTTCGCCGGGGCCGATCGGCTTCTTGGTGTCGTTGCCCACCCAGACGCCGATCGTATGGTAGGGGGAGAAGCCGAGGAACCAGGCGTCGGAGGAGTTGTCGGTGGTGCCGGTCTTGCCGGCCAGCGGCATGCGCAGATCGCGGGCCAGCGATTGGGCGCGGCGGCCGCTGCCGCCTTGCAGGCCGCCGGCGTAGGAGTACTCGATGACGTTGGTCAGCATGCGGGTCATCAAGTAGGCGACGTCGGCGCTCATGACCTGCTCCGACCGCCGCTGCGTCACCTCGACCGGGCGCCCCTCGCGGTCGATGACCGCCTTGATCCGGTGGGGCTCGACGCGCACGCCGCCGTTGGGAAACACCGCGTAGGCGCGAGTCATCTCCCAGAGCGAGACGTCGACGACGCCGAGGGCGAGCGACAGGTACGCGCGCAGGTTGGCGGTGATTCCCAGCCGCCGGGCGAAGTCGATGACCTTGTCGGCGCCCACCTGCTCCTGCAACGCCACGGCGATGACGTTGCGCGACTTGGCGAGGGCCTCGGAGGTGGTCGTGATGCCGACGTATTCGTTGCCGTAGTTGCTGGGCTTGTAGGGCTGGCGGGTGCTGGGATCGACGAACTGCATCTGCTGATCGAGCATCAAGGAGCCGGCGGTCCAGCCGTTGCTCAGGGCGGCGCCGTAGACGAACGGCTTGAAGGCCGAGCCGGTCTGGCGCACCGCCTGGCGGGCGCGGTTGAACTCGCTGTTGTCGAAGCGATGGCCGCCCACCTCGGCTTTGATCTCGCCGCTGTAGTTTTCGATCACCAGGATCGCGCCCTCGATCTCGGGCTCCTGGTCGAGCGTGACCTCCAGGGCTCCCTCTTCGGAGACGTTCACCACCTGCACCGAGATCAGGTCGCCGGGCGCGAGCATCTCGGCGAGGCGCACGGCCGAAGGGCGGGTGGGACGCGTCCAGGCCGCGCCTTCCGGGGTGATCTCGGCGAAGCGGTCGGCGATCCGCACCTGCGCCGCGGCGTTGGTCACCTGCACGACGGCCGCCGGGACGTAGTCGCCCTGCCGGATCGGACGCTCCCAGCGTGGCTCGCGGTGCGCGAGCGGGTCGGCGCCCTCGTCGCGGAGGTTGCGTTGCACGCCGCGCCAGCCGTGACGTTTGTCGACCTCGCGCAAACGGAGGTCGAGGGCCCGCTCGGCGGCCGCCTGGATGCGGGTGTTGAGCGTCGTGTTCACCCGCAGGCCCGACTCGTAGAGGACCGTACCGTAGTCGCCGTAGAGCTTGCGGCGGATCTCCTCGGTGAAGTAGGCGCCGAGCTCTTCGCTGCGGTCGTGGGCGGCCGGGGCGATCGGCTCGTTGCTCGCCAGTGCGTGCTCCTCCTCGGTGATGTAGCCTTCCGTGAGCATGCGGCGCAGCACGATGTTGCGGCGCCTCGCGGCGCGCTCCATGTTCCGGTGCAGCGGGTAGTAGTCGTTGGGACGCTGTAGCATGCCGGCGAGCAACGCCGACTCAGAGAGCGTCAGCTCGTCGAGTTCCTTGTCGAAGTAGAACTCCGCGGCGGCGCCGAACCCATAGACGTCGTGCCCCATGAAGACCTGGTTCATGTACAGCTCGAGGATGCGCTCCTTCGAGAAGTAGCGTTCGGTCTGCAGGGCGTAGTAGAAGGCTTCGACCAGCTTCCGGCTGGGGGTCTTCTCGGGGCTGGACCAGCCCAGCCCCCTGGCGAGCTGCATGGTGATCGTGCTGGCGCCGCGCTCGCCGAAGCCCTGGGTGAAGTTGTCGTAAAAGGCTCCCAGGACGCCCACCGGATCGACGCCGACGTGCCAGAAGAAGCGGCTGTCTTCGACGGCGAGCACGGCGTTGCGGAGCTGCTCGGGGATGCTGTTGTAGGCCACCAGCTTGCGGCGCTGCAGGGCCTCGAGCTCGGCGAAGACGTTGCCCTCGTCGTCGTAGAGGATCACCTGCATGCTCGGCCGGTAGTTCTCAAGGACCCGGACCTGGGAGGCATCCGGGACGTAGACCATCGCCAGGCCGATGCCGGCGCCGGAAACGATGGCGATGGTGGCCGCGAACAGCAGGTTCCGGGGCAGCGTCAGCTGCGCTGCGGTGCGGGCGAAAAAGGGCCCGGGACTCCAGGAAGCCGTCGCTTTTTCGCGCTTCCTGGACGGTCGCGAGGCGTCTGGCGGGCGAGGGGTTTTGGGCGCGGGGGACATTGGCTGAAATGTTAGCATGGGTGCGGTCGTCGCTGCCGGCCGCAAGCTTGACACGGGCCCGAAGGCCATTGTTCCATGCCTGTTAGCACTCTTGAGGGGAGAGTGCTAACCACCAGAGACCTCGCCATGACCACCGACCTGAGTCCGCGCCACGCCGCCGTCCTCGAGGCGGTGGTGCGCCGTTTCATCGTCGCGGGGCAGCCGGTTGG
>DASWHK010000271.1:0-5724 GCA_036398215.1 Acidobacteriota bacterium | reverse complement strand
GCCCCCCGAGCACCGCGGCCGATGAGCGCCTCGCTGGTGCGGATGACCGAGCTGGTGATGCCCAACGACACCAACCCGCACGGCACCCTGAGCGGCGGCCGCTTGATGCACTGGATGGACCTCGCCGGAGCCATGGCGGCGATGCGGCATGCCCGGCGGCGGGTGGTGACCGTGGCCATCGACGAGGTCGTCTTTCACGCCCCCCTCCCGCAGGGCTACATGGTGCTGCTGGAGGCCCAGCTCACCCATGTAGGCACGACGTCGATGGAGGTGCGCGTCGACGTCCACGGGGAGAACCCGGTGACCGGTGAGTCCAGCCACACGACGACCGCCCATCTGGTGTTCGTGGCCCTCGAGGACGGCAAGCCGGTGCCCGTTCCCGGTCTCCTGCCGGAGAGCGACGCCGAGAAGGCCCTGTACGAGCGCGCCCGGCAGCGCCGCATCCGCCGGCTGGAGCTGCGCGCGGCCCACGAGGACTAGGCGTGCGCATCGCCGTCCTCATGAAAGCCGTCGTCGAGCCTGAGTCGCGCATCGACCTGGATGCCGACGGCCGGGTGAAGAGCGACAACTTCAGCTACGAGCTCAACGAGTACGACCTCTACGCGGTCGAGGAAGCCATCCGCCTCGCCGAGCCCCACGACGCCCAGGTGACGGTCGTCGGCCTCGGTCCCGAGGCCGCCGTCCAGGGGCTGCGCAAGGGCCTGGCGATGGGCGCCCACGACGCCGTATTCATCGAGAGCGGTGGGTTTCTCGCCGACGCCGCGGCGAGCGCCGCGATGCTCGCCGCCGCCCTCGAGCCGCTGGCGCCCGACCTGGTGCTGGCGGGCGTCGAGAGCGACGACCTCGGCAGCTCGCAGGTCGGCGTGCTGGTCGCCGAGAAGCTCGGCTACCCCTGCGTGACGATGAGCATCGGCGTCCAGCTCGCCGACCCGGGCACCGTGCGCGTGCGGCGCGAGCTGGAGGCCGGGACATACTTGAACCTGGACGTAGCCTTGCCGGCGGTGCTCACCATCCAGACCGGCATCAACGAGCCGCGCTATCCGAGCCTCAAGGGAATCATGGCCGCCAAGCGCAAGGAGCTCGCCCGGCTCGACCTTGCCTCTCTCGGCGGCGAGCCCGGACCTCTCGTCGAGACCTTCGAGCTCTCCTACCCGCCTCCCCGCGAACGGGCCGAGATGCTGGAGGGGGCGCCCGACGCCGTGGTCGCCGACCTGCTCAAGGTCCTGCGCGAGAAGGAGAAGGTGATTTGAGCCGCTCGATCTGGTGCATCGCCGAGCATCGAGCCGGCCGCCTGGACCCCGACTCGCTGCAGCTGCTCGCCGCGGCGAGGGGCCTGGATGCCGAGGCCGTCGCCGTCGTTTGCGCCGCGGAGCCCGACCCGGTGGTGGCCGATCTCGTGCCGCACGCCGATCGGATCCTGGTGCTGCAACACGCGGCGCTCGCCGACTTCACGCCCGACGGCTATGCCGCGGCGTTGCTGCCCGCCGCCCGCGAGCGCCGGCCCGACGCGATCCTGACGCTGCATTCGCACTTCCTCGGCCGCGATCTGGCGCCGGTGCTCGCCAGCCGGCTGGGCAGCGGCCTGCTCACCGATTGCATCGACCTGAGCTGGGAGGACGGCCTTCGCGGC
Organism: Acidobacteriota bacterium; assembly: GCA_036398215.1. Taxonomy (GTDB): domain Bacteria; phylum Acidobacteriota; class UBA890; order UBA890; family UBA890; genus DASWHK01. Next base: position 4,094 of record DASWHK010000271.1, on the reverse strand, counting down.
CGCCGCCTGGTCTACCGCCGCAAGCTGGTCGCCACCCAGCGGCCCACCACGCCCCCGCCGTACGTCGCCACCTGCCAGCGGGGGGCTTTCGGAGCTGCCATCCGGACCGGCGTCGAAGCGCCCGTGGAGACCGTCGCCGCCGACATCGACCCGCAGGCGATCCGCTGGGTGGTTCGCGGCTTCGAGGAGGCCGAGGTCGCCGCCGGCGACATCAGCGAGGCCGAGGTGATCGTCGCCGCCGGCCGCGGCGTCGGCAGCCCGGAGAACCTCGAGGCGGTCGAGGCGCTGGCCAAGGCCCTGGGGGCAGCCCTGGCGGCGTCGCGGCCGATCGTCGATCAGGGCTGGCTGCCCCGCGGCTTGCAGGTCGGATCTTCGGGAAAGACGGTGCGGCCGCGGCTCTACATCGCCCTGGGTATATCGGGCGCCATCCAGCATGTCGTCGGGATGCGCGACAGCGACGTGATCGTGGCGGTCAACAAGGACCCGCGCGCCCCGATCTTCGAGTACGCCGACTACGGCATCGTCGCCGACCTGATGGAGATCGTCGGCCCTCTCACCGAGGCCGTCCGCGGTCTACGCGGGGGGAAGGGTGGCCCGTAACCAGGCGCCGACCTCGGCGGCGTCGCGCGCCCGGTGGACGCAGTCGGTGCGGCGGCCGTCGATGGCCTTGCCCGCCAGCTCGGACGCCCAGCCGCCGGCGCCGGCCACGGCGCAGATCGGCCTGTCCAACTGCCAGGCGTGGGCGATCTCGCTGAGCGTGCCGCTGCCCCCGCCGATGGCGACGACGGCGTCGGCGCTGAGGACCACCAGGATGTTGCGGGCATAGCCGAGGCCGGTCGGGACGACGATGTCGGCGTAGGGGTTGGCCAGCGCCCGATCGGTTCCCGGGAGCAGGGCGAGGATGCGGCCGCTGCCGGGGCCCAGGATCGCATGGGCCCCCCGGCACGCCGCCTCCATGACGCCGCCGAGACCGCCGCACACCAGGCCGAAGCCGGCCCCGGCGATCTCGGCGCCGATCGCCTCGGCGGTCGCATCACGCTCGGGGTCGACGTCGCCATTGCCGACTACCGCCACCATCCGCAACATCCGGCCTCGCTCCTCTCGTTGGCGACCTGAAACTCAAGAGCCGGCGGTCAGCCTGGCGCGGGTCGTGGTCAGCAGGTCGGCGAGCTGCTCGCGCGGCACGTCGTTGACGAAGGGCCCGATCAGCCAACGCAGCACGAACGGAATGGTGCGGGTCAGCGAGATCGACTCGCACTCGATATAGGTGCCGCCGTCGCGCTCGATGAAGCGCCAGTAGGAGCTCAGCCGCCACAAGAAGCCCCCGCCCACGCCGTCGGCGAGGATCGTCTCGCCGGCCTCGCCGGGATCCTGCACCTCGCGGACGCTGCTGGTGCGCGAGATCGAGATGGCGCGGTCCGCCGCCGGCTGGACGTACTCGACCTCGTGGACGGTGTCCATGACGACGGTGATCACCTTGGTCTTGCGGAAGCGCATGAACACCCGGAACCGGTCGCCCCGGCGCTCGAGGATCCGCGCCCGAACCACCGCCGGCGCGTAGATCTCGCCGTGCCGGTCGTAGTCCTGTACCAGCGCCAGGACCTCCTCGACGTCGACCCCGGGGACGAAGACGATGCCGAGCCAGTGGTGGATGAGGCCGTCCTCGATCTCGACCTCGCCGCCGCCGGGAGCGCGCGTCTCCAGCGGCTGCATGTACATCTCGCCGCGACGCAGCTCGGCGACCACGCCGGCGCGCTCCGCTGCCGGCAGATGGTCGATGTACAGGAAATCGCCGTTCGGCCGCGCCTGCTCGCGGACGCGCGACTCGGTGAGGGCGGCGTAGCGCTCGAAGGCCCGCAGGGTGTGCGGCTGCAGGTCGGCGGGGCTCGCCCCCCCGACCGGTGCGACAGCAAGCAGCGTCGCGAGTAAGCTCGCTGCCATGGGCATGCGAGAGCGGTCGCGGCGGCGCTGGGAGCCGATCGATGGGATCGTGGTCGCGTACACGGTCTGGACCGGCTTGTTGATCGCCTGTTTCTCCCCCGCAGCGTGGCCCTGGCTGCTGGCGGCCCACGCCGCGATTGTCGCCTTTGTGCTGATCATACCGTCCCGCGGCGCCGCCTGGGAGAGGAGGGAATGGGCGCGGCGGTGGCAACGGGCGGCGCACGAGCTGGTCCGCTTCCTGCGCCACGCGTACCCGCTGCCGCTGGCGCTCTTCCTGTTCGAGGAGGGGCGGTTCATCGTCAACATGATCTTCCCGGCCAGCCCCTACTGGTTCGAGCCCCGCCTCTACGCCGCCGACGCCGCGGTCTTCGGCGGTCTGCCGGCCCGCATGCTGGCCCCGTGGGTGAGCCCGCCGTTCACCGAGCTCATGCACTTCTTCTACTGGTCGTACTACCCGATCCTGATCGGTGGCGTGATGCTCGCCTACCTCGGTCCCGCCGGACGCCGGGGCTCTTCCGACGCCAGCCGCTCGGGGCGGCGCCTCCGAGTGCCCGCGGAGGGCTTCGCCACCGTCATGACCAGCCTCGGGGCGGCGTTCACCGCCGCCTTCATGTTCTATCCCTGGCTGCCGGCGCGCGGACCTTGGGAGAGCCCGGAGCTGATGGCCGGTCTGCCGCCCCTCGACGGCTATGCGTTCACCGCGATGATGGACGTCATCATCGCGCACGGGGCGGTCTCGGGGAACTGCTTTCCGAGCGCCCACGTCGCCGGCGCCTGGGGGATCGTCCTCGGACTGTGGCAGACGCCGGCCCACCGCCGCGCCGCCTGGGCGCTGGCCCTGCTGTCGGCGGCGATGAGCGTCGCCTGCGTGTTCACGCGCTATCACCATGCCGCCGACGTGGCCGCCGGGCTCGCCTGCGGCATCGCCGGCGCGCTGGCGGCGCGCCGGCTCGTGACTCGAACCGGAAAAACTGAGGCTTTGGATGAAGTTCCCTGGGAAGGGTAGCTGGTGTAGGTGGGAGGCGGGTTGCCAGGGCGCCCGCGGCAGAATGCCGACGAGAAATGCGGGCCAACCGCTGCCCGCCGGCTACTCGCTGCTGCCCAGCAGTATCGCCGTGTAGGCGCTCTGCCCCTGGCGGAGCAGCGACAGCCAGCGGTCGCGCTGGACCTCGAACTCGTCCCGGTGCGCTTCCGGCAGTGGCGCGGCGGCCGGGAAATCGATCTGCAGAGGGTCCAGGAACTCGCCGTTGCGCTCCAGCCGATAGTCGAGGTGGGGGGCGGTCGCCAGCCCGGTCTTGCCGACGTAGCCGATGAGCTGTCCCTGCTCGACCGGCTGGCCGACCCGCAACCCCGAGGCGGCCGCGGCCAGGTGCAGGTACCAGCTCATGTAGGAGCCGCCGTGGCGGATCTTGACGTAGTTTCCGGCCTGGGCGTTACGGCCGATGTAGCTGACCGCCCCGGCGGCGGTGGCGTGCACCGGCGTGCCGGCGGGGGCCGCGTAATCGACGCCGAGATGCGGGCGCACGACGTTGAGGATCGGATGCAGGCGCCGGTAGGTGAAGCCGGAGGAGATCCGCGTGAAGTTCACCGGCGAGCGCAGGAAGGCGCGCTGCAGCGACTCCCCGGTCGGCTTGTAGTAGCTGGTCACGCCGCGATTGCGAGCGTAGCGGACCGCCTTGTGCAGGCGGCCGTCGACGCGCAGCTCGGCCGCCAGGATGTCCCCGAAGCCGGAGAACTCGTCCTCGAGAAAGCGTTGCTCGATCACCAGGTCGATGGTGTCGCGCAGGCGCAGGTCGGCGGCGAAGTCGATGTCCCAGGCGAAGATCGCCGCCAGCTTGTGGGCGACGTCGATGGCGTCCCGGCGGCTCACCCAGGTGTCGGCGATGGCGCCTTCGAGGCTGCCGCGGACCTCGGCGCGGATGTAGCGGGGGCGGATCTCGTAGGGTACGACGACCTCGCGCACGACCCAGCCCTCGCGGCCTCGGGCCACCAGCACCGCCGTCTGCTTGTCCGGCTGGTAGCGGAACATCAGCAAGGCGTCGTCGCGGTCGAAGTAGACCCGGTAGGGACGGCCGGCGCGGATCTTTCGCAGGTTGAAGCGCGGGCGCGCCGCGGCGGCAATCTCGTTGACCAGGTCGGAGTCGACCCCGGCC
>DASWHK010000270.1:0-2873 GCA_036398215.1 Acidobacteriota bacterium | reverse complement strand
GGCGAGCATGACCAGCGCCACGGTGGCGAAGGCGAGCGTCGCCAGCCCCTGGCCGGCGACGAAGAGCATCCCGTAGATCGTCGAGAACCAGTGGGGCTCCAGCGACATCGCCCAATCGATCGCCGCGAAGCTGACCGTCAGCCCGTAGAGCGGCAGGCTGGGGCCGCTCAACAGCTGCAGCCGGCGCGATATCGCCGGATCGCCGCTGCCGTCCTGTCGGGCCGAGAGACGGTTGAGCACGGACACGACACCGATCCACAAACTGAAGTAGAGGGCGGCCCGGCCGGCGAAGAAGGGCACGTTCAGATAGGGCTGCTTGTGCTGCAGCAGCGCGTCGCCGGCCACCGTCTCGGGCCGCGCCCAGGGGTAGAGGTCGTCGAGGCCGAACAGCAGCGGCACGAACAGCAGCGCCATCAGCGGCAGCGTCGCCGCGGCGGACTCGAGGATGCGGCGGATCACGAAGCCCCAGCCGCCGCCCACCATGTGGTGCAAGGCGACCAGGCCATAGGCGCCAAGCGGCAGGGCGATCCAGAAGAGGTAGGCGATCAGGTAGGAGCGGAAGAAGCCCTGCGGGTCGAGCAGCAGGCCGAGCAGCGCCAGCACGCCGGCCACCAGGGCGACGCGCAGCGCCCTGCCGCGCCACAGGGCGAGCCGCCGCTCGAGGGCGTCGGGCATCATCGTGTCGCTCTCCCCGCCCGGTGCCGCGGCGATCATCGCCCAGCCTCCAGCGCCGCCCGCTCCCCAGCCGGGACGTCCTCGAGGGTGGCGTTCTGGCTGAGCTGCAGCGCCCGCACGTAGGCGATGATCGCCCAGCGGTCGGCGACCGGCACCTGCGAGGCCTGGGCGGTCATCGCCCCGAAGCCGTTGCTGATGACGTCGAAGTAGAAGCCGGCGGGGGCGTCGCGGAGCCGTTCGACGTGCAACGACGCCGGCCGCCGGAAGCCGCGCTGCACGACCATGCCGTTGCCGTTGCCGACCCGGTCGTGACAGGGGGCGCAGAAGACGTCGTAGCGCTGGCGGCCGCGGCGCAGCAGCGCCAGGTCGACGGCGACCGGCAGGCCGGCGGCGGGCTCGCCGCCGATCGTCCCCCGGTAGAGGTGCTCGTCGACCCGCAGCTGCCCGCGGGCGACGGTCCCCGGCGGCAACGGCCTCGCCGAGCGGCCGTCTTCGAACAGCTCGCTGGCCTCGAGCGGCTTGATGCGGCCGCGATCGGCCATCTCCTGGGCGCACGAGACCAGCGCCAGGCAGAGCACGATCATCGCTGCCATGCGCATCAGTAGTCGACCTCGTAGACGCCGACGACGCCGTCGAGTCCCTCGAGAAAATCGCGCGTCGCCTGCAGGTCGAACAACGGGTCGGCTGAGCCGACGCCGAGAAACACCCGGTCGCTGCTCGCCAGCTTGAAGCGCTCGACGTTGAACACCGGGTGGTACGGCATCGGCAGCCGGTTCCAGGCCAGCATGCCGAGCACCGCCGCGAGGGTCGCCGCCAGGACGGTGAGCTCGAAGGTCACCGGTATGAACGATTGCCAGCCGCCCGGCGGCCGGCCGCCGACGTTGAGGGGATAGGCGACCGCCGCCACCCAGTACTGCAGCAGGAAGCCGCCGGCGGCGCCGGCCAGCCCGCCCGCGAGGACGGTCTTGGCGAGCCGCCCCCTGCCCGGGTGGCCGATGGCGGCGGCGAGCCCCTCGATGGGCGCCGGCGAGAAGGCGTCGAGCTGCCGGTAGCCGGCGGCGTAGGTGGCCCTGCTCGCCGCCAGCAGCTGCTCGGGGGTGGCGAGCTCGGCGAGCAGGCCGAAGACGTCGCGCTCCGGGGCGCCGCGACCAGCCGCTCCCTTGCCCCGCAACGCCGCCCCCTTCATCGTCCGGGCTCCGCTGCTTGCTGCCTCGACGGCAGCGTCGGGTGATCGAAACGAGTGCCCGCGTGGTTTCTCATGGCTGGCGCCCCCCGGCCGGCTTCGCCTCCTCGGCCACCAGCGTCCGCATCTCGAAGATCGAGATCATCGGCAGCAGCCGGACGAACACGAACATCAGCGTCAGGAACAGGCCGATGCTGCCCAGCAAGGTCGCCCAATCCCAGCCGGTGCCGGCGTACATCCCCCAGGAGCTGGGGAGGAAGTCGCGGTGCAGGCTGGTGACCACGATGATGAATCGCTCCAGCCACATGCCGACGTTGATGCACATGGCGATCAGAAAGAGCGCCAGCTCGCTGCCCCGCACCCGCGTCGACCAGAGCAGCTGGGGGATGGCGATGTTGAGCAGCAGCAGCAACCCGTAATGGGTCGCGTACGGGCCGGTGAGCCGGTTGTTCAGCATGTACATCTCGTACTCGCCGCCCCCGTACCAGCCGACGAAGTACTCCATCAGGTAGCCGTAGCCGACGATCAGCCCGGTGGCCAGCATCACCTTGGCCATGTTGCGCAGGTGCCGCTCGGTGATGAAGTCCTGGAGGCCGTAGACGCGGCGCACCGGAATGGCGAGGGTCAGGACCATCGCGAAGCCGGCGTAGATCGCTCCGGCGACGAAGTAGGGCGGGAAGATCGTCGTGTGCCAGCCGGGGATGATCGCCATCGCGAAGTCGAAGCTGACGATGGTGTGCACCGAGACCACCAGCGGCGTCGCCAGGCCGGCCATCAACAGGTAGGCGGTCTCGTAACGGTGCCAGTGGATCGCCGAGCCCCGCCAGCCCATCGCCAGGATCCCGTAGGCAAAGCGGGCGAAGCGCCGCTCGGCGCGGTCGCGCAGCGTCGCCAGGTCGGGGATCAGCCCGACGAACCAGAACAGCGCCGATACCGTCGCGTAGGTGGTGACCGCGAAGACGTCCCAGACCAGCGGGCTGCGGAACTGCGGCCAGACGCCGTAGGTGTTCGGATA
>DASWHK010000269.1:0-2190 GCA_036398215.1 Acidobacteriota bacterium | reverse complement strand
GCTGCTGGCCGACTCGCTCGGCGCCCTCATCACCATGGGCAAATTGATGATGCAGCAGGAGGAGCCGGAGCTCTTCCAGATCCTCGACCGCGGCATCCGCGTCAGCGCCGAAGACCGGGCGATCGTCATCGAGGCGGACCTGTCGAGGGCCGATCTCGAGGCGCTCCGCCAGTTGGGCGAGGAGCGGGCCGGGTCGGGGCCGGGCTTCTAGTGTCCCTCATGAATCGCTTCAGCTGGATTCTTCTGGTGTTGGTCGTCGCGCTGGCCGCGGCGGCGGGGGCGTGGCTGTATGGTCCGGCGCTGCTGACCCCGCCCTTCGAGGTGGCTGCCGTCCGTTACGACGTCGACGCCGACGGCACCATCGACCTGACGCGCTGGGACATCGACGGCTCGATGGTCCTCTGGGAGTGGAACCGTGACGGCGACGGCCAACCCGAGCTGCTCGGCTACGACGCCGCGGCCGGTGTCGACGGGCTAGCGCCGACCGGCTCGATCACCGCCTGGGATTGGGGCGGCGACGCCGTCATCGACGCCGGCAGCGTGCCGCCGGAAGTCGAGCTGCTGCTGCGGCGCGAGGAGGTTGTCGCCGCCCGCGCCGCGCCGCCGCCCGCAGACATCGCGCTGGTCGGCGCCGACATCCGCGAGCTGGTCGGCCGCATCGAGGCCGGCTTCGACGATTTCCGGCTCGCCGGCCTGAGGATGCCGATCGTCGGCGCCTCGCTGCCCGCCCTGGACACGCTGCTGCCGGGCGAGCCGCGCGCCTACAGGAACGGCGTGCACCAGGGCTTCGACATGAACGACGGTCACATCGGCGTGCCGACCGGCTACAGCGCCCCGGTGGTCGCCGCCAAGGACGGCGTCGTCATCCGCGCGATGCACGACTTCCGCGAGATGACGCCCGAAGCCTACCGGCAGTCGATCGCCGCCTCCCAGGCGGCGGGGACGACGCCGCCGGACATCCTCGACCGGCTGCGGGGCCGCCAGATCTGGATCGACCACGGCCACGGCATCGTCAGCCGTTACGTGCACCTGTCGGGGATCCACACCGACGTCGTCGAAGGCAGCAGGGTGAAGGCCGGCGATCTCATCGGCTTCGTCGGCAACTCGGGCACCGAAGCCGGCGCCAACGGCAGCCGGGCCGGTGCCCACCTGCACTTCGAGCTACGCATCGACGACCGCTACTTCGGCGAGGGCCTGAGCCGGGCGGAGATCCGCGAGGCAGGCAACCGGATCTTCAACATCGGCCGTTAGCGCTAGCCCGCCCCGCGCAAGCCGAGGATGATCGCCATTCCCACCATCGCGACAAACATCATCACAATGAGGAACAGCACCGCGACGGGAATCGCCACCGCCGCGATCGCCTTGCCGCGGTCGAGCTTGTAGGCGCGCTCGACGCAGACCACCGCGACCACCAGCATCCACAGGCCGGCAAGGAAGCCGAGGATCACGTTCAGGATCCAGATGACGTTCACCCAGGTCAGGACGTGGGCGAGGCCCAGCGGCCGGAACAGCTCGAGGAACTCCCCTTCCCCTTTGAAGACCAGCGTCGCCATCAGGTGCACGATCGCCACGAAAATGAACGCGGCGATGATGAACATCACCGGGAGGAAGATGACGCCGAACGGATTGATCGAGCCGATCGCGGCGGCGACGCCGCCGAGGGCGATGATCACCAGCCCCATGGTGAACGCCTCGTCATCCTGACGCGCCCGATCGATCGCCTCGGGCTTCAGCTGGATGATCTCGAGCGCCTGCTTGACGTACTCGACGAAGTTGTCGAGCCAGCTCCCCGCCGTCACTTGCTGCTGCTGCTCGGTCATGTGCGACCCTCCTTCGCGCCCTGGCGATCCGACTCGACGCGCCCTACGGCGCGGAATCGGCACCGAACCCCAATGATCCACCCCGGGCGAGTCTAGCAGACTGTGGTGGGAATTCGATGAAACCCTTTGGGCGGGGAGAGCGTTGCTCGTCGTCGCCGATGGCTCCGACATCGACTCCTCCTCGCGCCTTGATCTCCCCCGCAACACGACCTGCAAACATCATCGTATGTACGGTACGGAACACTTAGGCCCACAGCAGGTAGAGCCAGTTGGCGACCACCAGGGCGCCGCCGGTGCGGGCCAGGAGACCGGCGAGGCGCGGCGAGATCCGCGGCCGCGGCCAGCCCCCGAGCACGGCGCCGGCGGCCGC
>DASWHK010000268.1:0-5440 GCA_036398215.1 Acidobacteriota bacterium | reverse complement strand
CCGGCCGCCGTCGCGACCACGATGGCACCCGGCCCTGGTCACCGCGAGCGAGAACCGGCCGCACCCGCAGTGGCGCCCGTTCCTGGAGCCCGCTCCCTGGCCCGAGCAGGGCGTCTAGGTGTTCCGTACCGTAAACACGGTGATGTTTGTGGCGGCGCGATGGTGGTGGATGCAAGGAGCAGCGACGCAGGCGATGCCGGAGCCATCGTCGAGGAGCTGCGACGCCGCAGACGCCGCCGTCCCGCCGCCGGCTGTCAGCGCCCGAGCGCGTCTGCTACTCTCTGGTTTCGGCTTCTCGGCGAACGGCAAAACGGCACGTAAAGACCCATGACTGGACGAATTCGCGCCCTCGGGCTCCTCTCCGGCGGTCTCGATTCCACCCTCGCTGCGCGCGTCATGCAGGAGCAGGGAATCGAGGTGCTCGGGCTGCACTTTTCGACGGGTTTTTGCCTCGCCGATCGCCACCGGATCCTCGGCAACCGCAGCAACCCCGAAAAGCCCTATCGTAACGAGGCGCTGCGTGCCGGGGCCGACCTCAGCGTTCCGATCGAGATCATCGATATCAAGGACCAGTACCTCCCCGAGGTCGTCCTGAACCCCAAGTACGGGTACGGCTCGGGAATGAACCCGTGCATCGACTGTCGCATCTTCATGCTCCAGAAGACCAAGCGGATCCTGGAGGAGCGCGACTACCATTTCGTGTTCACCGGCGAGGTCCTGGGCCAGCGGCCGATGAGCCAGCGGCGACCGCCGCTCAACGACATCGCCGAGGAGTCCGGCCTCGGCCGCCTGCTGCTGCGGCCGCTGTCGGCGAAGCTGCTGCCGGCGTCGATTCCCGAGGAGCGCGGCTGGGTGGACCGCGAGCGCCTCTACGACATCTCGGGCCGCTCGCGCAAGCGACAGATGGAGCTCGCCGCCGAGCTCGGGATCGTCGACTATCCGCAGCCGGCCGGCGGTTGCTGCTTCTTGCCCGACGAGAACTACGCCCGCAAGCTGCGGGACTTCCTCGCCCACAACGGCACCGACGTCAGCCCCGACGACATGATGCTGCTGAAGGTCGGGCGGCACTTCCGGCTCAGCGGCGCGGTCAAGGTGGTGGTCGGCCGCGATGAGGGCGAGAACGCCTACCTGCAGCGCTTCTGCGACGGCCGCGCCGAGGTCTGGGTGGATGCGTTCCCGTCGCCGTTGACGCTGGTCGAGGGCAGTCCTTCGGCCGAGGAGCTGGAGACCGCCTGCCGGATCACGGCGCGCTACAGCGACGGCCGCGACGAGGCGGCGGTCCCGGTGCGCTGGCGGGTCGACGGGCAAGAAGGGCAGCTGACGGTGGCGCCGTTCCGCGACGACTCCGACCTCGAGGAGATGCGCATTTGAGCGGCCGGCTCGCGGCTCCCCCGCAGCGCCGCGATGATCCGGAGGCGCGCCGCCGCGACGACCCCGAGCTGCGGCGCCAGACCCACGGCACTCTCGACGGCGACGCGCTGGCCGGCATCGAGCCCGACCTCGTGGTCGACGCGCTGCGGACGTTCTGTCCCGAGCCGGTCATCCGCACCCAGAACCGCATCCGATCGCTGCGGCCGGGAGAGGTCCTCCTCCTGCTCGCCGACGACGCCGGCGTCGAGGTCGACATCCCCGCCTGGTGCCTGAGCACCGGCAACGAGTTCCTCGGCCTGCTCAAGGGCGAGGAGGCCTATCGCGTCTTCGTCCGCCGCGCCTGAACACGCCCGCGGGGCCGCCCGACCTTTCAACGGGTCAACGCCGTGCGCATGCGCTGGTGATGATCTCCGCGCCGCCGCAGGCCTGTCGCGTGCACGGTTGCGCCCGCGCCGACGAGTCGACGTGTGCTGCGACGTAGAGGCGAGGACGAACATCCCATGAGGTTCGAGTGTCGCGCCCGCGTCGACGAGTCGACCTGTGCTGCGACCGTCAGCCGTACCGGTAGGTGACGCCGAAGCCGCCCTGCGGGTTGCGCCAGGAGGTGTAGCGGCGGGCGACCTGGCAGGTGCCGCACTCGAGGCAGTCCTCGAAGTTGACGATGCAGGTCCCCGCCTCCTCGTTGAGCTTGAAGACCTGGGCGGGGCAAACGAACAGCACCGCGCGATCGGGATCGTTGCGGAAAGCCTCCTGGTCGACCTCGATGTGGCTTTCGTCGGCGAAGCGGCGGCGGACCAGGTCGAGCCGCTCCGCCATCGTCAAGCTGACGTGCGGCCGCAGGTACTCCTTGACGTCGATCGCCACGTTTTCCTCCTTGCCGCTCCGCCCACGGCCTGCCGGCGCCAGCCCCGGGAAGAAGCTCCTAACGCAACGCGTCCGTTGGGTGGGCTGGCGTTGCACATGCGCGCTTTTCACGGGAGACCGTTGGGCGGCATCTCGCTTCCCGGCTCGGCCTGATTCCCATCCGCGCTTCTCATCGCCCCTCGCGGCGACGAAAAGCGCGACCCTACACGAGGGTCTTGCGGGCGCGCCACATCTGGCGCGCCAATCTCAAGAAGTTTACTTCGTCGCGTACCTTCCGCACGATTCGCCGGCGGACCTCCGCCTTCGGCGTCTCATCGACCGTGAAGTAATCGCGCAGCACGCTGATGGCGAGCCGCGGGTAGTCGTCGACCATCTCTCGGTTGGTGCGCAGGAAGTGGACGGCGTCCCGGTAATGGGCGAGGTCGTTCATCACCCAGGAGGCGTCGAGGCGGCGGCGGTAGGCGGCCAGCGAAGCGCGCGAGAAGTCGCCCTTGTCGCGGGCCTCGAGGAACGCCTCGGCGGCGAACACCCCCGAGGCCATCGCCAGGTTCGTTCCCTCGTGGTGGATCGACGGGTTGACGAGTCCGGCGCAGTCGCCCACCAGCATGACCCCGTCGGCGTAGAGGTCGCCGAGGTCGTCGTACGAGTCCTCGGGGATCATCTTGGTGGCGTACTCGACGGTCTCGCCGCCGCGCAGCAGCGGCGCCACCGCCGGGTGCGCCTTGAAGTGGTCGAGCAGCTCGTAGGGCGCCGTCCGGGTGGCGAGGTAGTCCTCGATCAAGCAGCCGACGCCGACCGAGATGCTGTCGCGGTTGGTATAGATGAAGGCCGAGCCGATCATTCCCTTCACGGCGCCGCCGAAGTACTCGATCGCCACGCCCTGATCGCCCTCGACGTGGAAGCGATCCTCGATGATCTCGGGGGGCAGCGCCAGCACCTCCTTCACGGCGTTCACGCGGTTGGTAGGGTCCATCGGCTTGCGCAGCGCGGCCGCCTCGGCGATCAGCGCGTTGGCGCCCTCCGCGAGGATGACGCAATCGGCGAGGACGTCGCCGTCGTCGCGACCGGTGCGGACGCCGACGACCCGGCCGCCGTCCATCAACAGCTCCTCGACAGTGGTCTCGTTGATGATGAAGGCGCCCGCTTCCTCGGCCTGCTCGGCAAACCAGCGGTCGAACTTCGAGCGCAGCGCGGTGAAGGTGTTGTTGAAGGGGGGCCGGTCGAAACGGGCGCTCTTGAGGTCGAGGGCGACCTGGGTGTCGTCGTCGAGCGCCACCCAGCGGCGGTTGACGATGTGTCGCTCGACCGGGGCATGCTTCCAGAACTCGGGGACCAGCTCGGCGAGCACGCCGCTGTAGAGGATGCCGCCGAAGAGGTTCTTGGCGCCCGGAAAGTCGCCCCGCTCGATGACCAGGACCTCGACCCCGGCGCGGGCCAAGGTCAGCGCCGCAGCGGTCCCGGACAGCCCGGCGCCGACGACGACGACCTCGAAGCGTTCGCTGCTCATGGGTGATTCTCGAGACGGTGTCAGCCCCGCGGCGGCGCCCCGCGGGCCCGCCGGGACGCCACAGTATCCTGTTATACTCGCCCATATGCGAGCTTCTCGCGAATCCCACCCCTGGGTCGGCCGGCGCCGCAGGCGCGCCCTCGCCCTGGCTCTGCTCGCCGCCGTGACGGTGGCGGGCGGCCCACCGGCGGCGGGCCCGGCGACCGCCGCGCCGAACGCGGCCGCCGCCCAGGCTGACCAGGCGCCGCAGGCGACCGAACAGACCGTGGTGCTGACGGCCGCACCGGTGCGGCTGATCGCCCCGGTCGGCCGCGACCAGTGGACCCTGCGGCTGGCCACCTACGCCGACGCGGCCGCCGCCGCATTCGCGGAGATCCTCGGCGCGCCGGCGCCGGCCGGAACGCTCCGCTGGACGCCCGACCCGCTGGCCGCGACGCGGACCGACGCGGCCCTCTCCGCGGAGATTACGGCCGGCGGGCAGATCCTGGGGTTCGACGATCCCTTCGCGATCCTCGCCGAGGACTACGGGGTCGCCTTCGCCCAGGGCTACGCCCGCTGGCTGACCGCCTATGCCGTGGCGCGCCTGTACTTCTCCTCGGCCCACGAACCGCGAGCCTGGTGGATCGACGGCGCGGCGCTGTACATGACCGACCTGCTGGCCCGGCGCGAGCGTTCCGCCACGCCGGTGCTCTACAACTTCGAGCTGGCGTACACGCGCGCGGTGCGGGCTCGCACCCCGGTGGTGCTCGGCGGCGCGGCGGCCGGCGTTGACGAGGCCGCTCGCGGCAAGGCGTACGCGACGTTCCGGCTGCTGGAGGCGCAGTACGGCGCGGAGCCGGTCCGCGCGCTGTTGGGACGGGCGGCCGGCGCGGTAGGCGCCGTCGATTTCGGACAGCTCGTTGCCGGCAGCCTGGCGACCGGCGTCTCCCCGGATCCGGAGGCCTTGCTGGGCGCCTGGATGCAGCCGGGCGCCGCCATCGACGTGGGGCTGTCCGGCGTCAGCGTCGAGGGGCAAGGGGCGCGCATCCGCGGCACGGTGACGCGGTCCGGCGACGTCCCGATCGGCTCCCGTGTCGAGGTCCGCCTCGCCAGCGGCGAGCGGCTGGAAGTCGCCGTGGCGCCGGGAACCGGTTCCGCCTCGTGGGCGCTCGATATCAGCGGCTCGCCGGTGTCGGTGACGGTCGATCCCGAGGGGCTGCTGCCCGACGTCAACCGCGGCAACAATCGTTACGGCTTCGGCGACGCCTCGCGCATCGAGCGCTTTTTTCCGCTCGACAGGGAGGTAGAGATCGGCGAGCTGCATCTGCTGGGCGACCTGCAGCAGGTGGGTCGCAAGCGGGTCGAGGGCTTCGAGGTGACGCTTAGGAACCTCACCGACGAGCCCCTGGGCCTCGGCCTGCTGGTAAGCGCCCAGTGGCTGAGCCGGCCTGCGGACCGCACCCAGCGGCGGGTCTTCGTGGTGGTGCCGCCCAACCAGCAGGTGCTGGCCCGCGACTTCGTCGAGTTCCCGCGGCGCGGCGACGGCCGCGCCCGCATCGAGGCGCGCTACTGGCGGGCCCCGGATCCGGAGGCGCTCACCGCCCGGCTGCTGCGCGACGATGCCGATCTGCTCAACTCCTACATGGTCCTCCGCGAGCCGGCCGAGATCAGCGGCGTCGAGGGAACGCCGCTCGAACGGTTGGCGGCCGGCGCGGCGGT
>DASWHK010000267.1:0-3514 GCA_036398215.1 Acidobacteriota bacterium | reverse complement strand
CGCTCGGGCTGGACCTGTACTTCAGCGAGCGTTGCGCCGAGATCCTCGGCTACACCGTCGCCGAGGTGCCGGGACCGGCAGCGCTCTCGGCCTGGGTCCTGGAGCGCATCCACCCCGACGACCGGGTCGCGCATGGACCTTCCTACCTCGCCTTCGTCGCGGGGCACAGCAGCCGGTTCGCCGCCGACCTCCGCCTGCGGGACAAGAGCGGCGAGTGGGTCGACGTTGCCGTATCCATGAAGGCGGTGGGCCTCGAGCCCGACGGCCGCGTCGCCCACGTGGCGGGGAGCATGATCGATCTCACCGAGCGCAAGCTGCTCGAGGCGCAGTTCCGCCAGGCCCAGAAGATGGAGGCCGTCGGCCGGTTGGCGGGCGGCGTTGCCCACGACTTCAACAACCTGTTGACCGCCATCTTCGCCTTCGGCAAGTTCGTTCGCGACACCTTGCCGCCCGACAGCAGGGCCCACAAGGACATGGACGAGCTGCTCCGCGTCGCCAAGCGCGCCGAGAACCTCACCGGCCAGTTGCTCGCTTTTTCCCGGCGTCAGACCATCGCCCCGCGGGTACTTAACCTGAACGCCATCGTCCAGGACATCGACCGGATGGTCCGGCGGCTGCTCGGCGACGACATCGACTTCTCGACCAATCTCGCGCCGGACTTGTGGAACACGCGCGTCGACCGCGGCGCCTTCGAGCAGGTCATGGTCAACCTGGCGGTCAATGCCCGCGACGCCATGCCCGCCGGCGGCAAGCTGACCATCGAGACGCAAAACGTCGAGCTCCAAGAAAGCTACTCGAAGCAGCACGGCGCCGAGGTCGCGCCGGGCAGCTACGTTCTGATGGCGTTGTCGGACAGCGGCGTCGGCATGGACGCGGAGACCCAGCAGCACATCTTCGAGCCATTCTATACGAGCAAGGAGCCGGGGAAGGGAACGGGCCTCGGTCTTTCAACCTGCTACGGCATCGTCAAGCAGGCGGGAGGTTACATCTGGGTGTACAGCGAGCTCGGCGAGGGCACGACGTTCAAGGTCTACTTGCCGCGGGTCCTGGAGGAAGAGGAGTCGCCGTGGGAGGCGCCGCCGCCCGAGTCGCTCCTCGGAACCGAGCGCATTCTCATCGCCGAGGACAACGAGCACGTGCGGATCATCGCCTCCCGATCCCTCGCCGAGCTCGGCTACGTCGTGGTCCAGACGGCCAACCCGGACGAGGCGATCGCCGCCGCCGAGAGCGCCGCGCAGCCCTTCGACCTGCTGCTCACCGATGTGGTCATGCCGGGAATGAGCGGCAAGCAGCTCGCCGAGCGGCTGCAGGCGGCGCAGCCGGGCCTTCGCGTCATCTACATGACCGGCTACACGGCGAACGCCATCGTCCACCGCGGCGTGCTGGAGCCCGGAACCCACCTCGTCCAGAAGCCGTTCACGCCGGAATCCCTCGCGCAGAAGGTCCGGCAAGCGCTGGACACGGACAGCACACCGCCACCGCCAGACGGCGCCGAAGGCGAGCAGGAGTAGCCGAAAGGACGCCGGGGCGGCGCGTCGGCAACATCCTCCTGGGGTGAACAGGCGCCCCTGGTAATCGGCCGGCAGCGACGAGCTCGCGAGCCGATCGGCGGCGCGCTCGCAATCGAAGCGTCGGGCCGCTCAGCGCAGGGTCGTCGCCAGATCCCTCAGCGTCTCCGCCAGCAACCGCAGCCGGCGCACGTCGAATCGTCGTCGCGCGATCAGCGCAGCGCCGTCGCGATCCCCCTCAGCGTCTCCGCCAGCAACCGCAGCCGGCGCACGTCGTGGTAGACGGCGTCCTCGGCGTCCTCCTCGAGGCCGGTGGCCAGGGTCTCGAGGTCGGTCGCCAGGGTGGCCGCGCCGCTGCCGCCGGCCGATAGCCGATCGGCGCGGGCGAGGGCCGCGGTGACGGCGCCGGCGCGCTCCTCTGGAATGCCGGCGGTGCGCCCGAGCTGGTCGAGGTAGGCGCGCGCCACCATCGGGCTGGCCGGCCAGACCATCCGCTGCTGGTGCTGCACGTTGGTCTCCTCGGAGACCGCCAGCGCGGCGGCGTCGATCTCGTTTTGCGAGAGGAACTCGCTGGGCGTCAGCCGGAAGATGTCGAGGCCGCGGGCGATCTCGGCGCCGTAGATGTAGCCGTTGTACCAGTAGGCCGACCAGTAGCCGCCCGAGATCAGGCCCTCGGCGCTGACCGGGCCGCGGTCGAAGTAGGCGATCTCGATCGGCCGCGCCGAGTCGGTGAAGTCGAACACCGAGAGGCCACCCTGGTACCAGCCCTGGACCATGATGTCGCGCCCCGGCACCGGCACCAGCGAGCCGTTGTGGGCAACGCAGTTCTCCTCCTCGGTTTGCGGGGCCGGTATCTTGTAGTAGCCGCGGAAGCGCATCTCGCCGCCGACGATGTCGAAGATCGCGTTCGCCCCCCAGGTGGGCGGGTCGATCGCCCGGCAGCGCGGGCGCGAGCCGCCGCCCCACTCGTCGGTGAAGACTACCTTGGTGCCGTCGTTGTTGAAGGTCGCCGAGTGCCAGAAGGCGAAGCTCTCGTCGACGACGTGGTCGACGCGCACCGGGTTCACCGGGTCGGAGATGTCCAGCAGGATGCCGTTGCCCGAGCAGGCGCCGGCGGCCAGGCCGATCTCCGGGTACACGGTGATGTCGTGGCACTGCCGGGTCTCGCGTGAGCTCTGCGTCCCCGGCCCGTGGTCGCCGCCCTGCCAGAGGCCGGAGATATCGCCGGTCTCCGGGTCCGCGAAGATGCGCGGCCGGCTGACGATGCGGGCGTCCTCGGGCGAGGCGAGGGGCACCTGGATGACGTCGATCCCGAACAGCGCCGTGTCGGGATTTTCCTCGTCGTCGGTGCAGCCGGCCAGCTCCTCGCCCGGCCGCACTGCGCTGGTGCCCGACACGTAGACGTAGACGTTGTCGTCGTCGTCGGGATCGACGACCAGCGTGTGGGTGTGCGATCCGCGGCAGGTCTGCACGGCGGCGATCTGCTGCGGGGCCCTCAGGTCGCTGATGTCGAAGACGCGAACGCCGCGGAAGCGCTCGGCGCTGACCGGCTCGGCGACGCCCTGGATGCCGCAGTCGAGCCGGGCGCGGGTGTCCTGCACCGACATGAAGAGGAGGTCGCCGTAGACCGACGGGTCCCCCTGGCCGCCGGGACAGACCACCGAGGCCACCAGCTCGGCGCGGCTGGCGTCCTCGACGTTGTAGATGTTGAAGCCGTGGTAGTTGCCCTGGAACACGTAGTCACGGCTGAAGGCGAGGTCCGAGTTCGTGAAGCTGAGCTGCGGGGGCTGCGGAGGTCCTTCGGGCTGGCCCTCGCCGCGGCCGCCACGCTCACCACGTCCGCCGCGCTCTCCGCCACCGCGCTCACCGCCGCCACGCTCGCCTTCGCCGCGCCCGCCGCGACCGCGGGCGCCGTCGCCCCCTCCGGAAACCCGGCCGGCCGGCGCCTCGGGGTCGTAGAAGCCCTCGGGCTTGGGCAGGTTGATCACCAGCTCCATGTTGCGGGC
>DASWHK010000266.1:0-8338 GCA_036398215.1 Acidobacteriota bacterium | reverse complement strand
GCCGAGGGGGAGCCCTCTCCCGACGGCCAGGGCGTCGCAATGGACCGCCGCGTCGTCACCCCGGGCTACTTCGGCACCATGGGGATCGGCCTGATCGCCGGCCGCGAGCTCGACGCCCGCGACGGCGCCGGCACGCTGGCGCCGGCCGCCGTCCTCAACGAGCCGGCGGCCCGCCTGCTGTGGCCCGACCGGCCGGCGATCGATCGCCGCCTGCGCCTGATCTTGCGCAGCGGTCCCGGCCCCTGGCTGACGGTCGTGGGCGTCGTCGACGATGTGCGCCACCACGGCCTCGACGAGGCCCCCAGGCCCGAGATCTACATGTCCTACGCCGAGGCGAGCGTCGAGACGATGGTCGCCGTGCTGCGCGGCCCGACCGAGACCGAGGGGTTGATCCCTCTCATCAAGGACACCGTGTGGGGCTCCGACCCCGACATGGCGCTCGACGGCATCCGCAGCGTCGAGGCGGTGCTCGACGCCTCGGTCTCGGAGCCGCGGTTGCGGGCCCTGCTGCTGACCGCATTCGCCAGCCTGGCGCTGCTGCTGGCCGCCGTCGGCGTCGCCAGCGTGATCTCGTTCTCGGTGGCGCAGGGGACCCGCGACATCGGCGTCCGCGTCGCCCTCGGCGCCCAGGACAAGCAGATCCTCTGGATGACGGTGCGTCAGGGTCTCGTCCTCGGCGCGCTCGGCACCGCCCTGGGGCTGGCCGCCTCATTGGCCCTCGGCCGCCTGCTCGAGGCGTTCCTGTTCCAGGTCGCTCCCAACGACCCGCTGACCCTGGCGAGCGTCGCCATCGGCCTGCTCGCCCTGGTCGCCGCCGCCAGCTATCTACCGGCCCGCCGCGCCACCCGCATCGACCCGATCGAAGCGTTGCGCACGAGCTGACGTCGCCGCGCCTCGGGAGCCGCTCTCGGCGAGCGGCGTTGACGGGTGCGCAACACGGGTAGCGGCGTTTCTCCCGCCTCTCCTCGAGGTGCGTGCTCGTTCGGCGATCGCGTTGACGGCGACGGCCTGATGGCGGAGGTCGGGAACGTAGCGGCCGCTGACCCCGCCGGGGTTGCGCAACGCTTGCCGGACGACAGCGATGGCTGCTAGCGTCCGATTCGTGATGCGCCGCGCCACAGAGGGACATTTCGCCCGCGGAAGTTCACCAGACCCTTTTCCAATGGACGCAAAGCACGACGATCCCATCGCCGCGATCGACTGCCTGGTCGACCGCTACCGTACCCAGTGCCTCTGGTTCCTGCGCGCCGACTACTATCCCCGCACGGACGCGGAGCGCCAGCGGGTCCTCGGTTACATCGAGCGCTACGGAGACCGCGAAGGGTGGCGCGCCGCCTCGGAGTTGCGACGATGGCTCTTACAGCCCTCCAGCGCGAAATCCTCCGGCTCCTAGCGCGAGAGCGGATTGCCGCCGGGGAGCGTTACGTGGCGGGCGGTGTCGCACTCGGCGAGCTGCTGGCGTCACCGAGGATCTCGCGTGACATCGACCTGTTCCACGATGCGGCCGAGGCCGTGGCGGTGAGCTGGGACGCCGATCGCGCCCGACTGATCGGGGCCGGTTACGAGGTCGAACCGCTGCGCGAGAGACCGGCGTTCGTGGAGGCGCGGGTTTCGCGCGGCGGAGAGTCGGTGCGGCTCGAGTGGGTGCAGGACAGCGCCTTCCGCTTCTTCCCCCTCATGGAGCACGAGAGCCTCGGATTGACGCTCCATCCGGTCGACCTCGCCACCAACAAGGTCCTCGCCCTGGTCGGGCGCGTCGAGGCGCGCGACTGGGTCGATGTGCTGTGGGCAGATGAGCGCCTCCAGCCCCTCGGGTATCTCGCCTGGGCGGCCTGCGGCAAGGACCCGGGCTTCGGCCCGGCGGGGATCCTCGCCGAGGCGGCAAGGACGTCGCGATACAGCGCCGAGGAAATCGACACGCTGGCGTTCGAGGGGGATCGGCCTGACGCCGCCGAGCTCTCGCGGAAATGGCACGACGCCCTGCGTAGGGCGGGCACGATCGTCGAGATGCTACCGCCTGGGGAAGTGGGCGCTTGCGTCCTCGGCCGCGATTCGGAGCTCTTCCGCGGTGACGCGGAAGCCCTGGGGACGGCCTTGCAGGAAGGCGCTCTCCTGTTTCACCACGGCGCGTTGCGCGGCGCCTGGCCACGGGTGAGCGGATAGAGTTTCGGTGGAATCACGCACCGTCGTTTCTACCCAGGACCACTTCGACGACGCCGCCTGGGACCTGGACCGCTCATAGATCGGAGCAAGCCATGGGTGTGAAGCTCTTCCGGGTGATCGTGATGGTCTCCGACATCGACGCCGCCGCGGCCTTCTACGCCAGCGTGCTCGGCAAGCCGGGGGAACGGATCTCCGGCGGGCGCCACTACTTCGACTGCGAGGGCACGATCCTGGCCTGCTTCGATCCGCGCGCCGACGGCGACGAGATCGAGGCCCGCCCCAACCCCAACTACGTCTACTTCGCCTGCGACGACCTGCAGGCGACCTTCGCGGCGGCCCGCGAAGCCGGCTGCCGTGAGCTCGACGATTCCATCGAGACCCAGCCCTGGAGCGAGCGCTCGTTCTACGCCGTCGATCCGTTCGGCAACCCGATCTGCTTCGTCGATCGCCAGACGCTGTTCACGGGCGGCTGAGGGTGGCGCGGGCGGAGCATCCCGGGCTGGTAGGCTATCGATCCGGCCAGGGACCCCTCTGACCGGGCCCGGTCAGGCCGCATCGCTGCGGTCCTCAGCCGTTGCCCATCGGCCGCTGGCGATCATGCGCGGTCCTCGGCCTTTGCCCATCGGCCGCGGCCGACCATGATGTGAAGCTGCGGCCTCGGGAAGCTTCCTGGAACCTCACGATGAGCCAGCCACACGACAAGCCGCACAAGCTTCTCATCGGGCAGAGCGCCGATCCCGACGACGCCTTCATGGCGTGGGGGCTGGCGAGCGGCCGGGTGTCGATCGAGGGAGCTGAGGTCGAGGTCGTGTTCGACGACATCCAGGCGCTCAATGAACGGGCTCGCCAGGGGAGCCTCGATCTCACCGCGCTGTCGGCAGGCGCCTATCCGTCGGTCGCCGGCGGCTACCGGCTGTTGACCTCAGGCGCCAGCTTTGGCGAGGACTACGGCCCCATCGTGGTCGGCCGCGAGCCGGTTTCCTCGCCGGGGCCGGGCGCCGTCGCCGGCTCGCGGGTCGCCGTACCGGGCCTGCTGACCACCGCCTACCTGCTGCTGCGCACCTACGCCGGCGACACCTTCACGCCCGTGCCGATGCGCTTCGACGCCATCATCGACGCCGTCGTCTCGGCCGAGGTCGACGCCGGCCTGGTCATCCATGAGGGCCAACTGACCTACCGGAACCACGGTCTGCACGCGCTGTTCGAGCCGGCCCGGGCCTGGCACCGGGAGCACGGCCTGCCGGTGCCGCTCGGCGTCGTCGGCGTCAAGCGAGAGCTCGGTCCTGGGCTAACGGCGCGGCTCGCCGGCGCCTTTCGCGCCAGCATCGAGGCCGGCCTCGCCGAGCCCGAGGCGGCGCTGGCCTTCGCCGCCTCCCATGGCCGCGGCGTCGATGCCGCCACGCTCGAAACCTTCGTCGATCAGTACGTCGACGACAGGACCCTCGACATGGGCGACGAGGGGCGAATGGCGCTGCGCAAGCTGTACGAGGGGGCGGTGGGCGCCGGACTGCTTGAAAAAGCCCCGCCGCTGGACCTGCTCTGAGACCACGCTTACCGCGTAGCCTCAGCGGCGAGCCGACCGAGCGCAGCCGGCGCCGCGTCCGCCCTTAGCAGCCCCGTACCGTCTCCAGCGCCTTGGCCGGGCTGTCGGCAGCCTTCACGTTCAGCTTGGCGTCGACGATCTTGCCCTCCTCGTCGATCACGAAGTGGCTGCGCTTGATCCCCATGTAGGTGCGGCCGTAGTTCTTCTTCTCGCCCCAGACGCCGTAGCTCTCGGCGATGGCGTGGTCCTCGTCGACGAGCAACGGAAAGGGAAGCCCGTGCTTGTCGCGAAACTTCGCGTGGCTGGCCGCGCCGTCGGGGCTGACGCCGAGGACCATCGCCCCCGCGGCGTCGAGCTCGTCGTAATGGTCCCTGAAGCCGCAGGCCTGCTTCGTGCAGCCCGGGGTGTCGTCCTTGGGGTAGAAGTAGAGGACGACCTTGCGGCCGCGCAGGTCGGCGAGGCTCAGCGTCTCGCCGCTGTCGGTGGTGGCGGTGAACGCGGGGGCCGGTTCGCCGATTCGGGGGCTGCTCATCGTGCGACTACTCCTTTGCGAGCCCTTCTCATCCTCTCGGGCCGCGGCGATCGCGCGTGCCCGTTGTGCGGGATCGAGGGCGCGATCATCCGGGAGGACGCGGGGAACGCGTGATGAATCTACCGCGGAGCATGTCCGCCTCCGGCGGGCAGATTGTGGTCGAAACGTCGCCGGCTGACGACCAGCTTGCCACCCTCGGAGCGGCGCTTGCGGTAGCCCAGCAGGTGGAAGACCTCGAGCGCGAACCAGCGGGCCAGGCCGGTGTCGATGATCAGCGTCGCCTCCCTGTCGGGATGGCGCCGCACGCCCGGCAGCCAGTGCAGCAGGCTGTCGAGGCCGAGCCGGCGGAGGCCGCTCGAGACCCGCAGCCAGAAGCTGCTCACCTCGCGGGCGATGAAGTAACCGTCGCTGCCGAGCCCCTGGTACAGGGGCAGCAGGATCCGCCCCGACTCGGGGGCGCGGATCTCGCCGCTGCGGTCGCGGGCCAGCAGGTCCCCGGCGGCGACGCTCTGGAAGTTGCTGAACCCCTCGAGCATCGCGAACTCGTCGGCGGCGACGATCGGATGGCGATGGTGAACCTCCAGGAAGCCGTGGAGCTGGCGCGACGCGTCGCTGAGCCGCCGGCGATGGCCCTCGAGATCCGGGACATCGGCCGGCCACACCGCCCCCGCCGCGACCAGTGCCAGCCACACGAAGGACTCGTGGCGGTCCACCGACGAGCCGGCGCGATGCTGGCCGGCCTCGACCCCGACCGTCACGTGGCCGAGGTCGTTGACGTACTCGAGCAGAGAGCCGTCGATGCACTCCTCGAGGCCGAGGATCACCGGCACCCGGAACTGTTCCGCGAAGGCCCGGTTGCGCAGCGTGTCGCCGACGCACACGAACGGATCGCCGGCGGCCGAGCTGGTGTGCAGGTCGAGGAAGTAGACCGCGCCGCGGGCCCGTGTGAAAAGCTCGTGCAAGGTGTCGAGCAGCTCGCGCAGCTCGCGATCTTCGTGGGTCAGCTCCACCGGCGACGCCGCCCGCGCCCGCTCGAGGTTCCCGGCCAGCCAGTGGCGGTTCAGGTCCGCGGTAATGAAGCGGCGGCCCTCGATCAGCGCCGCGAGGTTGCCGGCCACGCCGACGACCTCGCCGCGCAACGGCGGCCGGCGACACTCCAGCTCATCGAACACGCGGCCGAGCGCCAGGATTCCGGACGGCTCGTCACCGTGCAGCGCGGCACAGCACACCACGGTCGGGCCCGGCTCGCTCCCCTTGACCGAGCCGAGCAGGCGCTGCCTCCTGCTTCCCACGTCCCGGGGATCCACCGCGGCTACCAAGACCTCGACACCAGACGAACCATGCACGTCGTTTCCCCCAGCCGAGATGATACCGGAGGCGAGGCCGCAGCCGCTGGGCAACTATTGCCGGCGTCGCACGGAGCGGATCACCACGTCCTCGACCGGGACGTCGACGCCCGGCAGCGGCGTCTCCGCGCGGGTGGCGACCCCGGCGATCTCGTCGACCACGTCCATGCCCTCGACGACGACGCCGAAGACCGCATAGCCGAGCTCGACCTCGCCGAGGCGGTCGAGCCGCTGGTTGTCGACGAGGTTGACGAAGACCTGCGAGGTCCCGGTGTCGGGCCCGTCCGGCAGCCGCGCCATCGCCACGGCGCCGCGGTAGTTGCGCAGGCCGTTGTCGGCCTCCAGCGGGATCGGCGGCCGCGTCTGTTTGAGCTGGAGTCTCCCCTCGCTGTCGCGCACGTAGCCACCGCCCTGGATCATGAAGTCCGCGATCACCCGGTGGAAGAGGGTGCCGTCGTAGAACGAGGCGTCGACGTACTCGAGGAAATTGCGGGTGGTGATCGGCGCCTGCTCCACGTACAGGGCGATGACGATCGTGCCCCGATCGGTCTCGACGGCGACCCGCGGCGCGTCGGCGGGCGGCGCCGGGTTGCTCATGCCGAGATCGCCGCACGCCGTGACGGCCAACAACGCTGGCGTGATCGCCGCGAGCGCCAGCCTGGCTCGGCCACGAAGGCGACGAAAGACCGTCGGCGGCACACGGGCAACGACAACGAACGCGGCCGTCTTTCGCGCGGCGGCGGCCGTTTCAATAGGTTTCGACCACATCGTACAGAGGGGTTCGCCGGCGGGCCGGCGTGAAGCCAGCCTCGCGGATGATCTCGATCGTCTCGGCGGTGGTGGTGCTGACGTCGTGGTCGGCTTCGTAGAGGACGTTCTCCTCGATCAGCGTGCCGCCGAAGTCGTCGCAACCGAAGTGCAGCGCCGCCTGCCCGGCCTTCTTGCCATCGGAGAACCAGGAGGCCTGCACGTGCTCGAAGTTGTCCAGGTAGATGCGCGACACCGCCAGCACGCGCAGGTAGACGGTCGGGCCCGGGTACTCGGGGAACTGCCCCTGCATCGGCGTGTTGCCGGGCTTGTACGACCACGGGATGAAGGCTGTGAAACCGCCGGTTTCGTCCTGAAGGGCCCGCAGACATTCGAGGTGCTCGATGACATCGGGCGGCTGCTCGGCGTGTCCGTACATCATGGTCGCCGTGGTGCGCAGCCCCGCCTGGTGCGCGACCCGGTGGATCTCCAGCCACTCGCCGGCGCTCTGCTTCTTGGGCGAGATGCGGGCGCGGACGCGGTCCGAGAGCAGCTCGGCGCCGCCGCCGGGCATGGTCCGCTGGCCGGCCCG
Source organism: Acidobacteriota bacterium (assembly GCA_036398215.1). GTDB lineage: Bacteria > Acidobacteriota > UBA890 > UBA890 > UBA890 > DASWHK01. The sequence continues at coordinate 1,415 of DASWHK010000266.1, read as the reverse complement.
ATGCAGCTCGGCGAAGATCTCGGCGTAGCTGAGCCCGGAGACCTCCCGCATCTTGCCGATCTCCGGGGCCGACCAGAGGTGCGGGTGGGCGTCTGGGAAGCGCTCGCGAAAGGCCTTGACGACGTCCGTGTAGTACGAGAACGGCAGCTCGTCGTAGAGGCCGCCCTGGAGCAGCACGGTGGTGGCGCCGCGGGCGATCGACTCGCCGATCAGCTCCATGAGCTCGTCGACCGAGTAGGCGTAGCCGTCGCGGGTGTCGCCGGGCCGCCGGTAGAAGGCGCAAAACAGGCAGTCGGCGTCGCAGAAGTTGGTGTAGTTCGGGTTCGTGTCGATGACGAACGTCACCCGCGGCTCGGGGTTGTAGCGGCGCTGCCAGACGCGGGCCAGCTCGCCGACCGCCAGCAGCGGGGCTTCGGTGAGCAGCCATAGGCCTTCCTCCGGCGTCACCCGCTCGCCGGCGTCGACCTTGGCGGCGACCCGATCGAAGCTGACGCCGGAGGTGGCGCCGGCGGCCAGCAAGCGCTCCAGCACCAGGCCCGGCGCCGGGCTCGCCGAGCCGCCGTCCTCTCGGGCCTGCCGCATCCGGTCGCGCGCCTTCACGACCAGCTCGGGAGAGCTCATGCGCCCCCCTTTTCGAGCACTTCCGGCGGCGCCGTCTCCCACCACTGGGTCGACTCCAGCAGGTTGCGGAACGTGCGAATGGCCTTCTCCCCGGGCTTGCCGAACCGGTAGGTGAAGCCCATCAGGTAGGCATACGCGGCTTCCGGCGAGATGCCCGCACCGGCGGCATGTTCGGCCGCCACCTGCTCGAGCCGCCGCAGGTTGGTATCGAGGCTGCGCAGCAGCGCCTCGACGAGGAGGATCCGCTGCTCGCGAAGCACCTCGCGGCGCACCATCCAGCGGGCGAAGACGAACGGCAGCCGCTGCCACGCCTTCCACGCTGCCGACAGGTCGAGGACGTGCGGGAAGGGCTCGATGAAGCCGTCGGCGCCGAGCTCGAGCACGGCGCCCGCGTAGTCGCGGCTCCCGGGAACCAGGCCGCTGCGGGCCGCCCGCCGCAGGGCGGCGTCGCCGATCAACAAGATGCCGTCGTCGCCGGGCTCGGGCCCCTCGGGGCGGCGCACGTACGCGGCCGGAAACACGCCGAAGCAGCCGTCCAGCAGCAAGCGCAGCAGGGGGTACGAGGTGCTGGTCTCGGCGCTCACCCCGATCGTGGCGCCGCTGAGCTGCTCGATCGGCCGCGCCGAAAACAGCAGCACCGAATGGGCCGGGCCGTCGAGCGCGATGCCGAGGTCGCCGAGCGGCTCGAAGCGGGCGTTGCGGAAGGTGTCGGCGATCGACATCAGGCCGGCGTCGATCTGCCCTTGCTCGGCCGCCTGGCCGAGGGCGCGCGGGTGCATGTCGACCAGCTCGAA
>DASWHK010000265.1:0-8733 GCA_036398215.1 Acidobacteriota bacterium | reverse complement strand
CACCCGGGCGGCGGCGACCAGCCCGCGGACGGTGTCACGGGTCCCCGCCGCGGTGCCGATGCCCGGGCCGATCGCCAGCACGTCGCAATCGTCCGCCAGCCGCAGCAGGGCTTCGAGCGCCCCTGCCCCGTAGCCCTCCTCGGCGCCGGCAGGCTGGGGCCGGACCAGCGCCTCGGTGAGCTGCGCGGCGATCGGAAGGTACACCGACTCGGGGGGCGCTACGGTGACCAGGCCGGCGCCGCCGCGCAGCGCGGCGCGCGCCGTGAGCACCGCGGCGCCGGCGGTGCCCGGGCCGCCGGCGACGATCAGCACGTGACCATAGGTGCCCTTGTGCGAATCGGGGTCGCGCGGCACCAGAAGCTCCCCGCAAGCGGACGGGGTGATCAACTCGAGGGCCCCGGCGACCCCGTCGATCAGCTGCTGGGGGATGCCGATGTCGACCACCGCCAGCTCGCCGCACAGCTCGCAAGCCGGCGGGAAGGTATGGCACCACTTGGGCGCCGCGAAGGTGACCGTGAGGTCGGCGTCGACCGCCGGCCCGGCGATCTCGCCGCTGTCGGCCGCCAGGCCGCTGGGCAGATCGACGGCAACCACCGGCACGCCGGACTCGTTGATGTCCTCGACGGCCTCGGCGACGTGGCCGCGCAGGGCGCCGCTGATACCGGTGCCGAAGAGGGCGTCGACGATGCAGTCGAACGCCGGCAGCTCGCCGGCGTGCTCTCGCCAGGCCTCGGCGTCGGCGACCTCGACGATCTCGACGCCGAGCGCCGCCGCCATCCGGTGGTTCTCGGCTACCGAGCCCTGCAGGTCGGCGGCGGCCGCAAACAGGTACGCCCGCACCCGGTGGCCGAGGTTGTGCAGGTGGCGAGCCACCACGAGGCCGTCGCCGCCGTTGTTGCCCTTGCCGCAGAGCACGGCGACCAGCTCGGGAGGCTCGTCGGCGAAGTACTCGCCGATCGCCTCCACCACCTGCGTGCCGGCGTTCTCCATGAGCACCAGCTCGGGGATGCCGTGCTCGTCGATGGCGGCGCGGTCGCAGGCTTGCATCTGGGCGCTGTCGAGTACCTTCATGGCGCCTCGGATTATAGATCAGGGTATACTGCGACCCATTCCCGCCGGCCTTCGAGAGCAGCGAAGCCGGCCACCTCTTTGCCGCCGCCGGCGGCGATCGCGGCCCCTGCAGGCCCGGCGCGCCGGCCACCTCCGACCGCCATGTCCCTCCGTATCCTTCGCCTGATGACCGCCGGGGAGTCGCACGGCCCGATGCTGGTCGGCATTCTGGAGGGGCTTCCCGCCGGGTTGGCCGTCGACGTCGACGCTATCGATACGGACCTGAAGCGCCGCATGGGCGGCTACGGCCGCGGCAAGCGGATGAAGATCGAGAGCGATCGCATACGCATCGTCGGCGGCGTCCGCCACGGCCAGACGCTCGGCGGTCCGGTCGCCTGGCTGATCGAGAACAAGGACTGGAAGAACTGGCAGCACGTCATGGGCGCCGAGGGGCCCGACGCCGGGCCGGCCGCGGGCTCCGGAGCGGTCGGCGAGAGCGGCAACCGACCGAGCCCGGACCCCGACGCCCGCAAGGTGACCCGGCCGCGGCCAGGGCACGCCGATCTCGCCGGCGGCCTCAAGTACGACCGCGGCGACCTCCGCGACGTCCTCGAGCGCGCCAGCGCCCGGGAGACCGCTAGCCGGGTCGCCGCCGGCGGCTTCTGCAAGCAGCTGCTCACCGGCCTCGGGGTCGAGATCGCCAGCCACGTCTTGAAGATCGGCGGCGCCGGACTGGAGCCGGAGACCGAGGTCCCGTTCGCCACGATCGCCGCCGCCGCCGACGCCTCGCCGGTCCGCTGCGTCGAGGCCGGCGCCGAGGCCGCGATGATCGCCGCGATCGACGCCGCTTCCGACCAGCTCGACACCCTCGGCGGCGTCTTCGAGGTGGCGGCGCGCAACGTCCCCCCGGGCCTCGGCAGCCACGTGCAGTGGGACCGCAAGCTCGACGCCCGCATCGCCCACGCGATGGTATCGATCCCCGCCCAGAAGGCGGTGGAGATCGGCCGCGGCGTCTGGGCCGCCGATCGGCCGGGCTCCGAAGTCCACGACGCCATCGCCTACGACAAGGAGAGCCGCGCCTTCTCCCGGCCCACCAACCGCGCCGGCGGCACCGAGGGCGGCGTCACCTACGGCGGCGAGCTGCGGGTGCGCGTGTACATGAAGCCGCTGTCGACGCTGCGCCAGCCGCTGCCCTCGGTCGACATCGCCACCGGCGAGCCGGTCGACGCCGTCGTCCAGCGCTCCGACGTCTGCGCGGTGCCGGCCGCCGCCATCGTCGGCGAAGCGATGCTGGCGCTGGTGCTCGCCGACGCCTGCCTGGAGAAGTTCGGCGGCGACAGCCTCACCGAGACCCGCCGCAACTGGCAGGGCTATCTCGAGCAGATCCGCGCCTTCCCGCCGGGTCGCCGGCAGTAGGAAGGCCCCCTCACGGCGGCGCGACCGGCGCCTGCCGGTCAGATCTGGCCGACCCCGGACATCATCAGGTCGACGAACTGCCACATCAGGTAGGCGAAGGCCGCGCCCATCGACCCGCTACGAAGGCCGAGTTAATCGCTGCTCGCTCCCCGACGATCGCGGATCGCCACGGCGCGCTCGTGGAGATGGCGGAGGCGACCCGCGAGTTCGTCGACGAGCTCGTCGAGGTCGGCGTCGGAGCGCGCCGCCGGGAGGGGCTCGCCGATACAGACCCCCACGACGGGCCTCCTCCAGGACTGGCGCCGCGGCCGGCGACGGCCCGGCGGCAGGACGAGCTCGAGGCCGGCGGTCGCGCAGGGCACGATCGGCAGGTGCAAATCGCGCGACATGACGGCGACGCCGAGCTTGAGCTCGTGCACCGCGCCGTCCTCGGAGATCCGGCCCTCCGGGTAGATCAGGAGCGAATGGCCGCGGTCGGCGAGATCGCCGCCGATGCGCAGGGTGGGCCGCCAGTCGCCGGACTGGACCAGCGGGAAGAGGTTGAGCCCCAGGACCCCCCAGAGGTACAAGAACGCGCCCTGCGGATGGTCGGTGAAGAAGTTCCACCGGGCGGCCGGCGCCAGGCGGGCCCGCAGGCGCGCCGGCAGCGCGAACTGGACGAGCGGATCGAGGAGGCTGGTGTGGTTCGCGGCGAGGAGAAACGGCGCGTCCAGCTCGCCGATCGCCGTGCCCGACTCCGCCTCGATGCGCACCAGCAGCCGACCCAGCGGATGCATGAAGCACTCCCGCAGGATCCAACGGCCGGCGCGCGCCGGCAGCCGGTGCCGCCAGGGGGCGGCGTCGGGCTTCCGCCGGGCGGCGCCCCTGACCTGCGCCTCGCCGCTGCGAACTCGATCACCGGCGGTCGCCGGGGCGCCCGGCGCGCCGTTGCGAAGTCGATCACCGGCGCCCGGCGAAGCGCTTGGCGCGCTGGGTCCCGGCGCGCTCGGCGCCCGGTGTCCACTCGGCGACGGCTCGCCTTCGCCGGCCCGCATCTGCGCGCCGATCGACCGCCCGCCGGCGGCGTCCTGCAGCATCGCGGCGAGCTCACCGATGCTCTGTTCGCCGGTGAACAGCGCGTCGCCCGGGCTGACTCCATAGAGGTTCTCGAGGCGGCCGGCAAGCTCGACCCGATCCAGGGAGGAGAGCAGCTCGCCGATCCGCACATCGCCGGCAGGAGGCGCCCCGCCCTCTCCCGTTGGGCCTTCGCCTTTCGCTGGTCGGTCCTTTTCGGCGCCGGCGATGGCGGCCAGGACCCGATCGACCGGGGCCGCGACACCGGAGCTGCCGGCCGGCGCCTGTCGCTGGAGCCACGCCAGCACCTCGCCCCGCCGCACCTTTCCGGTGGGGGTACGGGGCAGGTCGCCGCCTGGCCATGCGAACCATGAGCGGACCCGGGCGGGATCGGCGAGGCCCCGGTTGGTGCGGCGCACGACGGCGGCCGCATCCGTCCCGGGGACCAGGACGAGCACCGCGCACAGGGTCCCCGGCTCCCCCCATGGCCGCTCGATCACCGCGGCATCGACCACGCAGGCGGCGGCACGCAGCGCCGCGGCCACCTCGGCTGGATCCACGTTCACTCCCGCCGGGGTGACGATGCGGTCGGAGCTGCGGCCGCGGAAACGGATGCTGCCGTCGTCGAGCTCCTCGCCGAGATCGCCGGTGTGCAGCCAACCCTGCGGATCGATCTGCGGGCCGTGAGTCGACGGTGTCGCGACATTGCGGCCGCGCACGAGGATCTCGCCGTCGGCGGCAATCCGCACCTCGACGCCCGGCAGCGGTCTGCCGATCGAGCCCTGCCGCGCCCGCAAGGGATGGTTGAGGGCCACCAGAGGCGCCGCCTCGGTCAAACCGTAGCCTTGCACGACCACGTAGCCGAGCAGCTTCCACAGCCGCTCGACCTCCGGATCCAGCCTGGCGCCGCCCGAGACCAGCGCGACGAGACGCCGGCCGAGCCGGCGCCGCAGCCGGTCGAACAACCACCAGCGGCGCGGCCAGGAGAGGTTCTCCGCCCTACGGAGGCGCCGCTCGAAGCCGTCCGCGCCCCAGGCGCGCCTGCCCTCGTCGAGCAGGTGGTGGAGCAGCGACGACAGCGTGTGCGGAACGGAGACGAGCGCCCTGGCGCCCTCGCCGCGGACCGCCGCCGCCAGCTCGGCGGCGGGCATCGTGCCGATGATCGCCACGTCGGCGTCCAGCGCCACCGGGAGCAGCACGCCCATGACCTGGCCGTACAGGTGGGAAAGCGGCAAGGTGACGGCCAGGCGCAGGCGCGGCGCCAGGCGGATCAGCCACCGGTAGCCGGCGATCTCCTCTTCGAGCGCATCGAGCACCGCACGCAGGTTCTCGTGCCGCACCTCGACCGCCTGCGGCTCGCTCGTCGTCCCCGAGGTGAGCACGACCTCGGCGACCCGGCGGCCGTCGTCGTCGGGCAGCCGCGGCATTCCCGAGGGCCCGGCGGAGGGGCCCAGGCGGTCGTTCGCCGGCACGGCGCTCCAATCGACCTCGATGCTCGGGATGCCGAGATCGACGATCGGCAGCTCGGCGTCGCCTATCCACGCCGCCAGGCGCAGCCGCGAGGCCAGCCGTTCGACCAGCTCGGGCGGATGGGCCACGTCGATGGGGACGGCGACGGCGCCGCAGCGCAGCACGCCGAACAGCGACGCCGCCCACAGTGGGCCGTCCTTCACGTAGACGCCGACGCGATCGCCGGCGCCGACGCCGTGGGCCAGCAGCTTCGCCGCCAGCTCCTCGGCAGCCGCCGCGACCCGGTCGCGCCGCCAGCCGCGTCGCCGCCAGCGCTCCACGCGCCACAACCGTCGGCGCGGCGTGGCGCGATAGCGCGGCAAGAATTCGAGCAGGTCGCAGCGGGCCATGATCGCGTCTCGCGGGGAGGTCCGGCGTCACCCCTTGCATGGTACCCGCAGCCGCCTGGACGCGAGCCGCCCGACGAGCGGCCCTGCCGCGGCGCCAGCCGGCGCGGGTGCGGCGCTCGGCCTACCGGGTCGCCTGCGGCCGGGCGGCCCGCGCAGGCCTACTGCACCGCCTGCGGCCGGGCCGGCCCACGCAGGCCTACCGCACCGCCTGCGGCCGGGCCGGCCCGCGCAGCACCCGCCCCGGCTTCTCGCCGGTCAGCGCCGCGTCACGCAGGATCGGCACGCCGTTGACGATGACGTGGAGGACGCCGACGGAGTACTGGTGCGGATCGGTGTAGGTGGCGCGATCGATGATCGTGTCGCCGTCGAACACGGTGATGTCCGCATACATGCCCTCGGCGATGCGGCCCCTCTGGCTCTGGCCGATCTGGTCCGCCGACAACGACGTCATCTTGCGGATCGCCTCCTCGAGGCTGATGACGCCGCGCTCGCGCACGTAGCGGCCCAGGATCCGCGGAAACGTCCCGTAGCTGCGCGGGTGCGGGTGGCCGATGCCGTAAGAGACGTTGTCGCCGTCGGTATCGAACATCGAGTAGGGATGCCGCATGATCCGCGTGACGTCCTCTTCGCTCATGGCGTGATAAATGGCCGAGAATCCCCCCTGCAGCTGCAGCTCGATCACCAGGGCGATGCCCGACGCCACCGTCAGCGGCAGGCCGCGGTCGCGCGCCAGGTCGGCGAGCGTCCGGCCGTTGTACGCCGGCATCGAGGACACCGTGCGGAACTGCACCCGGGCGATGTCGTTGCCACCGCGCTGGCGGGTAAAGATCTCGTACATCTGCTCCTCGATGGCGGCGCGCTGCGCGGGATCGGCGATGCGCGCCGCGAAATCGTCGCGGCCACCGGCCAGCGCCCACTGCGGAAACAGGACCGCCGCGCTGGTGCTCGAGGCGGTGTAGGGGTACTGGTCGAGGGTGAGGTCGAGCCCCTCGGCGCGGGCCGAGTCGATCATCTCCAGCGTCAGCTCGCTCCAGCCCCACTGCGTCTCGCCGACCGCCTTGTGGTGCTGGATCTGCACCGGGATCCCCGCCTCCCGGCCGATCCGGATGCTTTCGGCGACGGAGTCGAGCAACCCGGTCGCTTCGTCGCGCATGTGGGTGACATAGATGCCGCCGTGACGCGCCGCGACCTCGGCGAGCGCGATGACTTCCTCCGTCTCGGCGAAGTTGGCGGGCACGTAAAGCAATCCCGTCGACAGCCCCAGCGCCCCCTCCCGCATGGTCTGATCGACGAGCCTCCGCATCTCGTCGAGCTCCCCCGCGGTGGGGGCGCGGTTGTCGTTGCCCAGGACCCGCCGCCGGGTCCAGGTGTGGCCGGCGAAGAAGCCGACGTTGAGGGCGACCTCGAGCGAGTCAAGGTACTCGCCGAACGGCCACGGCTGATCGCCCGAGTGCAAGCTGGCGAGGATCGTGGTGATCCCCTGGCGAGTGAAGTTCTCGGCCAGCGGATAACGGGCGATCGAGGTCTGCACGTGGGCGTGGTGGTCGATGAATCCGGGGGCGACGATCAGCCCCTCGGCGTCGATGAGCTCGGCGGCGCCGGCGGCATCGAGGATTCCCGGGCGCTCCACCGCGACGATCCGATCGCCGCTCACCGCAACGTCGCCCGCGAAGCGCAAGGCGCCGGTTCCATCGACGATCGTGCCGCCGCGAATCAGCAGGTCGAAGGCCGGCGGCGCCGCGCTCCCGCCGCCGGTTTTAGCCGCGTCTCCGCTGCAGGCAACCGCGGCGAACAGCAGCAGAATCGCCGCGGCGACGCCGCGACGGCCGCGTGCCCCGCATACGAGATCGACGCAAAATGGCTCACCCATGGCGCCGAATCTGCGCTCGCCGGCGGCGGCCTGTCAAGGGAACCCGCGATCGCCTGCCCTGCCCGCCGGCCCGACGATCGCCGAGCCGGCCCGCCTTTCAGACGAGTCGCCCGAGGCAGTCGCGTGCCGAGCAGATCGTGGCGCGCGGCATGCGCGACGAGCCATGGCGGCGCGCGCTTGCGCCGGACCCGCGGCGGCGGCACGCGGTCGCCTCCCCGCGCTACAGCCCCTTCCAGCGGCGGGTCAGGGCCAGCCGCAGCTTGCGGTGCTCGTACTCGGTGAGCTGCTCGCGCAGGCCGTCGAGCCGCGCCTCGAAACGCCGCAGCTCCAGGCGGCCGTCGGTCTCGCCGAGCTCGGCCTGCAACTCGTAGAACTCGGCGGACAGCTCGCCGCACAGCTCCCCGATGAAGGCATAGGAGCGCCGGTGGCACTCGCAGGGGCCGTGACGGCGAATCGCTTCCTGGTGCGCGGCCGTCGCGTAGCCCTTGTGGCCGGCGAAGCCGTAGGCCGGGAAGGTGCGATGCAGGTCCTCCATCAGCGCGTCGCGGTGGGTCTTGGCGATGATCGACGCCGCGGCGATGGAGAAGTTGATGCCGTCCCCCTTGCTGAACTGGTTCTGGGGCACGTCCAGGTCGGGGATCGTGCGGGCGTCGACCAGCACGTGCTGCGGGCGCACCGGCAGGTCCTGCACCGATCGCCGCATGGCCAGCAGCGCGGCCCGGTAGACGTTGAGCGCGTCGATCTCCGCGACGCTGGCCACGCCGATGCCGACGCCGGTCGCCGTCTCGCGGATGCGGACGGCAAGCTGCTGGCGCGTCTCGGGATCCAGACGCTTGGAGTCGTCGATGTCGGCGATCTCCGTGCCGGGCGGGAACACCACCGCCGCGGCGACCACCGGACCCGCCAGCGGTCCGACGCCGGCCTCGTCGACGCCGGCGAGATGCCGGATGCCGCTGCTCCACAGGAGCCGCTCGAAGTGCAGCAGCGCGTCCAGGTGCAGCCGGCTCTCCTTGTGCCGCTCGTGCTTCTTCTTGAGCACCTCGTAGATCTGCCGCACGCCCCGCCGCGGATCGCGCTGCAGCTTGCGCAGCATATGGGTCGTAATCGGCGCGCCGGCGGTAACGAAGCGGCGGCGAAGCTCGGCGATGGAGAGGTCGGCGGGATCGAAGGGCATGTTTCGCAGAGACCGGGGCGTACGCTGCGTCGACGTCCATCATGGTAGCAACTCGCCGTCGGGAGCGGCTCGCTGGCAGTCGTCAGCCCCCTCGCCCCCGTCGTCGAGCCTGTCGATATCCCGCGTGTCGCCGCGGCTCCTTCATCCCTTCAGGTCATTCACCGCGGAGGGCGGCCATGGCGTCGAGCCGCGCCGCCCGCCGCGCCGGGATCATGCAGGCCAGCGCCGCCACCACGGTGAGCGCCAGCGCGACGCCCAGGTAGGTTGGAGGGTCGATCGCGGAGACCTCGTACAGCAGGCTCTCGAGGAAG
>DASWHK010000264.1:0-6384 GCA_036398215.1 Acidobacteriota bacterium | reverse complement strand
GGCGCTCGCCGCCGTACACTCGTTGAGCAGCTCCATCAACGCCGCGATCGCGGTGTTGAAATGCAGGCGCGACTCGATCTCGTCGCCCACCCGGCGGGTGGTGTCGTGCGCCTTGCGCCGCAGGCGCACCAGCGGCGCGGGTAGCGCGCCGCCGTCGGCGCCCCCCTGCCCCACCGGCGGCAGGTGCGGCAGCGAATGGAGGACCAGCGTCGAGGTGCGGCTGAGGAAGCGGGCGCAGCCCTCGATCCCTCCCTCGTCCCACTCGAAATCCCGCTCCGGCGGCGCCGCGAACAGCACGAAGATTCGGGTGGCGTCGGCGCCGTAGCGCTGCACCATCTCGTTCGGATCGACGACGTTGCCGCGCGACTTCGACATCGCTGATCCGCCCATCAGCACCATCCCCTGGGTCAGCAACCGGGTCACCGGCTCGCGCACGCCCAACAGGCCGAGATCGGCCATCGCCTTGCAGAAGAAACGAAAGTACAGCAGGTGGAGGACGGCGTGGGTGATGCCCCCTATATAGATGTCGACCGGCAGCCAGTAGTCCGCGGCGGCGCGCTCGAACGGCGCATCGTCGTGGTGCGGCGAGAGGTAACGGAGGTAATACCAGGACGAGTCGACGAAGGTGTCCATGGTGTCGGTCTCGCGCCGCGCCGGGCCGCCGCAGGACGGGCACTCGACGTTGACGAAGGTCTCGACGTGGCCGAGCGGCGAGCCGCCGACGCCGGTGAGCTCGACCTCCTCGGGCAGCTCCACGGGAAGGTGCTCGTCGGGGACCGGCACGACGCCGCAGTCCGGGCAGTGGATCACCGGGATCGGCGTCCCCCAGTAACGCTGCCGCGAGATGCCCCAGTCCTTGATCTTGAAGTCGGTCGCCGCGTCGCCGTAGCCGCCGCCGCGGGCCTGCTCGATCATCCGCTCGCTGGCCTCGGCGGACGACAGGCCGGCAAAGGGGCCGGCCGCCGCCAGCAGGACGCCCGGGGAGGTGAAGGCCGCCTGCAGGGCATCGGGATCGGCGATCCAGTCGGGGGGCTCGCCGCCCTGCGGCCCGATCACCGGACGGATCGGGAGGCCGTACTTGTGGGCGAACTCGAAGTCGCGCTCGTCGTGGGCGGGCACCGCCATGACCGCGCCGGTGCCGTAGTCCATGAGCACGAAGTTGGCCACCCAGATCGGCAGGCGCTCGTCGTTGAACGGGTTGGTCGCGTAATGACCGGTGAAGACGCCCGCCTTTTCGATCTCCTCGCCGGGCCGCTGTCGCCGGTGCATCCCCTGCAGCCGGTCGATCTGCGCGCGCAGCTCGTCGGCGCCCAACTCGGCGTCGGCCCCCGGCCCCTCGACGCGCCACTTCGCCGCCAGCGGGTGCTCCGGGGCGATGACCATGAAGGTGGCGCCGAAGATCGTATCGATGCGAGTGGTGAAGATCTCGAGCTCGCCGGCGCCGCCCTCGAGACCGAACTCGACGCGCGCCCCGTCGCTCTTGCCGATCCAGTTGCGCTGCATCGTCCGCACTCTCTCCGGCCAACCTTCGAGCCCATCGATCGCGGCGAGCAGCTCGTCGACGTAGGCGGTGATGCGGAAGAACCACTGCGACATCCGCCGCTCCTCGGCGACGCTGCCGCAGCGCCAGCAGAGCCCCTCCTCTACCTGCTCGTTGGCGAGCACGGTCTCGCACGAGGGACACCAGTTGAGGAGGGCCTCTCGCCGATACGCGAGGCCGCGCTCGAGGAAGCGCAGGAACAGCCACTGGTTCCAGCGGTAGTACTCGGGGGTGTGGCTGGCGATCTCACGCTCCCAGTCGTAGCCGAAGCCCATCCTCTGCAGCTGCTGGCGCATGACCTCGATGTTCTGCCGGGTCCAGGCCGCGGGATGGATCTCCCGCTGGATGGCGGCGTTCTCGGCCGGCAGCCCGAAGGAGTCCCAACCCATCGGATGCAGGACGTTGAAGCCGCGCATGCTGCGGAACCGAGCCACCACGTCGCCGATCGAGTAATTGCGGACGTGACCCATGTGGAGGCGCCCGGAGGGGTACGGCAGCATCTCGAGGCAGTAGTACTTGTCGCGGTTGCCGCCGGCGCTGGCCCGGTAGACGCGGTCCTCGGCCCAGCGCTGCTGCCACTTGGCCTCGATCGTCGCGGGGTCGTAGCTCATCGCATGCCTGGCGGGTCGTCAGTCGGCGCCATCGGCACCCGGCGGGCAGGTGGAGGCCAGGTCGAGCTCGCCGCGGCGCGAGCGCTCGTGAATGCCGTCGAGGATCCCGTTCACGAACGGGGCGGCCTCGGGGCCGCTGAAGCGCTTCGAGAGCTCGACGGCCTCGTCGATCACCACCGCCGCGGGGGTCTCGGGGGCGTACAGGAGCTCGAAGCCGCCGAGGCGGAGGATGCTCTTCTCCACCAGGCCCAAGCGGTCCATCCGCCAGTGCCGGGTTTGCTCGCAGATGATAGCGTCGATCCGCGCGACGTGCGTCACGGTGCCGCGGACCAGGGATTCGGTGAAGTCACGCACCTCGACCTCCACCGGCTCCCGGGTCTCCCAATAGCCGGCGAGGATCTGGTCCGGGTCGGCGCCCGTCACCTCCCATTGATACAGGCATTGCAGCGCCGACTCCCGGGCGCGGCGGCGCTTCCCCATCGGCTACTCCTCGTGCTCGGCGGCGATCGCCGCGAACAGCGCCGCCATCTCGATCGCCGCCAGCGCGGCCTCGGCGCCCTTGTTGCCCTTGGCGCCGCCGCTGCGCGCCTCGGCCTGGGCGCGCTCCTCGCAGGTCAGCACGCCGAAGACCGCCGGTATGCCCGAGAGGATCCCGACGTCCTGGATGCCGGCGGCAACCGCCGCGCACAGATGCTCGAAATGCGATGTCTCGCCCTTGATCAGGGCGCCGAGACAGATGACCGCGTCATAGGCGCCGGTCGCCGCCAGCTCGGCGGCCGTCATCGGCAGCTCGAACGCCCCGGGGACCTCGAACACCCGCACCGCCTCCTTGGCGGCTCCGTGCCTGGCCAGGGTTTGACGGGCGCCTTCGAGGAGCTTGGCGGTGATGTCGCCGTTGGTGCGGCTGACGACCAGGGCGAAGCAGAAGGGGGCGGCGGCCTGGCGGCCGGGCGCTTGGGGATGGCGTAGCTCGCTCATGGTCAGCAGGCCGAGGACTCGGATGGTCGGGGATGAAGCGGCTCGGAACAGTGTATCTCGCGGCGGCGGGACGGGGCGCATCGTCGACGACGAGCAACGCAGAGATCGCCCGAGAACGGGGTGTCTGCGGCGTTGCCGCTCCTCGACGATCCGCATCGGCATCGCCGTCGTCGCGGCCTTGCATCCACCCCCTTCTCGCCCCCCACAAAATGTTGCGGATCTCTGACTCAGGACACAGCACCTAGCGTTGGTAGCGGTTGACGTTGGCGTTGTGCTCGGCGAGCGTCCGCGAGAACGCGTGGGAGCCGTCGTTGCGGCCGACGAAGTACAAGAACTCGGTCTCGGCGGGCCACAGAGCGGCCTCGAGGCTGGCCTCTCCGGGGCTGGCGATGGGCCCCGGCGGCAGCCCGGCGACGCGATAGGTGTTGTAGGGCGACTCATTGTCGAAGTCGCTGCGGCGAATGTTGCGATCGGTGCGCCCCTCCAGGCGCAGGGCGTACAGCAATGTCGGGTCGCACTGCAGCAGCATCCTGCGCGCCAGGCGGTTGTGGTAAACGCCGGCGACCAGCGGGCGCTCCTCGGCCAGGCCGGTCTCGGCCTCGACCAGCGACGCGATGGTGACCGCCTCGCGGACGCTGAGGCCGAGCTCGGTCGCCCGCGCCCGCCGGGCGGGCGTCCACGCCTGGCGGAACCGCGACACCATCATGCCGACGAGCTCGCGGGCGTTGGAGCTTCGCGGCGCGAAATAGGTGTCGGGGAACAGGTAGCCCTCGAGGTCCGGGGCTTCGGGGTCGAGATCGGCGATCAACGGGGTGGCTCCGGTCGCCTCCCAGGCGTCCGCATGGCTTCCGAACTCCGCGGCCGCCAGCGCTTCGGCAACCTGCCAGCGCGTCGAGCCTTCCAGCACGGTGACCGCCAGCAGCAGGACCCTGCCCTTGGTGATGATCGCGGCGACCTCGCGGACGCTGGCCGGGCCGCGGAAGCGGTATTCGCCCGTATGGATCCGCCCGGCCTGGCCCGTGTAGCGCATCCACCAGCTCAGCACGTGGGCGTTGCGCACGACGCCGGCGCCCTCGAGGGTCGCGGCGATCTGCGCGGCCGATTGGCCGCGCGCGATCGTCACGTCGGCGGAGCTCCCGCGGTTGCCATCGAACGGCGTATCGACGAGGGCCACGGCGGCGCCCGTTGCAAGCCGGACCGTGACGTACAGCGCCGCCGCCAGCAGCAGCGCCGGTTTCCAGAGGCGGCGGAGGCTCATGCCGGCTGGCGGGCCCCGTGCTCGCCGCGCTGCCGGTCGAGATAGCCCTGCAGGATCAGCGCCGCGGCGATGCGGTCGGTGGCGCCCTTGCGCCGTCGCCGGGACATGCCGGCCTCGATCAGCAGGCGCTCCGCCTCGGCGGAGGTGAGGCGCTCGTCCCAGAGAACGACCGCCACGCCGAGCGCGGCGCGGAGCTCCTCCGCGGCGGCTTCGGCGCCGTGCGCCTCGGGGCCGCTGCGGCCGTCGAGGCGCAGCGGCAGGCCGACGACGATCGTCTCGACGCCGCGCTCGGCGACCAGCTCCCGCAGCCGGCCGAGAGGCAGCTGCCCGCCCGCGCCCGTCTCCAGCGTCGTGAGGGGCAATGCCATCAGGTCAGCCGCGTCGGAAACCGCGACACCGATCCGCCGGGCGCCGATATCCAGTCCCAGACAGCTCATACACGCAAGGTATCATGGCCGGCAACGATGTCGAATTCGTGTTATTTTTGCTCCCTATTGGGCAATCTTCGTCGATCATCTACCGCTTCGTTCGATCTCATTCCACTCCGACCCCATCCGCTCTCCGTCCCGCGCCGCCGCCATGTACTTGACCCGTCGCCAGAAAGAGATTCTCGACTTCATCCGCGAGCACGTCGAGGAGCGCGGCTATGCCCCGACGCTGCAGGAGATCGGCGGCCGCTTCGGGCTCTCCTCCCCAGCCACCGTCTACAAGCACGTCGAGCAGCTGGTCCACAAGGGTTACCTGCGCAAGGCCCCCCACCAGGGACGCGGGCTCCAGCTCGTCGACCCCGAGCCGATTCGCACCGTCGAGGTCCCGCTGCTTGGCCAGGTCGCGGCCGGACGGCCGATCGAGGCGCTCACCGACCCCGAGATGGTGAACGTACCCCCGGACTTCGTCGGCAGGCGGCCGGCCTACGTGCTGCGCGTGCGCGGCAGCTCGCTGCATGACGAGCAGATCCAGGACGGCGATTACCTCATCGTCGAGGACCGCAGGACCGCCGAGGACGGCGAGACCGTCATCGGCCTGCTGGCTGGCGAGGAGGTGGTGCTGAAGCGGTACTACCGCCAGGACGGACTGATCCGCCTGCAACCGGCCAACCCGGCGCTCGAACCGATGATCGTCAGCGAAGGCGACGTACGCATCCGGGGCATCGTGCTCGGGGTGATGCGCAAGTACCGCTGACGACGACAGTCGTGGAGCAACCAAGCGTGCACGCCGGAGAACATGCTCCTCCGCGCCCGCAGCAGCGGGCGATTACAGGGGCCGCCCGCCGGCGAGGTAGGCGTTTGCCGCCCGGTAGCCAATCTCGTTGCCGAGATCGAAGAGGCGGGCGCTGAGGCGGTGCCCGGCGAGGCCGGGGCGGCGGGTCAGTCGCTGGAAGGCCGGCACGTCGTCCCACTCCTCCTCCCTCTCGGCATCGGCGCCGGCCTCCAGAGCGTCGTAAAAGGCCGGGGTGAGGGCGTAGCGGGCGCAGCCGCGCAACATCGGCCCGGAAACGGAAGCGCCGATCGCGAACGTCCCGGCCGCCTTGTCCGCCAGCGCCAGGATGCGGTACGAGTTGCCGCCGAGATGTTCGAGCTCGACGCCGCCGACGTTGCCGAGCAAGCCCTCCTGCTCCGGGCCGACCTCGACCAGTCCGATCGTATCCATTCCGGTCTCGAAAAGCGTCTTGGCTACCTCCGCCAAGGCCGGCGTCCGGCTGGCGAACCAGTTGTCGGGGACGACCACGCCGAACGGCTGATCGCCGGTCAGCGGCCGGCAGCGGATCAACGCGTCGCCGATTCCCACCGGCTCGGGTTGCTCGACCACCTCGAGCGCCACCCCGGCCAGGTGGACGGCGGCGGCCGGCGAGGCGAGGAAGCGTCGTACCTCCTGCTGGTCGGCCGCCACGATCACCGCGACGGCCCCGGCGCCCGAGGAGACCGCCTCCTGCAGCGCCCATTCGAGCATCGGACGGCCGCCGACCGGCAGCAGGACCTTGGGGACGGCGGCGGTCA
>DASWHK010000263.1:0-54657 GCA_036398215.1 Acidobacteriota bacterium | reverse complement strand
CGAGTGCCACATGCCGGCGACGACCTACATGGAGGTGGACCCGCGCCGGGATCATTCTCTGCGGATTCCGCGCCCCGAGCTCAGCCGGTCGATCGGCGTGCCGAACGCCTGCAACGCCTGTCACGCCGACCGTCCAGCGGCCTGGGCGGCGAGCGCCGTCGAGCGCTGGTACGGGCCGCCCGACGACGCGGCGACAGACTTTGCCCGGGCGATCCACGCCGGCCGTGAAGGGGCTCCGGGGGCGGCCGCCGCCCTCGCGGCGGTGGCAGAGAATGCCGCGCAAGCGCCGATCGTGCGGGCGACCGCGCTCTCGCTGCTCGCCGGACACCGTTCGCCCGCCGCTCGGGATGCCGTCCGCCGCGGCCTCGCGGACCGCGAGCCGCTGGTGCGGCTCGGCGCGCTCGAGGCCCTCGAGGGGCGGCCGGCGGCCGAGCTGCTGCAGCTCGCCTCACCGCTGGCTGGCGACCCCACGCTGGCGGTGCGCACCCGGGCCGGACGGCTGCTCGCCTCCGTTCCGCGAAGCGCGCTGACCGCGGCCCAGGCGGCGGCCGTCGACCGGGCGATCGGCGAGTACGAGGCGGCGCTTCGCGTCGACGCCGACCAGCCGTCCTCGCAGGTCGCGCTCGGCAATCTGTTCGCGGCGACGGGAAGGGCCGCCGAGGCGGAGAGCGCCTACCGGAGCGCCCTCGCGCTCGACCCCTCGCACCTGGCCGCCCATCTCAACCTGGCCGACCTGCTGCGGGCCGTGGGGAGCACCGAGCGGGAGGCCGACGTCCTGCGGCGCGCCCTCTCCCTGCGGCCCGACGCGCCCGAGCTGCACCATGCCCTCGGGCTGCACCGGGTGCGCGCCGGCGACCTGGCCGGCGCCCTCGCTTCGCTGCAGCGCGCCGCCCGCTTGGCGCCGGAGAATCCGCGCTTCTCGTACGTCTACGCCGTGGCCCTGGTCTCCGCCGGGCGGATCGAGCTCGTCCTCGGGGAGCTGGAAGCGGCGCTGGAGCGGCACCCCTACGACCGGGATCTCCTGACCGCGCTCGCCACCTACCAGCGCGACCGCGGCGACGTGGAGGCCGCCACCGCCTACGCCGAGCGCCTCGGCGAGCTGTTCCCCGAAGACGCGGAGCTCCGGCAGCTGCTGGCGCAGTTGCGGGCGGCGCGGCGCTAGCTTGCGGCCTTCGTCATGCCGCGCCCTTGTCGTTCGCGAAGTGAGCCGGGCAGCGCCCGTAGCACGGGCTGCGCGGCAGCTTGACGTCACAGCCTGTCACAGTTCCGTGCAAGAGCCCGGATCAGCCGCTCTACGGACTGGGCCAGGCCGCTCGCTCGTTCTCGTTTCATTGCAAGGCCTTCAGATACGGGCGGACGATCCGATCCACGCGATCCGCACCGGCGACGGGCCACTTCGTCGGCAGCACGTGGATACGTGGCTCCTGCTAGATTCACCGCTCGGCGGGGCGCCGCGGAATGCATGAGGCGTCGCTGATACTCCTGAGTACCTCGAAGGGCTGGCGCGTCCGCCCGCGGGGGCGAGCGGCGAGAGCACGATGAGAATCACGCAGGTGGAAAGCTGGCGTCTCGACCTGAAGCTCGGCGAGCCCTACGCGATCGCCTACGAGAGCTACGACACGGCGCCCAACATCTTTCTTCGCGTCGAGACCGACGGGGGTATGCGGGGGGTCGGGTGTGCGGCGCCGGATGCGCATGTTACCGACGAGACGCCCGAGATGGTGGCAGCGGCGCTCGCCGGGCCGGTGCGGGAGGCGCTGCTGGGGGCCGACCCGTTGCGGCGCATGCAGGTTCTCGTGCCGTTGCGGGAGGCGTTGGGGGAGTTGCCGGCGGCGCTGGCCGCGGTGGACATGGCGCTGCTCGACCTGATGGGCAAGGCGGCCGGGCTGCCGGTGTGGCGGCTGCTGGGCGGGTTTCGCGATTGCATGGAGACCAGCGTGACGATCGGGATCCTGCCCGAGGACGAGACGGTGCGGCGGGCCCGCGACCGGGTGGGGCAGGGGTTTCGGGCGCTCAAGCTCAAGGGGGGGCGCGACGTCGAGGACGACATCGCGCGGGTCGTGAAGGTGCGGGAGGCGGTGGGGCCGAAGATCGAGCTGCGCTTCGACGCCAACCAGGGGTACACGGTCGAGCAGGCGCAGCGCTTTCTGGCCGCGGTGCGGGCGGCGGACCTCGAGATCCTCGAGCAGCCGACGCCCAGCGAGCATCCCGACCAGCTCGGGCCGCTGACCTTGAACCCGGCGACCGCGGTGATGGCTGACGAGAGCCTGCTGGACCGCGGCGATGCGTTCAAGCTGGCCGGCGAGCGGCTCGTCGACCTGCTCAACGTCAAGCTCATGAAGGTCGGCGGCATCGACGAGGCGATGCGGGTTTCCGCCGTCGGCGCGGCGGTCGGCGTCCACACGATGGTCGGCTGCATGGACGAGGCGGCGCTGGGCATCGCCGCCGGCCTGCACTTCGCGCTGGCGCGGCCGTCGGTGACCTACGCGGATCTCGACGGCCACCTCGATCTGATCGACGATCCCACCGACGGCACGGTGATCCTGCGCGACGGCACGCTCTATCCGTCGGAGCGGCCGGGCTTCGGTTGCACGTTGGAGTAGGTGCTCTGCCGTCCACCCGCGATGAGGGGCGCAAGGCGTTCTTGCCAGGAGATCAAGTAGCGACAGTCGGTTTCTCGATTGCCTGATAGAAAACGTAGCTACCGGAAGCTACTATTGTCGGTATGCGTGCGGTTGGGCTGAAGATCCTCAAGAACAAGCTGAGCGAGTACGTTCGACTGGCGGCGGCCGGGGAGACGATCCTCGTGACGGACCGGGACACGGTGGTGGCCGAGATCGGCCCCCCGCGAGCCGGGCGTGCCGACAACGTCGGCGACGCGTTGCTCGCGGAGATCGTGCGCAAGGGGTGGCTCCGCCCTCCCATTACCGGGAAGCTCAAGCCGGTGAGGAAGCCGGTTACGAACTGGTCCACGCTCGAGCGGGAGCTCTCGGAAGACAGAGCGGACCGGTGATTTACCTCGACACGTCGGTGGCACTCGCTTACCTGCTTGCGGAAGATCGTGTTCCGCCGGACAGACTCTGGGAAGAGGATCTCGTGTGCAGCCGGCTGCTGGAGTATGAGCTGTGGACCCGTATCCACGCGAAGAAGCTGACCCGCAGCCACGGGGAGGCCGTGCAGTCCATCTTGGGGCGGGTCGCGATGCTGGAGATGATTGCTCCCGTGCTGGCGAGGGCGGTGGATCCCTTTCCGTCGCCGGTCCGTACGCTCGATGCGCTCCACCTCGCGACCGTCGAGTTCCTTCGGGAGATGTCCGTCAAGGTCGAGCTCGCCAGCTACGACGCCCGCATGATTGCCGTGGCGCGAAAGCTCAAGATTCCGATCTACAGGGTCTGACGGGCTCCCGGAAGCCGCTGCGTTATGCTCCTCCGGGCTCCGCTACACTCGACCTCGGAAAGGAGCAAGCATGGCAGAGCGCATCCCGGTGACGATCCTCGGCGCTACGGGCGTTGTCGGCCAGCGGTTCGTGGAGCGGCTCGCCGACCACCCGCTCTTCGAGATCCGCCACCTCGCCGCCAGCGAGGCGAGCGCCGGCAAGCGGTACGCGGAGGCCTGCTCGTGGCGGCTCGGCAGCCGGGCTTACGGGGGACTCGAGGAGAGCGTCGTTGCGGCGTGCGATCCGCAGGCGGTGGGCGCGCCGGTGGTCTTCTCGGCGCTCGATACGGCGCCGGCGCGGGAGATTGAGCCGGCCTTCGCGGCGACCGGCGCGGTGGTCTTCTCGAACGCCTCGGCCCACCGGATGGCGGCCGACGTGCCGCTGCTGGTCCCCGAGGTCAACGCCGCCCACCTCGGCATGCTCGAGGTGCAGCGCCGCGGCCGCGGCTGGCGGGGCGGCATCGTCTGCAACCCGAACTGCACGGCGACGGTGCTGGTAATGGGTTTGGGGCCGCTGCAGGAGACGTTCGGCATCGAGGCGGTGATGATGACGTCGATGCAGGGGGTCAGCGGCGCCGGCTACCCCGGGGTCGCCAGCCTCGACATCCTCGGCAACATCATCCCCTACATCGGCTCCGAGGAGGAGAAGGTGGAGGAGGAGACGCCCAAGATGCTGGGCGGCTTTGACGGCGAGTCGTTCCAGCCCGCCGGATTCGAGATCTCGGCGCTCTGCCACCGGGCCGCGGTGGTCGACGGCCACATGGAGGCGGTGTCGGTGCGCTTGCAGGGCGACCCGCCGCCGGCCGACGTCGAGGAGGCGATGCGGAGCTGGAACCCGGAGCCGCAGCGCCTCGGCCTGCACAGCGCGCCACAACCGCCGATCCGCCTGCACGCGCAGCCCGACCGGCCGCAGCCCCGTCTCGACGTCGAGCGCACCGGCGGCATGCCGGTGCACGTCGGCCGCATCCGCCGCTGCCCGCTGCTCGGCATCAAGTTCAGCCTGCTGGGGCACAACACGCAGCGCGGCGCCGCCGGGGCCTCGGTGCTCAACGCCGAGCTGGCGTATGCCAAAGGTTTGCTGACGTGATCGGTCGCGTCGAATGGTGGGACGAGGCGGTGCCCCTCGAGGACGGGCCGTGAGCCTGGTGATCATGAAGTTCGGCGGCACGTCGGTGGGCGATGCCGCCAACATGCGGCGGGTCGGCGAGCTGGTGCGCGAGGCGCTGCCGCAGGGGCCCGTCGTCGTCCTTTCGGCCATGTCGGGGGTCACCAACGCGCTGCTGGCGGCCTCGACGGCGGCCGAGGGCGGCAAGCTGAGCGAGGCGCTGGAGAAGGTGGCCGAGATCAAGCGCAAGCATCTGGCCGCCGCCGCCGAGCTGTTCGGCGGCGAGGCGCCGGCGGCGCTGGACGCCGAGCTCGACAAGCGCGTCGACGAGCTCAAGCTGCTGGTCCGCGGCGTCACCCTGCTGCGCGAGCTCAGCCCGCGCTCCGCCGACGCCATCGCCAGCTTCGGCGAGCGCCTCTCGACGCTGGTGTTCACCGCCCATCTGGAGGCGCAGGGCGTCCCGGTGACCCGCGTCGACGCCCGCACCGTGATGCGGACCGACGACCGCTTCGGGCGCGCCCGCCCCGACGAGGCGGCCATCCGCGAGCTCGCCGCGGCGCTGCTGGTGCCGCACGCCGGGCCGGGGCGCGCCGTCGTCACCCAGGGCTACGTCGGCGCCACCGAGGCCGGCGTCACCACGACGCTGGGCCGCGGTGGCAGCGACTACAGCGCCGCGCTGCTGGGCGCCGCCATCGATGCCTCCGAGGTGCAGATCTGGACCGACGTCGAGGGCGTCTTCACCGGCGATCCGCGCCTCGTCCCCGAGGCCCAGCACATCGAGCGGCTGAGCTTCGCCGAGGCCGCCGAGCTGGCGTCGTTCGGCGCCAAGGTCCTGCACCCGGCGACGATCCAGCCCGCCGTGCGCGCCGGCATCCCGGTGTCGGTGCGCCACACCGAGCGGCCCGGCGGCCGCTTCACGACGATCACCGCCGAGGTCAACAGCGGCCGGCCCGTCACGGCGCTCGCCAGTCGCTCGGGGATTACGGTGATTACCGTCACCTCGACGCGTATGCTTGAGAACAGCGGCTTCCTGGAGCGGCTGTTCGAGGTCTTCGGCCGCCACCAGATCGACGTCGACCTGATCGCCACCGCTGAGGTCAGCGTCTCGATGACGGTGCCGTCCGACGCGCCGATCAAGCCGCTGCTCGCCGAGCTCGGCGAGTTCTCGTCGGTGACGGTGGCGGAAGGGCGCGCCATCGTGGCGGTGGTCGGCGAGCGGCTCAAGCACACCGCCGGGTTGAGCGCCAAGGTCTTCGGGGCCATCGAGGGCATCAACGTCGAGATGATCTCGATGGGCGCCAACGAGATCAACTTGAGCCTCGTGGTCGAGGCCGCCCACGTGCCGGCCGTCATCGAGCGGCTGCACAAGGCGTTGTTCGAGTGAGTGCGGCGCCTGCCGGCAGGCTGCAGGACGGCGAGGCCGGGTGGGGGGGAGGGGGCCGGTGAGCACGCGAATGAGGAAGCAGAGCTTGGATACGGGGGTTCTCGGTCGTTGCCGATCGGCTGCGGCCGACCCTGATGGATGAAGCTGCGGTCGCGTGAAGCTTCTTGATCGCGAGGAGGGAAGATGGCAGCAGCGACGAGCGCGGGCCGGGGCAGCGACTTCTCCGGCCTCGCGGTGGCCCTGGCGACGCCGTTCACCGGCGACGGCAAGGTCGATCTGGACGGCTTCCGGCGGCTGGTGCGGCACGTCGTGGGGGGCGGCACCGATGTCCTCCTGGTGCTCGGCTCCACCGGCGAGGCCGCCACTTTGGAGGACGACGAGCGCGACGCTCTGATCGAGCTTTGCCTGGAGGAGGCCGATGGGCGGCAGGTGGTGGTGGGCACCGGCCACAACAACACGGTGCACGCCGCCGCCATGACGCGGCGCGCCCAGGAGCTGGGGGCGGACGGCGCCCTGGTGGTGACCCCCTACTACAACAAGCCGGTGACCGCCGGGCTGGTGGCGCACTTCGAGGCGGTCGCCGCCGCCGCCCCCGGCCTGCCGCTCATCGTCTACAACGTTCCCGGCCGCACGGGCCTGAACCTCGCCCCCGCCGCCCTCTCCCGCCTGTGGGAGAACCCGCAGGTGGTGGCGGTCAAGGAGTCGTCCGGCAGCCTGGCGCAGATCGGCGAGATCGCCCGCACGCTGCCGGCCGGCAAGCAGCTGCTGTCGGGCGACGACAACCTGGCGCTGGGAACCATCGCCGTCGGCGGGGTCGGCCTGGTGTCGGTGGTCGGCAATCTGCTGCCCGGCCCCATCAAGCAGCTCGTCGAGGCCGCCCGCGCCGGCGACCTGGCGACGGCGCAGCGACTCAACGCGGCGTTGCTGCCGGTGATCGACGCCTGTTTCGTGGAGTCCAACCCGATCCCCGTGAAGGCCGGCCTGGCGTTGCTCGATATCGCCGGCGATGCCCTGCGCTTGCCGTTGACCCGGGCGCAGGACGCCACCCGCGAGCGTCTGCGGGAGGCGCTCGCCACGTGCCGGGAGGCGCTGTCGTGAGCGCCGCGATCGACGCCGTAGGGAGGGACGCCGCCCGCGAGGTGCTGTCGTGAGCCCCGCGATGGACTCTGCCGCTCTGCGCGCCTTCTTCGATCGTAGCCCCGAGGAGATCGTCGCCGATCCGGACGCCGAGCGCGCCCACGCGGCCCTGCTCGACCACCTCGAAGCCGGCACCCTGCGCTCCGCCGAGCGCGGTGCCGGCGGCGTCTGGGTCGCCAACGCCTGGATCAAGCGCGCCATCCTCGCCGGTTTCAAGCGCACCAGGACGGTCGAGCTCGAAGGGCCGGGCTACGGCTTCTTCGACAAGGCCGCCTTTCCCGCCCGCCGCTTCACGATCGACGACGGCGTCCGCCTGGTGCAGGGCGGCTCGAGCGTGCGGCGCGGCGCCCACGTCGCCAGGGGCGTGGTGATCATGCCCCCCGCCTTCATCAACGTCGGCGCCTGGGTCGGCGCCGGCACCATGGTCGACAGCCACGCGCTGGTCGGCTCCTGCGCCCAGGTCGGCGAGCGCGTCCACCTCAGCGCCGGCGCCCAGCTCGGCGGCGTGCTCGAGCCGGCCGGCGCCTTGCCGGTTGTGATCGAGGACGACGTCTTCGTCGGCGCCCTGGCCGGCGTCTTCGAGGGCGTCGTCGTGCGCGAGCGCGCCGTGCTCGCCGCCGGCGTCGTGCTGACCGCCTCGAGCGTCGTCTACGACCTGGTCAACGGCGCCGAGCTGCGCCGCGAGATCCCCGCCGGCGCCGTCGTCGTCCCCGGCAGCCGCCCCGCCACCGCCCCCTTCGCCCGCGAGCGCAACCTCCACCTCAACGCCCCGATGATCGTCAAGTATCGCGACGAGAGGACCGACGCGGCCACGGCGTTGGAGGGCGCGCTGCGATGACGAGTGTTGGGCCCGTCGATCCCCGTCCTCCCGCCGCCCGCATCCGCGGCCTGACCGTCTCGCCCATCCGGCTGATCAGCGAGGGGGGGCCGGCCGAGAAGATCCCGCTGGGCCTCGGCGAGCCCACCTGGCCGTTGCCCGAGCCCGCTCGCCGGGCGCTGGCGGAGTATTCCGGGGTGTGCGGATACGGGCCGCAGCAGGGGCTGCCGGAGCTGCGGCGCTCGGTGGCGGGGCTGTACGCCTCCGGCGCCGGCGCGGCGACAGGTCCCGACGACGTGATCATCACGATCGGCTGCCAGGAGGCGCTGTTCTCGCTGCTGCTGGCGTGGGTCGATGCGGGCGACAAGGTGCTCGTTCCCGACCCCGGCTTCGTTGCCTACCCGGCGCTGACGCGGCTCGCGGGCGGTGAGCCGGTTCCCTATCCGCTCGCCGCCAGCGATCGCTTTCGGGTCGATGCCGAGGCGATCATCGAGCGCCTCGACACGCCGGGGGTCAGGGCGGTGGTGGTCAACCATCCCGGCAACCCGACGTCCACGGGCGCCGGCGCCGGCGCCTTGCAGCAGATCGCCGGTGCCTGCCGCGAGCGCGACGTGCTGTTGATCTCCGACGAGGTCTACCGCGACCTCTACTTCGGCGAGCGGCCGCCGAGCCTGCGCGACGTCAGCGACTGGGGCGCGGTGGTCAGCTCGGTCAGCAAGGGCTGGGGCGCCCCCGGGCTGCGGGTGGGCTGGATCGTCGCCGGCGAGCGCTGGCTGGGGCCGGCGCGGGTGATGCACGGCTACACGACGACCGCCGCGGCGAAGCCGGCGCAGCTCGCCGCCAAGGCACTCATCGACGCCTCCGAGACCGTGCTGGCGGAGGCGCGCGGCGAGCTGTGCACGCGCTGGGAGGCGCTGAAGACGGCCTGGCAGGAACACCTCGGCGAGACGCTCGAGCCGCCCGACGGGGCCTTCTACGCCTTCCTGCAGTTGCCCGAGGCCGCCTGGGCCGACCCGCTGGCCTTCTGCCTGCGGCTGCGCGACGAGACCGGCGTCGTCCTGATCCCCGGCATCGTCTTCGGCGAGGGCGGCCGCCGCCACGTGCGGTTGAGCTTCGCCGCCGCCCCCGCGCAGGTCGCCGAGGGCGTCAAGCGGCTGGCGCCGTACTGGCGCGACTGTCACACCTTCGTCTGATGAATCTGATCCAGGCTGAGGCGCTTGAGGTCCTCGACCAGGCGGACCAGGTGATCGACCATCAGCGACCACATCTTGCCGCCCTTTTCGCCGCTGGCGAGGGTGGGGTCTCCCATCACGCCGGTGCGCGAGATCTTGTGGGTGCGGCCGTACCAGCCGACGCTGAGGCGTGAGGTGAAGTCGAGGTAAGGGTTGGAGAAGCGCGGCACCGAGCGCTTCGCCTTGTCCATCTGCACGGTATCAGGGCGCAGGTAGAGGCTGGTGCTGGTCTCGACCTCGCCGGCGTGGACGTCGTTGGGGGTGTGAGTGAGGGCGTTGACGTCGGCGTCGGAGGTCTCGCCGGTATCGACGCAGGTGAAGATCTGCGCCTCGGCGTTGATGGTCTGGGCGGCGAAGTGCAGCGTCGGGATGTTGCCGCCGTGGCCGTTGATGATGACCAGTTTTTTGATGCCGTTGCGGGCGGCGCTCATGCCGATGTCGTGGACCATGCGGGCGAGCGCCTGGGGCGTGACGCTGAGCGTCCCCGCGAACGACTCGTGATGGTAGGAGACGCCGTAGGGAATCAGCGGCAGCACCAGCGGCTTGGGGTCGCTGCAGGCCTCGGCGACGTCGCGGGCCAGCCGCGCCGCGTCGAAGGAATCGGTATCGAGCGTCAGGTGGGGGCCGTGCTGCTCGGTGGCGCCCACCGGCAGCAGGGCGATGTCGACCTCGGCGAGGCGGCGCTCGGCCTCGGGCCAGGTGAGCAGCTCGAGAAGCACGTCGCGGCCGTCGCCGCCACCCGTTCCGGCCCGCCGCGCCGCCGCTTCGCGGCGCGTTGCGGCGTGCCCCTTGGCGGCCGGGGGATCGTAGGGGTAGGGGGCGGCGAGCGCCCGGCGCGACAGCGGATCGCAGCGCCGCCAGGAGCCTCCCTTCTTCTCGACCGCGCCGTCGGCGTGCTCCAGCAGCAGCGGCCAGAGGCGACGGCGCAGGTCGGCCGGAATGGCGTCGAACGGCGAGTGCTCGGCGTCGAAGCGCAGCTTGAGGACCTCGGGGTGGCGGCGCGCCGGGTGGGCGCCCTTGGAGCCCGGAAGCTGACCGGCCTGCTCGAGCATCCAGGTGAGGTGCTCGGCGCCGGCGCTCTCCTGGTGCAGGCGATGGTCGGCGAGGGCGGCGAGGCAATCGGCGACCCGCTCCGCCGTGTAGCCGCAGCGCTTCGGGTCGGCGCCGACGGCGGTCAGCATGGCGACCACGCGCCGGCACTTCTCGCACTTGCCGCACGGCAGCATGCGGCCGTTCTCCTCGCGGGTAGCGTGACAGGAGACCTGGTGCGCCTGCAGGTCGGGGTAGCGCTCGGCCAGCGTCTTGACGATGAGCAGCTCGGACGCCGGGCGCATGATCGAGAACTGCGTGACGTTCCAGCTCTTGGCGCCGAAGTAGCGGCTCAGCGCGTTGTCGAAGTGGAGGCTCTGATCGAACAGCCCGCCGTAGTGGGTGATGCCGCGAAAAGAGCCGCGCACCGTGGTGTCGAACTCGTCGCCGATCACCAGGCGGCCGAGGCGGCGGCTGGCCATCAACGGCAGGGCGCCGAACAGGAACACCGCCACGGTCCACAGCCGGATCGGGTAGATGTCGGCGCGCAGGTCGGCGAAGTCCTTGCGGATGAACGGCAGGCGCCGCAGCATCCAGGTGAAGACGCGGTCGGCGTTGGTCCACACGCGCGCTGTCTTCGGGTCGGTGTCGCGCAGGTGCCGGTAGGCGTTGAGCGCCGTGAACCAGTGGCGGCCGGACTCGTTGATGAAGATCGAGTGGGGCTCGTAGCCGAGCTCGCGCAAGAGGCCGTAGCTGACCAGGCTGTCCTTGCCGCCGCTCGACAGTACCGCGTAGCGCGAGCGCGTGTCGTCGGCGAAGGCGGCGAAGGGGGAGGCGGCGTTGTCGGCGAGCGGCTCGCCCTCGAAGCGCAGGCGCGCCTGCAGGTAGTCGTCGCGCCGCACCGCCGGCAGGTCGCGCACCGGATCGCGCAGGAAGGGGTTCTCCCGCAGCAGCTTGATGACGTAGATCTCGCGCGCCGTGTGCGACGCGTAGCGGCGGATGAAGTCGCGATCGTGGGCGTCGTAGCTGCCGTTGAATACCATCTCGCGGCAGAAGAGGCCGTAGTTGAGCGCCACCTGCGCGGCGATCATCGACGCCAGGTTGGCGGCGCCCGGGAAGCGCGGGTCGAAGACCGGCTCCTCGTAGCGGTAGATCAGGTCGATGGCCTCGCTACGGCCGTCGTGGGTGATCCGGTAGGGCGCGACGATGCGGCGGCGCTGCACCTCGACCGGGCCGACCTCGAGCCGGTCCCAGACCTGCAAGGCCCGGAGCGGGTCGCTGCCACCGCGCCCCTTCTTCGTTCTCTTCGCGGCCATCGAGCAATCAGCCTTCCAGGTAGCCCTCGAGCAGGTCGACCAGCTCGCCGGGGCCGTCGAGCAGCACGTCAAACGCCGGCAGGCCGGTGCTTTCCTTGATCTTGCGAGCCGCTGCCCCCACCGCGGCGGCGCCCAGGTTCTCATGATTGATCGTGATCGCCACGACCGGCTTCGAGGAGATCAGCTCGATGGCGCGGATCTGGGTCTTCAGCGGCTCGATCGGATAGCCGGGGAAGCCGTCGTACTCCTTGCGCGCCGGGGCGTGCTGGAGGACGACCACGTCGGGCCGGCCGGCGGCGAGGATCTCGTAGCCGCCGGGGTAGGCCGGGTTCATCAGGCTCCCCTGGCCCTCGATGACAAGCGCCCGCGGCGCCTTCTCGCGCCAGGCGCGGACGATCGCGTGCTCGAGCTCGCCGGCGACGAAGTCGTTGATCAGCGAGTCGAGGATGATGCAGTACTCGGCGCCCTGCAGCCAGGCGGTCTGGCCGGTGCCGATCAGCTCGGTCGGGTAGTCGGCGGCCTCGAGGCCGTCGACGAGCGCCCAGGCGGTGGTCCGCTTGCCGACCGCGGAGTCGGTACCCAGCAGCGCGATCCGGAAGCTCTCCACCTCCTCGATCTCGCCGCTGAAGGCGTGCAGGTGCTCGCGCCCGGGCGTCTTGCGAACGTCGCGTAGCGTCACGCCGCGCCCGGCGGCGAGCTCGGCGAGCTCGGCGTCCTCGCTGATGAAGTCGTGGAGGCCGGAGTCGACGTTCAACCCGGCCTCGATCGCCTCCTTTACCGCCGCTCGCCCGGTCGCCGGCAGCCGGCCGCCGTCGGGGGCGAGCCCCACGACGAAGTGGGTGAGCGCGCCGCCGGCCGCCGCCGCCGTCGCGGCGCCCAGGTCGGCGACCACCGGGATGCCCTTCTTGCGGCCGTCGAGGATCTCGCCGGCGTCGCCGCCGGCGTGACGCGAGTCGATGACCGACATCACCCGGTAACGGCGGCTGCGCCGCACCAGGCCGTGCGCGGTCTTGCCGTTCGGCGTGTTGAATGCGCCCTCGCAGTAGACGACCGCGTTTCCCTCCGGGAGCTCAGCCACGATCTTCCGTCCTCCTCCGGTCTTCACGGCTCCGCCGTGGTGACCTCCAACAGGAGGAGCGTCGCGCCCGTGCGACCAGGGAACGCCGCCCATCCCGCCCGCTCACCAGCGACGTGGGGCGCGACGCCTCGAAGCGCGCGCTGGTCATGCCTTCCTCCCCGTCAGGATCGCCACGTAGCGATCGTTGCGCAGGGGCTCGTCGCGGTGCCGCTCGACCAGGGCGACGAGGCCCGCGGTGGCCGCCGGCAGCACGCTGAGGCCCTGCTGCTCGCGCAGGAAGCGCGAGTACCGGCTCATGGACTTGTCCGAGGCGAAACGCGCCCAGCCCGCCGAGTCGCGCAGCGCCCACAGCGCCGCGTCGCCGTCGATCGAGTGCCAGTTGATGAGCGGCTCGTTGACCGCCGTCTCGCTGATGGCGCCCGGCTCGAGGTCGACGCACTCCTCAAGATTCTGGACGAAGGCGTGGACGATCGGGTTCTTGTTGAACGACGAGCCGGCGATCATCATCGGCATCCGCGAGGTCTTGCCGCGCCGCTGCAGGCTGGCGAAGCCTCGGTAGATGCCGACCAGCGTCGTGCCGTTGGAGACCGGCACCGCGACCGCCGCCGGCGCATCGCGCAAGTCGTCGAAGATCTCGTGGGCGATCTGCCCGTAGGCGCGCAGCTGGATGTCGGTGTTGTCGCCGCCGGGGTTGCCGTCGTAGACGGTTTCGCTGTCGGCGAGGTCGCGGGAAACCTCGACGGCGCGCTCGTAGTCGCCGTCGACGTGGATGATCTCCGCTCCCAGCTCCTCCATCTGGGCGATGCGCGACGACTGGTAGGTTTTGGGTATATGGATGTGGCTGCGCAGCCCGGCGGCGGCCGCCGCCAGCGCCACGGCGCGCCCGTAGTTACCGCAGGTGGCCACCGTGATCGCCTCGAAGCCGCGGCGGAGCGCGTCGAGCACCTGGGCGAAGGCGATGCGGTCCTTCTGGGTGCCGGTCGGGTTGCCGCCCTCGAACTTCAGGTAGAGCTGCGAGGGCCCGGACTCCCGCTCGATGTTGCGCGCCCTTACCAGGTCGGTGTCGCCGACCTCCGAGTCAATGAGGTCCTCGAAGGCCTCCAGGCGCTCTTCCAGCGACACGCTCGGGTCGGCGGCGATCGCCCGTAACCGGTCGAACTCGGAGGCGCCTGAGGAGAACTGAACCACGGTCGTAATTCCGCTGCGGGAGGCCGTCGGCTGGACGGGGCGGCCATCATGTATTGCAATAGAGGCGCAATCGGGTGGTAACTCGCCGGATTGCCGCGGCCCGCAAGCGCGGGCCGACGCGCGGAATTCTACACGCCTGGGCCGGCTGTCGTGGAAACGTGACGAGGCGTAGCGCTGCGACGGAGGGAGCGGCGGCGCCGGGAGGCGCCTGCGGGTGCGCCCCGCCCAACGTCGCGCGGCACCCGCAGCTTGCCGGCGGCTAGAGAGAGATTTAGGAGCTTTTCCACCATGCTGTTCTTCGAGGGCGCCTCCATCTGGCTCGTGGCCCTGGTGATCTTCTGGGCAAGGGTCGTCGACGTCTCGCTCGGCACCATGCGGATGATCTCGGTGATCCATGGCCATACGACGACCGCGGTCACGCTGGGCTTCTTCGAGATCGTCATCTGGGTCATCGCGGTCTCGGAGGTGATCGTCAACATCACCGAGTTCCCGCTGTTGATTCTCGCCTATGCGAGCGGCTTTGCCGCCGGCAACGCCGTCGGCATCATCCTGGAGCGCAAGCTGGCGATGGGGGCCTGCGTGGCGACGCTGATCTCCAGCGGCGACGGCGGCGCGATCGCCGCGGCCCTGCGCAAGATCGGCCAGCGGGTTACCACCGTCGAGGCCGAGGGGCGCGACGGCCCTCGCCAGATCATCTACGCTACCGCCAAGCGCCGGGACGTCCGCAAGCTCCTCGGCGCGGCCCGCGCCATCGACCCCGATGTCTTCTACTTCGTCCAGTTTTGCTCGGAGACCAGCCGCCTCGGGGGGCTCGCCTACGCCTTTCGCGGCGGCCGCGGCGGGGTCAAGCACAAGTAAGGGCTCGTGCAGAAATAACTGCGGCATTCGGGCGCCCGTGCATCCCTTCTCGCGGCGTTGCGCTCCCTGCGACATAGGCCCCGCTATGCCTCGGTCGCGCGCCTTGCGAGAAGGGCGCCCGGACACCCTCGGTGCGCGCAGTTATTTCTGCACGAGCCCTAACCGGACGGCGCCCGCACCGCGCGCGTCCCCCCGTTCGCTGCGCCGGCCGGTGCCGGGGATACCCTTTTCAACGGAACGGGTGCGCGCCCGGGAGGGACGCGGAATCGGCCTCCGTCGCCCGTTGCGCCCGCTCCGCCGCCTGCCAACGCCGCCGGGCCGGTAGTGTCCCGGCGGGCGCGGCGGAGATAACATATGCGCCCGGATCCAGATCCCCGATATCGAGGAGAGACAATGCGTAGAGGATTGACGGTTCTGCTGGTCGCAATGCTGGCGATGAGCGTGGTCGGCGGGGCGCAGAGCTCGGCCTGGGCGAGGCCGGCGCTGCCGCAAGCGCACGGAGCCGCCCTGCAGGCAACCGTCCTTCAGGCAACAGCCCAGGATGCAACGGCCCCGGAGGCCGCCGCCCAGGAGCCTTCCGAGCCGCGGCCCATGACGGTCGACGACGCCCTCGACATGGTCGACGTCGGCGGCGCGCTGATGTCCCCGGACGGCGAGTGGGTCTTCTACTCGCGCGACGAGCTGAACTGGGACGACAACGAGCGCGAGACCACCTACTACCTGGTGGCGGCGTCGGGCGGCGATCCCTTCCAATACATCGGCGAGGAGGGCGGCAGCTCGTTCGAGTTCTCGCCCGACGGCACCTACCTGACCTTCAAGCGCGACGTCGACGACGAGTCGCAGATCTTCTGGATGCGCACGGCCGGGGGCGAGGCGACGCAGCTCACCGAGCACGACACGGGCATCGGCTCGTACCAGTGGTCCGACGACGAGACCAAGATCTTCTTCTCGGCCCAGAACAAGCGCCCCGAGGACGAGGAGAAGGGGCTCGAGGACGGCGAGGACGCGATCTTCGTCGACGAGGGCCCGAACGGCCAGAACCGCTCGTACTGGAGCAGCCTGTGGGTGTTCGACATCGAGAGCCGTGAGGCCACCCGGCTCACCGAAGAAGAATTCATCCTCGGCGGCTTCGACGTGTCGCCGGACTCCACCCACATCGCCTTCACGGCCCGCTACAGCAACCGCCGCAACGACAACGACAAGAACGAGATCTACGTTCTCGACGTGGCGAGCGGTGAAAAGACGCGCCTGACGGAGAACAACGCGCCCGAGTCAGTGGCCGAATGGTCGCCCGACGGCAGAGTCTTCACCTTCTCGGCCGCCGACGACAAGGAATGGATGAACCGCAACAGCAAGATCTGGGTGATGGATCCGCTGCTGGGTGAGCACCGCCTCCTGTCCGACAAGTTCGCGGGCAGCCCGGGCAGCGCGGTATGGACGCCCGACGGCCGCTATCTACTGTTCTCCGGACAGCAGGGAACCAACACCAACCTCTACCGGATGGACACGACGACCGGCGACTACGAGCAGCTCACCCATTTCGAGGGCACCATGCGGGTCAGCTCCTGGTCGAAGGACCGCAGCCGCTACGTGTACTCGTTGTCCAACAACGACACGCCGACCGACCTCTGGGTCGGCAGCCTCGACGGCGGCGAGCCGGTCCGCCTGACCCATGCCAACCCTCAGATCGAGCGGTTGCAGCTCGCCGAGATGCGGGTCATCCAGTGGCAGAGCAGGAACAACTATACGATCGAAGGCCTGCTGCACCTGCCGGTCGGCTACGAGGAGGGCGACCGGGTGCCGCTGGTCCTCAACATCCACGGCGGCCCGGCCGGCTCGTTCAGCAACGGCTTCCGCCCCAGCTACCACATCTACGCCGGCCTCGGCTACGCGTCGCTGTCGCCCAACGTCCGCGGCTCCAGCGGCTACACCGACCACCTGCGCGAGGGCAACACGTTCGCCCGCGGCGACGGCATCGGCCTGGGCGACTTCTGGGACCTGATGAACGGCGTCGACAAGCTGATCGCCGACGGCATCGCCGATCCCGAGCGCATGGGCGTCAAGGGCTGGAGCTACGGCGGCATCCTCGGCGGCTGGACGATCACCCAGACCGACCGCTTCAAGGCGGCCTCGATCGGCGCCGGTGTGTACGACTGGACCTCGGAGTACGGCCCCGGCTTCAACAACGACGTGCGGCTGTGGCATATCGGCGGCACGCCTTGGGACAACCCCGAGGGCTACCGTAACCAGTCGGCGCTCACCCACGTCGCCAACGTGGTCACCCCGACGCTGCTCATCCACGGCGTCAACGACACCACCGACACCGAGCAGCAGTCGATGATGTTCTTCACGGCGATCAAGGACGTCGGCAAGGCCCCGGTGCGCTACATGAAGTTCCCGCGCGAGCCGCATGGCTTCCGCGAGCCCAAGCACCAGCGCATCCGCGACGTCGAGGAGATCCGCTGGATGCAGAAGTACGTGCTGGGCGAGGAGTGGGAGCCGTGGGAGCGTCCCGAGAAGCCCGACCCGGACGAGAAGAAGGGCGACCAGGGAGGTTAGCCGGCTCTCCTTGCCCTCGCCCCGCAAGGTCCACGCGCCAGACCCATCACACTTCCACCACCAGTGAGCGAACCCGGCGCCTCGCACGAGCTGCTGGTGCTGGCGGCGCGGTTCGCCATCTGTGAGTTCGGCGCCGGGGCGTTGGTCCCCGGCTGGGTCGACGGCGGCGC
Organism: Acidobacteriota bacterium; assembly: GCA_036398215.1. Taxonomy (GTDB): domain Bacteria; phylum Acidobacteriota; class UBA890; order UBA890; family UBA890; genus DASWHK01. Next base: position 37,349 of record DASWHK010000263.1, on the reverse strand, counting down.
CTAAAATGCCGGCCGACCGCCATTGCCGCCGGCCCGAGGCCAGCGTAGGATAGCCGCCCATGTCCGCCGCCAAGCTCACCTTCTTTCTGTTGCTGGGCGCCGTCGGCGTCGTCTTTCTGGTCAACTGGGTGGCGGGGGTCCGGCGGGCGCGCCGGGAGCTGCCCGCCGGCGACCCGGCGGCGACGCCCGGCTCGCCGACCGCCGCCCACCTGGCGATCGGCTTCGTGACCAACTTCTTCGATACCCTGGGCATCGGCTCGTTCGCGCCGACGACGTCGATCTTCAAGCTCCGCCGGATCGTCCCGGATCGCATCATCCCGGGGACGCTCAACGTTGGCCACACGCCGCCGGTGATCGTTCAGGCGTTCATCTACGTGGCGATCATCGAGGTCGACATGATGACGCTGACGCTGCTGATCGGCGCCTCCGTCGCCGGCGCCTGGCTCGGGGCCGGCGTCGTCGCCTCGTGGCCGCGGCGCAAGATCCAGATCGGCATGGGGACGGCGTTGCTGGTCGCCGCCAGCCTGATGCTGATGACCCAGTTCGACCTCTTCCCGGCCGGCGGCGTCGCCCTCGGCCTGTCGGGCCCGCTGCTTGTGGTCGCCGTGATCGGCAACTTCATCCTCGGCGCCCTGATGACCCTGGGCATCGGCATGTACGCCCCCAGCCTGATCATGATCAGCCTGCTGGGGATGAACCCGCGGGCGGCCTTCCCGATCATGATGGGCTCGTGCGCCTTCCTGATGCCGGTGGGCTCGACCCGCTTCGTGCGCAAGAACAGCTACGCGCTGCGCCCGGCGCTGGGCCTGGCGCTGGGCGGCATCCCCGCCGTGCTCATCGCCGCCTACATCGTCAAGGAGCTGCCGCTGGCGGCGATCCGCTGGCTGGTCGTCGTGGTCGTCGTCTACACGGCGATCTCGATGCTTCGCTCGGCGCGCACCGAGTACCGGGTCCAGCCCCCCGGTGAGCCGCCCGCGGAGAGCGGCGCGGTCCCGCCCGCGGGCTGATCCTCCATCAGTCCGGCAGTACGCGGAATCCTTCGCGGCGCGCGGCCTCGTTCAAGCGCTTGTCGAGGCCGACGAAGCCCACTCCCCTGGTTCGCTCGCCGCTGGCGGTCAATGCAGCGGCAAGCTGCAGCGCGTCGGCGGCTCGCAGGTCGTGAACCGCGAGGAGTCGTTCCGCGCGGGTGCGGACGATCTCGACGTCGAGGACCTCGCTCCAGCCGGCCCGCAGTACCTCCAGTTGTTCGATGGCGAGCGCCGCGGCATCGGGCTGAAGGTCGCCGGTGCGTGACATCCGGTGAATCGCCGAGAGCACTTCGACCGACGTCGTTGCCCACACCAACATTTCGGGGTCGTCTTCCAGCAAGCCGTAGCAAGCGGAAGACTCGCGCTCGGGAACGAGCATAGGGACGATGGCGGAGCTGTCCCAGAACTTCACCGGCCGCCGGCCCGCTCCTCGAGCAGCGCGTCGAGCACGCCGCTGGGCTTCCCGGAAAGCTCGCGAAGCCGCTCCATTCGGAGCTTTGCACGGCCGCGGCGCACGATGCCGCTGCGCACAAGTTCCGCCACGGAGCTCGCCAGCAGGTCGGCACTCGTCGGCTCCGCGTCGCTCTCGATGGGCACTAGCTCCGCCACCGGAGTGTTGCGGTTGAAGATCACGACGCGCCCCCCCCGTTGCACGTAGGACAGGTATCGGCTCAAACCGTTCTTCATTTCGACCACGCTGGCCTTTTTCATATGGCTATAATAGCCCTTTTAGGCTGCCAAGGAGAACTCCACCACTCATGAATAGGAGACGGCCACGCGGCGGCAGATTCCGGCGGGGCGTATCGGAACCTCGGCGGCCACCCGTGCTACGCGGAGTCCGGTGTCCGTCAGCGCCCGATGCGGTTTCCGTCGAGGTCGTATCAGTCGATCGCCGGCTCATCGGCGCCGGTCATCCACATCCCGCGGCCAGGGACGTAACCGCCCCGTGGCTGCGGCGCGAAGTACACGGGCACCTCATAGGTGCGCTGCCGGCCGCCGACCTCGCCATCGCGGAGCTCGCCGGTCTTCACCCAGTCGCCGGTCACCCGCGCCAGCTCGGTGCCCTCCTCGTCGAAGACGAGCATCACCGTCCGGTCCGAGATATCCGGGTCGGGCGCGCGGCCATGTCGCTGGAAGCGAGCAGGTGAACGATCCAACCGCCTGTTGGCGACGGCCAGAACTCCGGCGCCATGGAGCCGACACGCGGAATCTCGGGCCAGGCGATGTACTCGGTGCGGGCGATGGTAAGGCCGCCTTCCTCGCTGATCGTGAACCGATGGCCGTCCTCGGGCGCCGGTGCGGCGCATGCGGCCAAACCGGCGGCGAGCACGAAGGCGAACGGGGATCGGAACGGGCGCTGCGGCCGGCGGATGGAGCGCGGAGGTTTCATGGGGAGACTCCCGTTTTCGGGGCGGCGCCAACGACGCTACGCGGCGTGGTCACCGCGGGTCGTATACCCCGCATCGAAGGGATCCTCAAGGGGATAGCGGGGCCCGCCGTCCTTCTGACTCCATTCGGGGGGTCGATTCCGGCGCGTCCGGGCCGACGGAGTTCCGCCGACACGGACCCGGCCGTGCCGCATCGGCGGGTTCGCGCGCCCCTTCGGAAGCCTGCTCTGAAAATGTGGTTTCTACGCCGGCCCGCCACGATTCAGCGACTCGGGTGCTCCAGGAGAGCATCCTCGAGGGCGAGCTCCTCGCCGGGGCCGCCGCCGACGCCTTCGCAGCCGGTGATCGCACCGGGCGCGATCCGGAACGCCAGGATCTTCGTGGTCTGGCGGACCGGGTCGAAGTTGTTGTCGGAGACGAACAGCAGGGTGGGCTCGCCGGTGCGCAGGCGCGGGCCCAGAGAGAAGCCCTCGACGTTGTCGGGGTCGTCGACCAGCTCGGCGATGTCGGCGATCAGGCGCTTGCGCGCCGGCCGGATTGAGGCGGTCTCGACGGCGGCGAGGCCGGGAATCGTCGCGATGTCGTCGGCCCCCTCGAGGCACACCTCGAAGAGCCTGATGCTCTGCTCGACGGCGGCGCCGGCGGCGAACGAGCGCTCGAGAGCCAGCAGCGAGCGGTCGGAGAAGGCCACCAGCTCGACGAGGCCGTTGTCCTGGACGCCGCCGGGCAGGGCGGCGGCGGCGTGGATCGGCTCGACGGGGTACAGGTACTGGGCGTCGAACACGCCGCGCTCGCGGTCGAAGCGGAGGATGCGCGCCGTGGCGCCGTGCTCGGTGGTGGCGATCGGGCCGTCCTGGGCGAGGGCGCTCTCGGTGGCGGTGAACAGGTAGCGGCCGGAGGGATCGATCGTCAGGCTCTCGAAGGCGAGGTTGTCGCGGACGCCGATGGCGCCCCCGCCGGCGGGCAGAAACAGCGGCGGCAGGCCGAGCCGCTCGACGAGGCGCGACTCGGCGTCGAAGACGGCGATGAATGGCGGGACGCCGGCCTCGACGTCGCCCTCCGAGGCCACGAAGATGCTGTTGCCGTGGGCGACCAGCCCCTCGAGGTCGAAGGTGAGCGGCGCCAGCGGCTCGCCGCCGGCGTCGCGCAGCTCATCCCAGTTGAGCACCGAGACCTGCTCGCCGTTCAGGCGGCCGCCGGTCAAGGGGATGTGGATCGTGTAGTAGCGGGCCGGGCCGCGCACGCCGCGATCGTCGGACACCGCGTAGTAGAGGCCGCCGCCGACGTGAAAGAGCGACGACAGCCCGCCGATCTCGGGATCCCCCTCCACCTCCGGCTGCGGCGCGATGACCGCCTCCCCGATCGGGACGAGTGGCCCGCCGGCGTCCGGCTCGCCGGCGCCGCCGCAAGCGGCCAGCCATCCCGCTGCGAGGCACGCCGCGGCGGCGGCCACCGCGATTGTCCTGGTACGGGCCTCGATCAGCGCTCCCGCTCCTGGTTGCGACGCACCGTCGGATACTCGATGCCCAGCTGCTGCAGGTAGGTCTCGTAGCGGGACGGGTCGTAGCGCAGCGGCTCGAGCAGCGGCCGGAAGCGCTGCATCTTTTCGGCGTTCAGGTGGATAGGCGGCGGCGTGCCTTCCGGGATCAGCGAGATCCACTGCTGGTTGGCCGTGGTGACCTCGCGGAAGTAGGTCCAGGCCTCCTCGACGACCTCGGGCTCGTTGACCAGCGTGATCGCCGTCATGGCGATGACCCGGGCGCCGTAGTTGGCCCCCTTGTGGGCGATCGGCGTCGCCATCGCGATACTGCTCGACCAGTGGTGGCCGGTGGTGCCGGGGATGTTGCCCGGGTAGCGCAGGCGCACCGTCGGCAGGTTCCAGGAGACCTCGGCGATGTCGTCGCTGCCGCCGCCCATCCCCTGGTTGGCCTCGTTGAGCTCGGTGTTGCGGATTTCTGTTGGAAGCCCGCCCCTCCCGCCGCCGCGGCCGCCGCCGCCGCCCTGCTCGGCGCCCCGTCCGCCAGCCGCCTCGCCGCCGCGGCCGCCGCCAGCCGCCTCGCCGCCGGCCGCCTCCTCCTCTTCTTCCTCCTCGTCCTCGCCGCGCATCATCCGCTGCACCGCGCGCGCCAGCATCTGGTCCTGCTCGGACCACTCCGGCAGGCCGACCTCGAGGATGTTGGCCTGGACCACCTCGGCGAGCGGCTTGCTCATGTTCGACGGCCAGGCGGAGCCGAACACCCGCTCGCTGACCGTCGTGTCAGTCATCATCGCCGCCCCCTGGGCGATGCGCTGGCCGATCTCGTGCATCTCCTTGATGCGGTCGTAATCGAGCTCCCGGAGGTAGTACCAGACCGCCGCCTCCGAGGGCACGACGTTGGGCTGGTTGCCGCCGTTGGAGATGATGTAGTGGCTGCGCTGCTGCAGCCGCAGGTGCTCGCGGCGGAAGTTCCAGCCGGCGTTCATCAGCTCGACGGCGTCCAGCGCGCTGCGCCCCGCCCACGGCGAGCCGGCGCCGTGCGCCGATTGTCCGTGAAAGGTGAACTCGGTCGAGACCAGCCCCGAGCCGGAGATGCCGTAGTTGGTGGTCATCCCCGAGCTGATGTGGGTGGAGAGCATCACGTCCATGCCCTCGAACAGCCCGGCGTTGACCATGTAGGTCCGCGACGCGACCAGCTCCTCGGCAACCCCGGGAATGATCTTGAGCGTCCCCGAGAGGCCGTACTTCTCCATCAACCGTTTGGTCACGATGGCGCCGATCACGTCGACCGCGGCGGCGGAGTTGTGGCCCTCGCCGTGGCCGGGTCCGCCCTCGATCAGCGGGTCGTGGTAGGCGACGCCGGGCTTCTGCGAGGTCTCGGGCAGGCCGTCGATGTCGCCCATGAAGCCGATCACCGGGCTGCCGCTCCCCCAACTGGCGACGTAGCAGGTCGGCATGCCGGCGCAGCCGGTCTCGACCGTGAAGCCCTCATCGCGCAGGATCCCGGTGATGTATTCGACCGTCCAGAACTCCTGGAAGCCGAGCTCGCCGAACGAGAAGATCGAGTCGACCATCTCCTGGGACAGCTTCTGCAGCGAGGCGACCATGTCCTCCGCCTCTTGCTTGAGCTGCTCGGTCGACGGCCGTTGCTGGGCGGTGACGGTGAGGGGGACGGCGATCAGGACGGCGAGCGACAGGTACAGAAGCGCAGGACGATGGCGTGGCATGCGCGGCTCCTTTCGAGGATTGGCTCGGCGGCAGGAGGCGATTCTATGCCATCCACGCGCGCATTTCTCAGGGCCGTTTTGCGGCGGGCGCACCCCGCAAGCGCACGCGAAGGCGTGCGTCGAGCGGTACGTAGAAGGCAACCAGCGCGACGACAAGCGTCAGCCCCTCGAGCGGGGTCAGCACGTGGGCCGTCTTGCCCCAATAGGAGGTCGCCCAGAAGGCGGCCCGCCGCCCGGCCCGGGCCAGGACGACCCAGGCCCCCGGAGAGGGGTAGACGACCAGGAGGCCGACCAGCCACAACCCCACGCCCAACAGGATGAGGACGGCCGTGACCAGGGCCGGCGGCGAGGTCCAAAAGCGTCGCCAGCCGTAGCCGGTGGGCTCGCGAGAGGTCACCGGGCCGAGGAGCACGGCCAGCAACAGGACGCCGAATGCCCCGCCGATCAGGTTGAGGACCACGTCGTTGAAGTCGAAGTACACGAACTCCACCGAGTTGCTCAGCACCCAGTACTGCCACGCCTCGTCGAGCGCGCCGAAAAAGGTCACCCACAAGATGGCCTCCGCGAACCGCCCGACCAACGGGAACACCAGCATGCCGAGCAGAGCGTACTGCGGGAAGTGGATCGCCTCCGTATTGACCATGAAGAGGGCGTTGTAGGAGAGGGCGAGGAGGATGGCGGTGGCGGCGCCGTAAAACAGCAGGAGGTTGCGGCCGGGGTGGCTGCGGAGCCGGGTCGCGGCAGCGCCGGCCGCCGCCAGGATGGCGCCGGCGCCAGCCAGCGTCACGTACCGGCTCAGCCGCTCGATCGTCAGCACCTCGCCGAGCCAGGCGGCGATCCGTTGCACGCCGTCGTGGGTGAGCACGTTGAGCAGGACGAACACGGCCACGCTCAGCCAGGCCAGGCGAGGACGGGCCGCCCACCAGGCGGCGACTCCGACCACGCCTCGTTCACCCTTGCCGGTCACCGATGCCTACCGTCCGTCGTTTCTCGTCTCGCCGTTGGCAGAGCGCCGCACAACCCGCGCGGCGCCTTGCTATTCGGCGCGCAGCGCCGCAACCGGATCGAGGCGAGCCGCCACCTTGGCCGGGTAGATGCCGAACAGCAACCCGACGCCGGCCGAAAGGACCAGCGCCAGCCCCACGGACGACAGCGATATCGAGATCGGCCAGCGCGCGAGCCAGGCGACAATGCCCGACTGCGCCGCCCCCAACGGGATGCCGAGCACGCCGCCGGCAACGCACAGCAGCGACGCTTCGACGGCGAACTGGGCCACCACTTCCTTCTGGCGCGCACCGAAGGCGCGGCGCACGCCGATCTCGTGCGTGCGCTCGGCGACGCTCGCCAGCATGATGTTCATGATGCCGACGCCGCTGATCAACAGCGCCAGGCCGCCAACGCCGAGCAGGACGCCGTTGAACGTGCGTTGAGCCCGCAGCCGCGCCTGCAGCAAGGCGCGGGGAACGACGATCTCGTAGCGCGAGGGGTCGTGCCGGCGTTCTTGCAGAACGCGCTCGATCACCGCGGCGACGCCCATGACGTCGTCGGCTCGTCCGGCGCTGGCGGCGATCTCGCTGGCGTTGTCGAGCGTATCGCCCCGGCCGAGCCGGGCGTCCATGGCCGTCAGCGGAACGATGATGGCGGCGTCCAGGTCGACCGCCCCGACCGTCGATCGGGCCGCGGCCGCCGAGCCGGTCTCGGCGAGGACGCCGACGATACGGAAGTTGTTGCCGGCGGCGTGGACGTACTCGCCCACGGGGTTGGCGCTGCCGAACAGGGCCCGCGCGAGCGCCGCCCCGAGGACGGCGACCCGCCGACGCTCCCCGATGTCGACGGCGTCGAGCCAGCGCCCGAGACCGGGACGGGCGCCGACGATACGGTCCCAAGACTCGGAGGCGCCCACGGCGGTGGTCACGATCGACCGCCCTCCGGAGCCGACGTCGGTGCGCGTCAGGCGCAACGCCGCGGTCGCCGACAGGCCGTCGACGGTGGCGGCGATCGCTTCGGCGTCGGCGACGGTGAGCGTCGGAGCCTCTGGATCGTCGTTCTGGCCGCTCCCCTCGCGCTCGCCGCCGACGGCCCTCACCAGGATGTTGTTGATGCCGAGGGAGCTGATTTCGGAGATCGCCGCGCGTCGCGCGCCTTCACCGATCGCCAGGGCGGTGACCACGGTTGCGACGCCGACGACGATGCCCATCGACGAGAGCGTGGCGCGAAGACGGTGGGCGGCGATCGCGCCCAGCGCCTCGGAGACTACGTCACGGGCGGTCACGAGGGGCCGGGATGATCCTCGCCGGCGCCAGGCTCGGTCAACAGCAGGACTTCACCGGCCTCGAGGTTCCCCTGCACGACCGCTTCGATGCCGTTGTCGGCGATCTTGGTCACCAGCCGCCTCTCGGTGTTGCCGGCGCGAAATACCAGGCAATAGAGCTGACCGTCGCTCTCGAACACCGCCTGCGTCGGCACGATGGTGGCGTCCTCGACGGTGGCGACCTCGATGTTGACGCGTGCCGTCATCCCGGTGCGCAAGCGATCGTCGAGACCGGTGAGCCGGATGGTTACCGGAAAGAACTTGGTGCCGGCGCGGTCGGGGTTCTCCTGCGCCAGCGCGCCGATCAGCTCGACGGTGGCCGGCAGCTCGATGTCGGGGTAGGCGTCGACGGTAACCGTGACTCGTTGGCTGGCCGATACCTTGTGCAGATCGACCTCACGGATGGTGGTCTCGACGATCAGGTCCGAGGCGTCGGGGAGAGCGAGCAGCGGCTGGTTGGGCCAGACTTCGTCGCCTACCTGCGGCTTGCGCCGGTCGCCCCCGAAAAACAGGTACCGGTAGACCACCAGGCCGGCCCCCTCGGCGCGAATCACCGTGCGCGCGATCTTGTCCTCGAGAATGGCGATGCGCGCCTCGATTTCGTTGACCTGGCCGGTGCTGCGATCGAGGCTCGCCCGCGCCTGCGCGATCCGCGCCTCGATGCCTTCGCGGCGCCGCGAGAGCTCATCCTCCGCGGCGTCGACGCGGGCCTTGGCCTGCCCCAACGCGGCCGGCCGCTCGTACTCCACGAGCGTCGCCAGTCGCAGCGCCGCGAGCTCCTGCTGGGAGACGGCGCGTTCCCATTCGCGGCGAGCCTGGTCGAGCTCGACGCGGGTGACGAACCCCCGATCGAGCAGCGGCTTGAGGTCTTCGTAGGTCCCTAGCGCCCGTTCGACCTCACGCTCGGCGTTGGCCAGCGCGGTCTCGGCCTCGGCGATCGCCACCCGGCCCCGGCCCTGCTCCTGGTTGGTCAGGTCGGACTGGGCGTAGGTGATCTGCTGCTCTGCCTGCTGGATGTCGCCCTCGGCAACGAGCCCCGCCAGGCGGACCTCTTCCTCGGCGCGACGGCGTTCGGCGAGCGCCTGCTGCAGCGCGCCGCGCTCGCGTTCGAGCTCCTGCTCGAACCCGGCGGGGTCGAACCGCACGAGCACGTCACCGGGTCGCGCCGCCTCGCCTTCGCGCACCATCTCGACGATCTTGGCCGGGCCCCCGGCGATGTTGGAGGCGTAGAGATGGAATCGCGCCGCGGCGATGCTGCCGGACTCGACCAGCTCCTCGGTGAAGCGCCCGATGCGAACGGTTGCGGTCGGCCCGGGCGCCAGGGGCTCGTCCGGTGCCAGCATCACGCCGGCGGCGATGACCAGGATCATCGCGCCCGCCGAGGCGGCGCCGGCCTCGCGAGGCCGCGCCCGCACCGCCTCGCCACAGCGTTGCAGCCACGAGGCGCTCATCTCGAGTATTTTCCGGGGCTCAACCGTCCCATTGACAGCTCCAACGCCAGGCCGGCGATGGCGCGGTCGACGCGCGCCGAAACCAGGGCGGACTGGGCGTTGAAGAGGTTGCTCTCGGCGTCGACGACGTCGAAGTTGTCGGCCAGGCCGCGCTCGTAGCGAAGCTGCGCCAGCTCGAGCTGGGTCTCGGAAACCTCGACCGCTTGCGTCTGAATGTCGATGCTCTTTTCGGCGCGTAGGATGGCTCGATGCGCGCGGCGCACGTCGGCGGCGACGCGCTCCCGAAGATCGGCCAACGCCCGCTCCGCCGAGCGAGCGCTGATACTGGCGCTGTTGAAAGCGGCCATCTCGGCCGAGCGGTCGAGCGTGTAGGCGGAGGTGATGCCGATGTTCCAACCTCTGAACAGATCGGCGTACGCGGAACCGAACGCCGAGCCCAGGCCTCGTTGCGAATAGCTCGCATTGAGGTTGATCTTCGGCAGCAGGCTCCAGGTTGCCAGCGACGCGGCATGCTCGGCGTCCTCGACGCGGGCCCGGGCCAGGCGGACATCGACGCGCTCGCTGAGCGCCACGGCGATGAGCGGGCGCAGGCTCTCCGGCGCGGAGGGATCGGCCGCGGCGATCTCGGCGCCGCCGACGTAATCGTCGAGGTCGTCGCCGGCGATCCTCAAGGGGGCGTTCACCGGAAGGCCCATCAACAGCTTGAGATGGTCCTCGGCGTCGGCGAGCGCCGTTTGGCGATCTCCGAGGCTGGCTTCCGTTTGCGAGCGGAAGAGGTCGGCGCGCAGCACGTCGAGCCGCGTCGCCAGGCCGACGCTCATGCGCGTCTCCGAGGCGATCTTGAGCCGCCGGGCCCTCTCCAGGGCGACCTCGCTCGCGGCGAGGAGATTCTGTTGTCGCACGATGTCGAAGTACGCCTGCGCGACCTCCAGAACCAGCCGCTGGCGGGTGGCCTCGATCTCGCCGGCGGCGTTTTCGACGGCTCTCCCGGCAACCGTCAGCTCGTACTCAGGCTCCGGGCCGAAGGCGGCAAAGATCGGATGGCTCACCGAGAAGGTATAGCCATTGTCGCGCCCGCCGCCCGCGCCGCCGCCGAAAGCGAACGAGTTGGCGCGAAAGCCCACCGTCGTTCCGGTGGGCAGGAGCTTCTGGAGATCGACGCCGAAGCTGGGGCCGGTGGGCCCGTAGGGGTCGGCGAGGGTGGAAAAGAACGGCGTGATCTTGTAGCCGAACCGCGACTCGGCAAGGCGGTGGGAGATGGTGGCTCGATCGAGAGCATCGCGGACGGCGGCCAGCCGGGGGCTGGAGCGCAGCGCCTGCTCCAGTGCCTCGTGCAAGCGCAGCCCTCGGGGCGCGTCGTCGGTCGCTTGCGCCGCGGCGCGGGCGGCCGGTACCCCCGCCGCCGCGGCGACCAGGAGCGCGAAGGTAACCGACGCCACCGACAGCAGGCCACGGCCTGTCCCGAACATAGAGGCCCTGAGCGTCGTGGATCCTGTTTTCATCTCCTCGAGTGCTCCTGGAGAGGGCTTGCCATGGCGACGAGGACTCAGGCCCTGGAGACTAGTGAAGCCGCCCGCTCGAAGTCAATGCGGGATCGGAGCCCTCGGCGAGCCGCTCGATCTCGCGATGGGCGCGGTCCAGCCATTCCGGCTGGCCGAGGGGGGCCACCAGGGCCTGCTCGAGCCGCCGCCGGGCGGCGGCGGTGTCGCCGGCGTCGGCATCCAACCCGGCCAGACGGACCAGGACCTCGGCGCGCCGCGGCGATACGGCGAAATCGCGCAGGAACGCCAGCCAGTGCGCCCGCGCCCGGTCGAGATCTCCCGCCGCCGCGGCGTTGACGCCCAGCTGTACGGCGGCGTCGTCGCGCAGCCGGTGCGGGGTCGAGACCCGCAGCAGGCGCTCGAAGTCGGCGCCGGCCGCCTCGAAGGCGCCGTCCCGCAGGCGCTGCATCCCGTCGGCGTAGATCCGCTCGTAGGCGAGCGGCGGGTGCCGCACGTAGACGATGATCGCCAGCGCCGCCGCCGCCAGGATGGTCACTATTCTGCCGGTGCGATCGAAGGCGACGCCATCGAGCCAGCACATCTCATCGCCGTTCGTTGCGAGGGCCGCGGCCGCGGGGGAAGGGCGATGAGAAATGCGGGCTAGCCCCGGCTGGCGGCGCGGCTGGCGGCGCCACAGCAGGTGCCAGCCGAGATAGACCCACGTCAGGAGGGTGAGCAAGATGCCCGACAACCCTGCCGCGCCGCTGCTCCAGCGCAGGCTCACCGAGGAGTCCAGCGGGGTCACGAGCATGAGGCCGGGAGCGATCATCTCGATCGGGCTGGAGTCGTCGGCCTTCCACCCGGGGTGGTAGGCGGCCTTGACGATCAGCGGGTGCCCGGGCCGGGCGTTCTCGATGTCGATCCGTCCTGGAGCGATGCGGTAGGCGACCGACGGCGGGTCCGGATAGGCGACCCACGGAAGCTGCCGCGGCCGGTAGCGGTCGACGCTGTGCGGCCAGCGGCCGCCGCCGGCCCCGATCACCAGCGGCACCTCCAGGTCGGTGCCGGCCCGCAGCCAGTCGTAACCTTCGCGGCGCCAGTCGGCGGAGCGGCTGATGACCGGCTGGTGGCGCGCCGGCTCGACGAGCGGCACCGGATGGGCGAGCTGGTAGACGCCGTAGACGCCGGAGCGCCCCAATCGGTAATAGCCCGGGTCGGCGGCGAGGAAGGCGTCGAGGTCCTGCGAATAGGCGATGACCGTGCCGATTCCCAGCACTCGCAGGCTCTCGAGGGCCGCCTCCGGCCGGTAGTCGCCGCAGTCGTAGGCGAAGATCGGACACGACGGAAACCGGGTGAGCTGCGATTGCAGCCAGTACATGGCGGGGGCAAGCGACGCCGATTGGATGTAGAGCCCCTCGGGAGTCGCCCGCCCCGCGAAGTGCGGGATGAGCTCGAACACCCGCTCGCTGCCGGCCAGCTCGTTGTCGTGGTCGAACTGGGCGATCACCGCGGCGTCCCCCGCGTCTCCCTCCACCAGATCCATGGCGCCGGAGAAATCCTCCCACCACGGCGTCCGCTCGAGGCCGTTGAGGTTCCAGCGCGCCCAGGCGGGGACGAAATCGGCCTGCCACAGCGCCCAGGCGCACATCAGTCCCATGATCGCCGCGGTGCGCAGCGGCCAGGACGCCGCGGCGCCGGCGGCATCCGCGGCCGCCGGCAGCGCCCCTGCCGGGGACCCGGCGCGCCATTCCAGCCAGGCGCCGAGCTGCCAGCTTCCCAGCAGCACGACGGCGCCGTGGGCGAACGGCAGCATCCTGATGTTCTGCATGCCGAAGCTGTAGGCGAGCTCGTACAGAACGATCGCGGCGAGGCCGACGACGAGCAGGAAGCCGGCGCCGGAGCGTCTGCTCTCGCCGTCGTCGTTGCGTGGGCCGAGAAGGCTGCGCCACAGGCTCGCACCCAGCCATACGGCCGCGAGGCCGTAGGCGGGCCACAGAACGGGAGGAAACGCTTGCGCCATGCGCACCGGCCAGTTCTCGCGGTGCACGACCGTCCACGGCAGGTTCCACGCCAGCGGCACCAGCCACCAGGCGAGAAGGCCGAACGCCAGCAGTCCGGCCCTGGCGATGTTCCAGGATCGGAAGGCCCACCTGCCGCGCCGCAGGGCGAGCAGCGGGATCACCGCGGTCACGAAGACGAGCGGGTAGGCGTGGCTCAATCCGGTGAGCGCGAGCAGCACGGCGAGCCACCACCACCCCGCCGTCCGATCCGCCCGGTTCCAGGCCCACGCCAGGGCCAGCCAGGCGAGCGGGTAGGAGAGCGCGTAGGCGATCTCGCCGGAGAGCATGCTTGCCAGGTTGCCCCCCCAGATCGTCTGCTCCTCGATGAACAGCAACCACACGCTTCCGATGGCGGCGCACCAGGCGGCCGCCCGCGGCGCCTTCAACCAGCGCATGGTCAGAAACCAGGCCGGCGGCAGCAGCAACACCCCGGCAAGGCCGGCGAGCCGCAGCGCCAGGCCGGCGGGAAGCGCCACCCCGAGTGCGGCGGCGAGGACGAACACGAGGGGAAAGTAGTGGAGGAACAGCGGGAAGCCACCGAACCAGTATGGATACCATCCGTACAGGCGACCGGAGGGGAGCAGCTCGGCGGCGGCGAAGTCGAGCGCGTTGAGATGGCCAGGATAGTCACCGCCCGCCGGCGTCGTCGCCAGGCCGAGCAGGTTGAGGGGGAACACGGCGAGGATCACCGCGCCGAAGCCGACGGCAAGCACCAGGAGAGGGGCGGTCGCCGTCAGCCGCCCGGCGAACCCGCCGCCGACCCACGCTGCCAGGGCCGCAGCGCTGAGCCACAGAGCGAGGCACAGCACCGCGTACAGAGCGAGCTCGCGCGGTTCGGGCTGCCAGAGGGGCTCCGGCTGTCGCGCATCGAGCTCGATCCGGACGACCATCCCTGGCGACTCCGCGATCCCGATCGCGGGAGGGTCGGGGAGGATGATTGCGTACAGGCTGCTTTCCCACCCCTGAATCCGGCTCGACGGGCTCAGCCTCGCGGTCAGCTCGGCGAGATCGCTTGCGGTTCCGTCAACGCCCGCAGTCGAGCTCCCCGCCGGACCGAGGACGGCGAGCTCGGCCGGTCCCCACCAATGGACCGTCCCGACCGGGGCCGGCCGGCTGCCTTCCCAGCGCAGGCGGAAGCCGCGCTCGGAAGGCCATCGCGGCGGCTCGACGCTGACCGGAGCCGACGCGCCGACCGCCAGCACCAGGCTCGCCGGGCCGCCAACCGAATCCCGGTAACGCAAGCGGATCGCGCCGACCTGCCGGTAGCGCTCCGTCCACAGCTGCGGGCTCATCTGCCAGGAGAACGTCGCCTGCCCGCCGGCGGCCAGCTCCTCAGCGATGAACGTTGGGTCGGCGGGACTGCGCCACAGCTCGGCCCACAGCTCATGCGCCGACGCCGATCCGACGTTGTCGACCACACATTCGAGCGTCTGCGCAGCGGCCTCGGAGCGCGCCACGCAGGTCACACGAAGGTCGATTCCCTGCGCCGTGGCGCCCGTGGCGCGAGTCGGCACGAGACAGCAGAGGATAGCCGAGCACAGCGCACGACACGCCATCCGATCGACGTCCAGAGATACCTCCGATAACCTCCGATGAGAGACCCATCCCTCGTTGGCGACGCAAACCTACCTTTGCTAAGCTCAGCCGCGCAAATTTGGGACAACCCTCGTGGCAACGGAGGTCATCAGATGGGCCGAGTCATTGTGGCGTCTTTGTGTTGCCTGCTGGCACTCGCTTCGGGGGTCGTTTCCTCGGCGCAACAGCAGCTACAGCTCACCGTCAACATCGCCAACGGCAGCGCCGGCTCGTTGATCGAGTTCGCGATCAACGCCGGCAAGGTCGGCGAGACGACCATCGACGCGGGCGGTAATGCCCTTTCGATCCTCGATGTTTCCAACCTGGGGAAGGTCCGCGTCGAGATCTACGTCGAGGTCTGCGTCGACGGGCGCACCGTGGTGCGCATCGTGCAGGAGGGCCAAACCGTTCCCGAGGACGAGAACTGCAACCGCCGCCGGCTGGGCGCTTTCCTGCTGGACGACGGGATGCGGCTCTCGATCGACGTGCAGGCGATGACCGCCGAGGTCAGCGGCGGCGGCCTGTCGACCGGCATGAAGATCTTGATCGGCGCGGGCGCGGCCGGCGTCGGCACCGCGCTGATCGTCGGCGGCGGCGGTGGCGACAGCGGCTCCGGTACGACGACGACCACGACGACGACGACAACGACGACGACCACCACCACGACGACCACGACGGTCACCAACCCCTTCGAGTCGCTCATCGGCAGGACGTTCAGCGGTACGGGGACCCGGCAGACGAACAACTGCAACTTCTTCACGCAGACGTCGGCGATCACGATCACGATCAACACCGTGAACACGGACGGTAGCGGCACACTCACCAAGGTGCACACCAATGCCGGCGTGACGTTCCCGCATCAGATCAACGTGACGGGATCGGGAACCGTCTTCAACGTGACGACCGACACGATCACCATCAACATCGGCGGCCAGTCCTTCCTGAGCCAGATCACCGAGTTCCAGATCAACGGCAATACGTTGACCAGCAACCAGAGGTTCACACAGAACCTCGGCGGACCCAACGAATGCCACGATCACTACGCCCTGTTGCTGAACGCGACGGGCAGCCTCTAGTTGACGGCTGAACACGACGGGCAGCCTCTAGTTGACGAAAGCAGGACCGACCACGGCCTGCTAGCGCAACGCCGTAGACACGGGGCTCTCCGCGTCCGTCGCAAAATCGCGATGAGGAATGCGAGCCAGGTTAGACCTCAGATGGCCGCCAGCGCCGCGTCGTAGTTCGGCTCCTGGGCGATCTCGGGGACCAGCTCGGTGTAGGCGACCTTGCCGTCGCCGCCGACGACGACCACGGCGCGGCCCATGACCCCGGCCAGCGGCCCGTCGACGATCTGAATCCCGTAGTCGTCGCCGAACGAGGCGCCGCGGAAGGTCGACAGCGCCACGACCCCGTCGATGCCCTCGGTGTTGCAGAAGCGCCCGTGGGCGAACGGCAGGTCGGCGGAGACGCACAGCACCACGGCGTCGTCGCGGCCGGCGGCCTTCTCGTTGAAGGTGCGGATGCTGGTGGCGCACACCGGCGTGTCGAGGCTCGGGAAGATGTTGAGGACCACCGTCTTGCCGGCGTAGTCGGCCAGCGACTTCTCGCTCAGGTCGGTGGCGACCAACTTGAAGTCGGGGGCCTCGCTGCCGACCGCGGGGAGCTCGCCGGCGGTGTGGATGGGGTTGCCTTTCAGGGTGATCTGGGCCATCGGGCTCTCCTTGGATGAGGATGCTTCAGCAGGCCGGGGCGACGCTCGCCCGGGCGGCAACGATCTCAGCAGCGGCGCCGGGTAAGCTGGGCCGAGCGCGCCGCCCCATTGTGCACCGAACGCGAACCGAGCGCAGGCGTGCCAGGTCTCCGAAGGCCCCGGGATCCGAGATCGGGGCAAGGAAGCACGTTGCGCTTCCGGCGGGAGTGGGTGGTGGGTTCGGGGCCGCCGGATCGCCGGGTCCCTCTGGATCAGAGGAACGGAAGCGCCCTGCGCTTCCGGCGGGCGCGAAGGCGGCCCTTCCCCGGGCCCTCCTTGCCCCGTGCTAACCTGGGTCGTTCTCTCGCCTTTCACCTCGCGGCGCGCGCGGGTGCCGTAGCATGACGATCTCCGAGCCCGAGGCGGTCCTCGACCTCTTCCATCCCGCCGTCGCCGCCTGGTTCCGCAGCCGCTTCGACGCGCCCACCGAGGCGCAGGCCGGCGGCTGGCCGTCGATCCGGGCCGGCCAGCACACGTTGATCGCGGCGCCGACCGGCTCGGGCAAGACGCTGGCCGCTTTTCTCGCCGCCATCGACGACCTGGTCGTGGAGGGGCTCGACGGCGCGCTGGCCGACGAGACCCAGGTCGTGTACGTCTCGCCGCTCAAGGCGCTCAGCAACGACATCCACAAGAACCTCGAGAGCCCGCTGGCCGGCATTCAGCGCCAGCTCCTGGAGATGGGCCGGCCGCCGGTGGAGATCCGCGCGATGGTGCGCACCGGCGACACGCCGGCGCACGAGCGCGCCCGGATGGTGCGGACCCCGCCCCACATCCTGGTCACCACGCCGGAGTCCCTGTACCTGCTGCTGACCAGCGCGGGCGGCCGCAACATGCTGAAGACCGCCCACACGGTGATCGTCGACGAGATCCACGCCGTCGCCGGCGACAAGCGCGGCTCCCACCTGGCGCTGTCGCTCGCCCGCCTCGATGACCTCGCCGGCCGCCCGCTGACGCGCATCGGCTTGTCGGCGACGCAGCGGCCGATCGAGAAGGTGGCGCGCTTCCTGGTGGGGACGGGTGAGGCCGGAGCATCAGCACGCCGCGAAACCGCAGGAAGCGCGGCAGACACTGGGCGGCGGCCGGGAGCGTCGCATGGCGGCGCGGTTGCGAGCGCGCCGGGCGAGGGCACCCTCGGCACCAGCGAAGACGCCACGCGCGACTGCACGATCATCGACTCCGGTCACCGCCGCGCCATCGACCTGGCCATCGAGCTGCCGGGGGCGCCGCTCGAGGCGATCATGTCCAACGAGGTCTGGGCGGAGGTCTACGGGCGCCTGGCCGCGCTCATCGAGGAGCACCGCACGACGCTGGTCTTCGTCAACACCCGGCGGCTGGCCGAGCGCACCGCCCACCAGTTGAGCGACCTGATCGGCGACGACAACGTCGCCGCCCACCACGGCAGCCTGTCGCGCGAGCAGCGCCTCGACTCCGAGCAGCGGCTCAAGGCCGGCAGCCTCAAGGCGATGGTGGCGACGGCCTCGCTGGAGCTCGGCATCGACATCGGCGACATCGACCTGGTCTGCCAGGTCGGCTCGACGCGATCGATCTCGACGCTGCTGCAGCGGGTCGGCCGCTCCGGCCACTCGCTGCGCGGCACCCCCAAGGGCAGGTTGTTCCCGCTCAGCCGCGACGAGCTGGTCGAGTGCGTGGCGCTCGTCGATGCGGTGCGCCGCGGCGAGCTCGACACCCTGATCGTCCCGCAGAAGCCGCTCGACATCCTCGCCCAGCAGATCGTCGCCGAGGTCGGCGCCGGCGAGCGCGGCGAGCAGGAGCTGTTCGAGCTGATGCGCCGGGCCGGCGCCTACTCCGGGCTCACCCGGGAGGAGTTCGACGAGGTCGTGGGGATGCTCGCCGACGGCTTCTCGACCCGGCGCGGCCGGCGCGGCGCCCACATCCATCACGACCAGGTCAACCGCCGGCTGCGGCCGCGGCGGGGCGCCCGGCTGGCGGCGCTCACCTCCGGGGGTGCGATCCCCGAAGTGGCCGACTTCCGCGTCGTGCTCGAGCCGGCCAACACCTTCGTCGGCACGCTCGACCAGGACTTCGCCATCGAGAGCCTGCCAGGCGACATCTTCCAGCTCGGCAACCAGTCGTATCGGATCCTGCGGATCGAGCCGCAAGGCGTGCTGCGGGTCGAGGACGCCAGCGGCCTGCCGCCGACGATCCCCTTTTGGTTCGGCGAGGCGCCCGGCCGCTCGGCCGAGCTGTCGGCGGCGGTCTCGCGGCTACGCGCGCAGGTAGGGGAGCGGCTGGGCGCGGCCGCAGGAAGTGGCCTCGCGGATTCTCGCGTCAACGGGAAGGGCGCGGAACCCGCCGCGAAGCTGGAAGAAGGGGCCGCGACCCGGCGGGAGGAAGCCGAAGGGTCGGCAACCGATCCCGTTGCCGCCCGAACGCCGGCGAGCGCCGCAGCCGATTCCGCCGTTGCCGACGAGCCAACCATGACGGCGGTGGCCGTCCGGCTGGCCGACGAGGTTGGCGTGTCGCGCGCCGCCGCCGAGCAGGTGGTCGAGTACCTGGCCGCCGGCGCCGCCGCGCTCGGCGGCATGCCGACGCAGGAGAGCCTGGTCGTCGAGCGCTTCTTCGACGACGCGGGCGACATGCACGTCGTCGTGCACTCGCCGTTCGGCAGCCGCCTGAACCGCGCCTGGGGCCTGGCGCTGCGCAAGCGCTTCTGCCGCTCCTTCAACTTCGAGCTGCAGGCGGCGGCCACCGAGGACGCCATCGTCCTGTCGCTGGGCCCGACCCACAGCTTCCCCCTCGACGAGGTCTTCAAGTTCCTCCATTCGAGCTCGGTGCGCGAGGTGCTGATCCAGGCATTTCTCGACGCGCCGATGTTCCCGACCCGTTGGCGCTGGAACGCTACCCGGGCGCTGGCGGTGCTGCGCTGGCGGGGCGGCAAGCGGGTGCCGCCGCATCTGCAGCAGATGGACGCCGAGGACCTCATCGCGGTGGTCTTCCCCGACCAGCTCGCCTGCCTCGAGAACATCGCCGGCGACCGCGAGATCCCCGATCACCCGCTCATCAACCAGACCATCCGTGACTGCCTCGAGGAGGCGATGGACATCGACGCGCTCGAAGGCCTGCTGCGGCGAATCGAGGCCGACGAGGTGAGCGTACGGGCCCGCGACCTGCGCGAGCCCTCGCCGCTGTCGCACGAGGCGATCTCGGCGCGCCCCTACGCGTTCCTCGACCCGGCCCCCGCCGAGGAGCGGCGCACGCTGGCCATCCGCACCAGCCGCTGGATGGACCCCCGCACGGCCGCCGACCTCGGCAGCCTCGACGCCGCCGCCATTGCCCGCGTCCGCCAGGAGGCCTGGCCGCAGGTGCGCGACGCCGACGAGCTGCACGACGCGCTGGTGCTGCATGGCTTCCTGACCGAGGCCGAGGGCCGGCGTGGCGACCTGGAGTGGGACGCTGCGGAGGGGGTCGCCACGGGCGCGGACGGCGAGGCGGCCGTCGGTGAGGGCGCGGCCGACGAACCGGTCGACGGCGCAGGCGACCCCAGCGACAGGGGAGCTGGCCCGGAGGCGACGGCGGCGGGCGGCGGGGTCGAAGGAGGCTGGACGGCGCACTTCGACGAGCTGCTGCGCCAGGGCCGCGCCACCCGCCTGTTCCCCGCCGGCGAGCAACGCCCCGACGCCGACGTCTTCTGGGTGGCGGCCGAGCGGCTCCCCGAGCTCCAGGCCCTGTGTCCGGACGCGACGTGCGTCCCGGCGCTGGCCGTGCCCGCGCGGCTCGCGCGGCGCGACTGGGACAGGGACGAGGCCGCCGTCGAGGTGCTGCGCGGCCGCCTCGAGGGGCTCGGCCCGGTAACCGCCAACGAGCTGGCGGCGACCACGCCATTGCCCACGCCCGACGTCGACAGGGCCCTGCTGGCGCTCGAGGGCGAGGGGTTCGTCCTGCGTGGCCACTTCAGCCCGGCTCCCGAGACGCCCCTCGAGTGGTGCGAGCGGCGACTGCTCGCCCGCATCCACCGCTACACGATCAACCGCCTGCGTGCCGAGATCGAGCCGGTGGGCAGCCGCGACTTCATGAGCTTCCTGCTCGCCTGGCAGCGGGTCGCCGGCGGTGACGCCGCCAGCGGCCCGGAAAGCCTCGCCGGGCTGATCGACCAGCTCGAGGGCTTCCCGGCGCCGGCGGCGGCTTGGGAATCCGAGATCCTGCCGGCGCGGCTGGCCGACTACGACCCGGTGTGGCTCGACGCCCTCTGCCTGGCCGGTCGCCTGGCCTGGGGGCGGATGCCGCCGCCGGCGGCGAAGGCGTCCGCCGAGGGCGGCGGCGTCGGCCGCCGCGGCGGGCCCATCCGCGCGACGCCGACGGCGCTGCTGGCGCGCGAGTCGCTGGAGGTGTGGCAGGCGTTCGCGACGCCGCCGGCGCCCGGCGCGCTCGAGCTCACCGGGCCGGCCCAGGCGGCGCTCGACGCGCTGGCCGAGCGCGGCGCCTCGTTCTTCCACGAGCTGGCGACGGCCACCGGTCTGCTCGACAGCCAGCTCGAGGACGCCCTCGGCGAGCTGGTCGCCTGGGGGCTGGTGACCGCCGACAGCTTCACCGGCATGCGGGCCCTGCTGGTGCCGTCGAGCAAGCGGCCGCCCAAGCGCGGCGGCCGGCGCAAGGGCCCGGTGGCGATCTTCGGCGTCGAGAACGCCGGGCGCTGGTCGCTGTTGTGGCCGCCGTCGGCCGCCGCGAACGGAGCGGCGGCCCCGAATCACTGGGACGCCGTCGAGCGGATCGCCGTGGTGCTGCTGCGCCGCTACGGCGTCGTGTTCCGTCGCTTGATGGAGCGCGAGGGCAAGCTGCCGCCGTGGCGCGACCTGCTGCGCGTCTACCGGCGCCTCGAGGCCCGCGGCGAGATCCGCGGCGGCCGCTTCGTCGCCGGCTTCTCCGGCGAGCAGTTCGCGCTCCCCGAGGCCATCCCGATGCTCCGCAAGGCGCGCCGAGGCGCTGCCGGCGGCATGGTGTCGATCAGCGCCGCCGACCCGCTCAACCTGGTGGGGATCGTCACGCCGGGCGAGCGGATCCCGGCGCTGGCGGGCAACCGCGTCCTGTTCGAAGGCGGCATGCCGATCGCCGCGCTGGTCGCCGGCGAGGCCCGCTACCTGGTCGAGATGGACGCCGGCGCCCAGTGGGAGGCCAAGAACCGGCTCGTCCGCCGCGTCGTGCCGCCGCAGTTGCGCGCTTATCTGGGGCGGTCGGCCTGACTGCCGCGGCGCTTGTCGCGGCCGCACCCACCACGGCTGTCCAAGCACGGCGACCTGCGCGGGCAAGGAGCTCTTTGCACCACGCGAGTGCGTACGCGTACCCCCGCGCGTCGGCGGTCGACACGGGCGCCCCGCTGCTCGCTTTAACGCTCGCCGGAATCGGTGTACCGTGACGGCTCGTCAGGGCCGGGGATGCGTCCCGGCCCGCCGGCTCCGAGCAAGGAAGAGCTGGTAGCGGCCACTCTCCCCCGTTTCGTTTCGACCGAGGTTTCCGACATGAACAGGTTCCTCTGGAGGCTTCCCCGCCAGGCCGTCGTCGCGACGCTGGCCCTCGTGATGATCGTCCCGGTGCTCGCCGATTCGGCCGAGCCCGCGGCCCAGATGCCGGGCCTCGCCGCGCGCGCCGGTGCTTCCGCCGGCTCCGCGGCCGGACCGGCGGGGTCGATCGCACCGGCGCCTCCCGGCGCCCCGGCCTCGCGCGCCACGGCAGCCGCGGTCGTCGTCAACAGCGCCGCGGCCGTCGACGCCCTGGCCGGACTCGAGTTCCGCAACATCGGCCCGGCAATCATGGGTGGGCGCGTCTCCGACCTCGCGGTGGTCGATGACAACCCGGCGGTCTTTTACGTCGGCGTGGCCTCCGGCGGCGTCTGGAAGACCACCAACTTCGGCACCACCTTCGAGCCGGTGTTCGACGACCAATCGACCGCCTCGATCGGCGACGTCACGGTGTCACAGCAGAACCCCAGCCTGGTCTGGGTGGGCAGCGGCGAGCCCAACAACCGGCAGAGCTCGCCGTGGGGCAACGGCGTCTACAAGTCGCTCGACGGCGGCCGTAACTGGCAGCATATGGGCCTGCAGGAGACCCGCCACATCGGCCGCATCCTGATCGATCCGACCGACAACGATACCGTCTTCGTCGCCGCCGTCGGCCACCTCTGGGGCCCCAACCCGGAGCGCGGGGTGTTCCGCACGCGTGACGGCGGCCGCAGCTGGGAAAAGGTGCTGTTCGTCGACGAGGACACCGGGGTGAGCGACCTGGCGATGGACCCGCAGGACCCTGGCACGCTGTTCGCGGCCGCCTACCAGCGGCGGCGGACTGCCCACGGCTTCAGCGGCGGCGGCCCGGGCAGCGGCATCTTCCGGTCCATGGACGGCGGTGAGACCTGGGAGCGGCTGAGCGAGGGCCTGCCGTCGGGCGAGATGGGCCGCATCGGCCTCGACATCTACCGGCGCGACGGCAACCTGGTCTACGCGATCGTCGAGGCCGGTGGCGGCCGCCAGGGCGTGTATCGGTCGACCGACCGCGGCGATAGCTGGGAACATCTGAGCACGACCAACAACCGGCCGATGTATTACAGCCAGATCCGCGTCGATCCCTCCGATCCGGATCGCATCTACGCCGGCGGCTCCGACCTCTGGATGTCGACCGACGGCGGCCGCAACTTCGCCAACGATGCGGCCGAGGGCGTCCACCTCGATCACCACGCGATCTGGATCGACCCCAACAACTCCGACAACATCGTGATCGCCGGCGACGGCGGCATCTCGTTCTCGTTCGACCGCACCCGTACCTGGCGGCAGCTGCGCAACCTGGTGATCTCGCAGTTCTACGAGATCGGCGTCGACATGCGCGACCCCTACTACGTGTGTGGCGGCCTGCAGGACAACGGCTCCTGGTGCGGGCCGAGCAACACGCTCTCGCGGCTCGGCATCCGCAATCGGGACTGGTACAACATCGGCAGCGGCGATGGCTTCTACGCCCGCATCGATCCCACCGACCCCAACGTCGTGTACGCCGAGTCGCAGGGCGGCAACATCACCCGGGTCGACCTGGCCACCGGTGAGAGGCAGCGGATCCGCCCGTTGCCGCGCGCCCAGGGGCGGGGTCCCGAGTCCGGCGACGAGGTCGACTACGAGTGGAACTGGAACACTCCGTTCCTGATCTCCGAGCACGACAATCAGGTCATCTACGTCGGCTCGAGCCACCTCCTGAAGAGCCCCGATCGCGGCATCAGCTGGGAGGCGATGAGCCCCGACGTGACCACCGGCGTCGACCGCGACCAGCTGCCGATCATGGGTCGCCTTGTCGAGCGCGGCACGACGCTGTCGGCGCATGACGGCATCTCGGGCTACGGCAACCTGATGACGATCAGCGAGTCGCCGCTCAATCCGAACGTCCTGTACGTCGGCACCGACGACGGCAACATCCAGGGCACCCGCGACGGCGGCGCCAGCTGGCGGCTGTTGAGCCAGGACATGCCGGGGCTCACCGAGCCCCACACGGTGGTCAGCCGCGTGGTGGCCTCGCGCCACGACGAGAGCACCGTGTACGCAACGCTCGACGCCCACGAGCGCGACGACTACCGGCCCTACGCGTATCGCAGCGACGACTACGGGGCGACCTGGGAGCCGATCGTCGCCGGGCTTCCCGACGGCTGGTCGATCAACGTCATCACCGAGCACCCGCGCAACGGCAACCTGCTGTTCCTCGGCAACGAGGTGGGCGTCTTCGTGTCGATCGACCGCGGCGCCACCTGGGCGCAATTGAAGAACAACCTGCCGACCGTTCCGGTCGATGACATCGTCATTCACCCGCGCGAGAACGACCTGGTGCTGGGGACGCACGGACGCGGCATCTGGATCCTCGACGACATCACGCCGCTCGAGGAGCTCAGCGAGGCAATCCTCGCGGCCAACGTCCACATGTTCTCGGCCCGCAGGGCGATGCTTTACAACATCTACTCGCCGCAGGAGTGGAGCCCCGGCATCTGGCGGGCGCCGAATCCTCCCGAGGGGGCGATGATCCGCTACTACCTGCGGCAGGATGTGCCGTTGCCGCGGCCCGCGGGCGGCGCCCGTCGCGGCGGCGGCGGCCGCGGCGGCCAGTTCGGCGGTTTCGGGGGCCGTGGCGGTGGCAACCAGACACCTCCGCCTCCCCCGCCCGCGCCGCCTGAGCCGACGGTCACGCTGACGGTGCTGGACGCCGGCGGCGAGCTCGTCCGCGAGTTCGAAGGGCCGGGCCGCTCAGGGGTCCAGCAAGCGATCTGGGACCTGCGGATCCAGGACGCCTACGATACCGGCGACGGCGGCGGCGGTCGCGGCGGCGGTCGCGGCGGCGGTGGCTCGCGCGGCCCGCGGGTCCTGCCGGGCACCTACACGGTGCGCCTGGAGGCCGGCGGCCGCACGGTGGAGACCGAGGTCGAGGTGGTCCTCGACCCCCGGGTGCAGATCTCGCAGGAAGCGCTGGACGCGCGGCAGGACGCCTTGATGGACGGCTATCATCTGGCCAGGCCGCTGTACGAGGCGCAGCAGGCGGCGTCGGCGATCGACGATCAGCTCGCGGCGCTGCAGGAGGCGGCGGGGGAGAATGCTCCGAGCGCCCTGACGACCGCCTTCGGCGAGGCCGGACGCGAGATGCGCGACATCCGCCAGCAGCTGCAGCAGGCCGGTGGTGGCGGTGGCGCCGCCAACGCGATTCAGAGCTTCACCGGCCCACCGACCGAGGACCAGCTGTGGCAGATCGACGAGGCGTGGAGAGTCTTGCCCGACGCGATCGTGGCGCTCAATCGCGTGATCACAGACCGTCTGCCGGGGCTGATGGTGATGGTCTACCAGCCGGGGATCGGCCCGGAGCCGCCGGCGACGGTGGAGGTGCCCTCGCGGCCGCAACGCTGATCTCGCGGCGGGCGCCACGCCGCGGCTGGCCGGCGCGGGCCGCCGTCTGCGCGGCGCTGGGGGCGGCCGTCGGGCTCGGGGCGCCGGTAACGGCTCCGGCGGCCCGCACGGACGAACAGGTCGAGGTCCGGCAAGCGGAAGCCGCGCCAGGCCTGGCCCGATCGGAGGAGGCTCAGCAAGCCGCTGGCCAACAGGCTGCCGCCCGGGCCCCGGCGCTCCCCGACCTGCGCATCGTCGGCATCGAGGTCTCGCCGGACCCGTTGCGCGCCGGCGGGGCCGCGACGATCACCGTGACCGTCCACAACGACGCCACCGCCGTCGCCGCCGGCGACATCGCGATCCAGGTCGTCCACGACCGCGGTACCCCGCCACCGCAGCCGCTGGTGCGCGAGCTGATCTACCTGGCCGGCGACGGGCTCGCCGAGGTTGGCTTCGAGCTCGCCGGCGTCGAGCTAGCCGGCTCGCCCTATACGTTTTTCGCGGCGATCGATGTCCACGACGCGATCGAGGAGGCCAACGAGGCCGGCAACGCCTTCTGGAAGCGCCTCGGCGTCTGCGAGGGGCCGGCTGCCGTCGAGGTGGCGGACGGGCATGACAACGACTGCAACGGGCTCATCGACGACGGGCTCGACCTGTCTGCGGACCCGGCGGTCGCCCTGCGCTTGCTGCGCCAGGCACAGCAGCGCGCCGCCCGCGATCGCGTGCCGCTGGCCTGGGCGTTGCCCGAGCTATTCGCCCCCCTGGTACGGTCCCGCAAGGCGCGATTGCAGAGCGAGGAGGGGGGTTGGATCGGCGCCGCGTCGGGCAGCGTCAGTCCCGCCGCCGGCGCCGGCGGCGCGCCGGGCGTTCCGCCGGGCGCCCAGGCCGGTGGCGGGCGGGGCGCCGGGGCGGGCGGACGGGCGGCTGGCGCGCCAGGGATCGTGCCGGGTGCCCAGGTGCTGCGCGCCGCGGCGGCGGCCGGCGATCCGGGCGCCGATTGGACGCTCGTCGACTGGAGTGGCGGCGAGCTGGAGAGCGGCGACCTGATCAGCCTCCGGCGGCCCGCAGGTGATTTCGTGATCGTCGAGGCCGCGGGCGATGGCCTGCTGCGCCTGGCGGCGACCTGGTTCGTGAGCCAGCGGCTGTTTACAGTCGTCAAGCTCGACGCCGACGAGGGCGGGATCGTGCCGGCCGGCCGCGGCGTCGCGGTGCGATCCGGCGACCGGGTCGCCCTGGTGGCCACCAACGGCCGCTTCGTTGCCGCCGAGGGCGGCGGCGGCGGGGTGCTACGCGCCGACCGCCGCCAGGCCGGCGGCTGGGAGACCTTCGTCCTGCTCCTCGATGCGCCGGCCCAGGAGAGACGACAATGAGCACCTTTCGCACGACCTTGGAGCGCGACACGACGCCTGACACCGACGTCCACGACCTGACCGCCGAGGTCGTCGCCGCGGTCTCCGAGTCCGGCGTCACCGACGGGCTGGTGGTGATCTTCACGCCGGGCTCGACGGCGGCGATCACCACCATCGAGTTCGAGAGCGGCGCGGTCGCCGACCTGACCCGCGCCATCGCCGCGCTCGCCCCCACCGGTGCCCATTACGATCACGACGCTCGCTGGGGCGACGGCAACGGCTACTCTCACGTTCGCGCCGCCTTGCTGGGGCCGTCGCTCGCCGTGCCGGTGATCGACGGCAGGCCCGCCCTCGGAACCTGGCAGCAGGTCGTCCTCTGCGACTTCGACAACCGCCCCCGCCGCCGCAAGGTCATCGTCCAGGTCAGCGGCTGAGGCGAGTCAGCGTTCCGGTAGGGGACGGGCGATCGCGGCCACGGCCTGCTGCAGCTCCACGAGATCGGGGTAGTAGCCGCGCTCGTCGACGCCGAGGTTCTGGCGGTTGGTCAGCAGGACGACGGCGAGGCCCTCCGCCGGGACGCCGAGTACCCACGTCCCGGTGAAGCCCGGGTGGGCGAAGCTGCCGGCGGGGAGGTTGGCGGGGGCCTGCCAGCCGAGCGCCTGCCCGTCGCCCGCCGGTGCCAGGAACGTCTCCACGACCTCGGGGCTCAGGTAGCGTCGGCCTCCGTACTCGCCGCGGTTCAGGAGCAGCTGGAGAAGCACGCGGAGATCCGCGGCGGTGGCGAAGAGACCTGCGTGGCCGGCCGCGCCGCCGAAGGCGTGAAACGCGTTGCCGTCGTTGACCTCGCCCGCCAGCGTGTAGCGACGCCAGCCCGCCCAGGCGTCGGAGTCTCCATCGTATCGGTACCCGAACGTCGCGTCGTGCACCATGCGGTGCTCGTAGGGGTTGCCGTGCGACGTCGCGGCGAACGGCCCGATGACCGGCGCCGGCGCGACCGTCGCCGGCGGCCGCGGCCCCCCGGGGTCGTCGAGGGCTCCCGGCCTGGGCGGAGCCCCCGCGGGGGCGGATTGAAATCCGATGGATGCGAGGCCGAGCGGCCCCCAGAGGCGCTCGTCCAGGAAGGCGCCGAGGGGCTCGCCGGCGACCCGCTCCACCAGCAGCCCCAGAACCATGAACCCGAGATCGGAGTAGTGGCGTTCCTCGCCCACACCCCAGGCGAGGGGCAGGTCGCGGATGTACTCATAGGCCTGCCGGGCGCTCTGCGCCCGGTAGTAGACCGGCTGCCAGGCGGCGAGGCCGGCCCGGTGGGTCAGCAGATGGCGGGGGGTGATCCGCTCCTTGCCGGCGCCGCGGAAGTCCGGCAGGTACGTGTGCACGGGCGCGTCGAGGTCGAGCTCGCCGGTTTCCACGAGCAGCATCGCGGCGAACGTCGTGGCCATGACCTTGGTGAGCGAGGCGAGGTCGAAGACGGTCTCGGCCGTCATCGGCCGGGGCTGGGCGAGGCGCCGGACCGCCGTGGGGCGGGGGGTGCCGGCGGCCGCGGCGCCGTACTGCCCGTCCCGATACTCGTAGAGCTGCGCCCACCCGTAGGCCTTTCCGAGGACGATCCGGTCGTCGCGAGAGACCAGCAGGACGGCCCCGGGAATCCGCTCCGCCTCGACCCAGGCGGCCACGGCCGCGTCGGCCGCCGCGACGGTGGAGGCGGCCTGCCGGGGTCGGGCCGGCGCTGCGTCGCCGCGGGTCGGGAGGGGAGACACGAGCGCGGCGACCAGCAGGAGCGCCGGCAGGCCCCGGGCCCGAGTCGGGCTCGCCGGGCCCGACGGGCGGCCCGCCCTGGGCGCAACGATGCTTGGCAGTAGCTCGCGGCAGCTCATCGGTCGCTCTCGCCGGGGACGTCGACCTCGCCGGCGGCCTTGACCGCCTCGAGCAGCAACTTCAGCCCCCGCTCGAGCCGGTAGCGGACGGTGGTGATCGACACCCCCTGCGCCTCGGCGGCCTCACGGAACTTCAGCGGCGGGTTTCGCATCACCAGCATCTCGATGGCTTCCCGATGGTGGGGGCTGAGGTCGCCGAGGTGCGCTCGCAAGGCCTGCCCCAGCCGCCGCCTCGCCTCCTCGTTCTCCTCGTCGAGCATCAGCTCGAGCGCCGACGACGCCGGCGGCAGCCGGTGCTCCAGCTCCTGCGCGTCGCCCAGCGGCTTGCGCTTGCGGATGAGGGAAAAGGCCCGGTTGCGGATCGCCCTTACCACATATCGGTTGACCCGGCCTTCGCTGTCGAGGTCCGGCCGGGCTCTCAGGGTCCGCTCGAGAGCCTCCTGGACGACCTCCTCCGCGTCGGCGGGATTGCGGGTCAGCGACAGCGCGTAACCCTTCCACTGGGACAACCGCTTGGTCGCAGTCCTTTCCAGTAGTTGGCGAAAAAAGTCGTCAGCCATCGGCTCCCCGCGAGGTGGCTGTGAGCGACGTGCCCCCAAACTAATGGCTCGGCGCCGTGGCGGTCAACGGGGCGAAATGCACCTTGCAAGTTTCTCGCGGACGCGGCAACCTGTCGGTCATCCCCACGCTGTCGCGAGATACTCCCCGCCGCCTCGGCTCGAGGCCCCAAGTCCGATCTCTACACTCCGGGAGTGCTGCCGGTGCGGAAACCGCTCATCAAGATCCTCAAGCTGACGCTCCGCCTGGCGATCATCGCCGGCCTCGGTGTCGCCGGCTGGTACGCGTATCAGTACTACGTTCCGCAGGAGGTCGAGGATCCCCTCGGGGAGCTCCCGACGGCCGTCGCCGAGGTCCGGGACATCACGGTCAGCGTCCAGGCAACCGGCGTCCTGCAGCCGATCAAAGTCGTCGAGATCAAATCGAAGGCTTCCGGCGAGATTCTCGAGATGCCCGTCGAGATGGGCGACTACGTGAACGTCGGCGATCTGATCGCCCAGATCGACACGGCGATCATCGACCAGGAGCTCAAGCAGACCGAGGCGGACTACGAGAGCGCCAAGGTGCGCCTGGAGATCGCCGACAACCAGTACCGCCGCGCCCGGGAGTTGCACGCTCAGGATCTGATCTCGGACAACGACCTGGAGTCGAGCCAGCAGAATTTCGCCAACGCCGAGGCGCAACTGCTGCGCAGCGAGGCGTCGCTAGACCTGGCCAAGGAGCGCCTCGCCGACGCCACCGTGAGAGCCCCCTCGAGCGGCGTGATCATCAACAAGACCGTCGAGGAGGGGCAGATCATCGCCTCCAGCACCAACAACGTCTCGGGAGGCACGACGCTGGTGATGATGGCCGACCTCTCGCAGCTCGAGATCCGCACGCTCGTCGACGAGATCGACATCGGACAGGTGAAGCCCGGGATGGAGGTGGAGAGCACGGTCGAGGCCTTCGCCGACGAGGAGTTCGGCGGCCAGGTCATCAAGATCGAGCCGCAGGCGGTCGTGCAGCAGTCGGTGACCACCTTTCCGGTGTTGTCCCGCATCGACAACTCCGACGGCAAGCTGCTGCCCGGGATGAACGCGGACGTGGCGATCATCATCCATCGCAAGCCTGGCGTCCTGGCGATCCCCAACGAGGCGGTGCGGACGCCCACCGACGCGATGGAGGTCGGGCGGATGCTGGGCCTGGTGGCCGATACGGGGGAAGCGCGCGATGGCGAGGGCGCCGGCGGCAGAGGCTTCGACAGCGGCGGACGCCAGGGACGGGGCGGCGGCGGCCCCGGCCGGCAGGCAGGCGGTCAGGACGGCGCCTCGGGGATGCAACGATCGCAACCGGCTGGCTCGCGCGGCGGTAGCCGTGCCTCCGGCGGCGAAGGTCGCGGCGACCTCGCCGACGAGGGGCTCGTGGATGGCGATGAGATGTTCGGCAGGAACGCCCGGCGCGACGAGTCCGTGGACATGGACCCGTTCGG
Source organism: Acidobacteriota bacterium (assembly GCA_036398215.1). Taxonomy (GTDB): domain Bacteria; phylum Acidobacteriota; class UBA890; order UBA890; family UBA890; genus DASWHK01. Next base: position 7,000 of record DASWHK010000263.1, on the reverse strand, counting down.
CATCCAGGGTCGTCGCGAGCCGGCGGTGGTCTTCTTGTTCGACGCCGGCGGCCAGTTGACGACCAAGGAAATCGTCGCCGGCGTTCGTGACTGGGAGTACACCGAGGTCCTCGAGGGGCTCACCGCCGGCGAGACGCTGCTTTTGCTTCCCAGCACCTCGCTGCTGCGCAGCCAGGACCGCCTCCGCCAGTGGGCGCAGGGTAGGGCGGGCGCCATTCCGGGGATGGGCGGCGGCCCCGGCGGGGGTCGACCGCCGGGTATGGGCGGTGGTGGTGGTGGCGGCGGCGGCGGTCGCGGTAGGGGTCGCGGCGGGCGGTAGCAGCCCGTGGAGGCTCGACCGGAGTCGAGCCCCCGACCTTTTCGCACACCGCGACGGCCGGCTGATTTCGGCCTCGCACTGCCATGATCCGTTGAGAACGTGGCGGAAACCCTCGTCTTCCCGGTGTTTGGGGAGTCTTCGACACCGGCTCGCCGCTTCGATCCTTCCCGACGATCGTAACTACTTATGGACATTGGTGCACAGGATTGATCTATAATACTCGGCGTGCCTAATCAGGAATAAACATTGAGCGTCCATGTCAATTCGTGTACGTTCGCTTGCACTGAGAGACAGCCTGGCGTGTGGCCTCCTGTGGGGTGGCGCACACGATCAGCCAGCGTGCGAATGCTCGCGCACGCGGAGCGAGAGCGGCCCTAGATGGCGGTAAACGAGAAGGACCTCGCGCTGAGCGAGCACGTCCGCCGTCCCATCGCCCTGATCCGTTGGATCCTGGTGATCGGGATCGCCTGCACCCTGCTGTACGGTGGTGCGGGGAAGGACCTGGCGCCTGTCTGGCCGTATCAGGTCCTGGTCCTGGCCCTCCTGCTCTCGAACCTCGCCTTGCACATCCTCTTGGCGCGGGGGGCCGACTGGCGCCCGCTGCGCTGGGGCTTCATGGTCGCCGACGTCTTCGTGGTGACGCTGGTGGTCACCCTGCTGGACACCGATCGCGCCGAGCTGTACGCCGTGTGCGTCGCCGCCCTCCTGCTGGCGACGGCGGTCACGAAACTGGCGCGGGCAGTGACGCTGGCGGTCGCCGTCGGCTTCGTGTACGGCGTCGCCATGTACCTGGATGTCGGATCGGCGATGTTGCGCGACCCCGGGTTGCTGGTGCGCTTTCCCCTGCTGCTGGGAATCGCGCTCTACTTCGGCAGCGTCGTCGAGGAGGTGCGCAACGAGCAGCAGCGCGCCACCAAGCTGGAGCTCGAGGCGCGACAGATCGCCCAGCGCGCCAAGCACCTCGCCAAGGAGCAGTACCGCCTGCAGGCGCTGAGCGAGATCGGCGGCCTGGGTCTCAGCGGCGTGCGCTCGGATCCTGGCCAGGTGCTGTTCGAGATCATCCAGCGGGTGCAGAAGGTGATCGGCGTCGATCGCGCGTCGCTGGTGATCTTCGAACACGATGGCGGCCAGGCCTACGTGGCCGCCAGCGGCGACGATCCCAACGTCGAGGTTCGCGTCATCAAGCTCGAGGAGTATCCGGAGCTGCAGGTGAGCCTGCAGCGGGGGGAGATCACCGAGCTCTACCCGGGCAACCCGCCCGAGCTATGGAAAAAGGTCCAGGAGCGCCTCCCGCCGGCAAACCCGTTCCGGAGCTTCCTGATCGTCCCCGTGCAGCGCGGCAACCGCCTGATGGGGGCGGTCTACCTGCGCGACGTGCGCAGCGCTCGGCGCTACAGCGAGGACGATCGCAACTTTTGCGGCACCGCGGCGATGATGACCGCCGCATTCCTGCACGGCCAGGACATGCTCGACCAGCTGCGCAGCCAGAGCCGCCGCGACGGGTTGACCGGGCTGCTGAACTTCCAGGCCTTCACCGCGGCAGCCGAAGCGGAGATCCGCCGCGCCGGGCCCGGCGGAGGTCCGTTCACCCTCGCGGTCGGCGATCTCGACAACCTCAAGGAGGTCAACGACCGTTGGGGGCACATGGCGGGCAACCGGCTGATCATCACGGCCGGACACGAGTTCGCCAACAATCTGGTCGACGCCGTGGCGGTGTGTCGTTACGGCGGCGACGAGTTCGTCGCCATGGTGCCGGGAACCAAGGACGAGATCGGCGCGCGCCTCGAGACCTACCTCGAAGTTCTTTCCCGCAACCCCGGCGGGCTCGCCCGCGCGCCGCGCATCTCGGTCGGCATCTCGGAGTTTCCGACCGACGCCGCCGAGCTCGACCAACTCCTCGATGCCGCCGACCAGGCCATGTACCTGGCGAAGAACGACGGGGGCCACCGGATCCAGCTCGCCGGTCGCACCGAGGCCACCGCCACCGCCGAGTACGAGCGCGAGGTGCTCGAGGCCGTCGTTTCCGTTCAGGCGCGCCGCTATCTGCCCGACCGCGACCTGTCGGTGCGAGACATCCTGGCGCCGCTCGAGGATGCCGAGGGCACCAGCCTCGACAGCCCGCTGGTACGCCAAACGCTCGAGGTCCTGATGGAGGCCGTCGAGGCCAAGGATCCGTATACCCACGCCCACTCGCGGGCGGTCTCGCGGCTGGCGCTGCGGCTTGCTGAGGCGATGCAGTTCCCCCACGACGAGCGAACGGCGATCGAGATCGCCGGGCTCGTCCACGACGTCGGCAAGATCGGGGTCCCCGACGAGATCCTCGGCAAGGAGGGCCTCTTGAGCGCCGCGGAGCGGCGGGTCGTGGAACGGCACCCCGAGATCGCGGCCCAGCTCCTCGAGCAGATCCCGCCGTTGCGGCCGGTTGTGCCGCTGGTCTTCCACCACCAGGAGCGCTGGGACGGCAGCGGCTATCCGACCGGCCTGCGGGGCGACGAGATCCCGACGGGGGCGCAGGTCGTCGCCCTCTGCGACGCCTACGACGCGCTCACCTCGGCGCGCGCCTTCCGCTCGGCCCTGACGATCGAGGAGGCCCGCTCGGTGATCGAGCGCGACGCCGGCACCCTGTGGAACCCCGCCATCGTGCGGATCTTCATCGACGAAGTGATCGGCAACGGCACCTCCGCGCGCACCGCCTGACGCACCGGATCGCCCAGCCCTGCTCCCGGACCGGCATGTTCTGGCGTTCAAACGCCACTTATAGTTAATATTAGATAAATTCAGTTATTAAAAGAAAGTATTGATCAGTAATTAATTTTGTAGCATCGCAACAATTAGGCTTCGGCGCTGATGCGTGTTTGTGTACGATGAGTTCCTCAGCCGCCGCCGAATCGGCGCAGCGGCTCGATCAGGGGCGAGCCACCCGGAGCAGGGTAACCACCATGTCGTTCGCGGTAGAAGCACACGCGCAGGCGGCGCCGGCAAGCGGCGCGGCACAGACATCGGGCGGCCGTGCCGACGGCAGGCTGCTGACGGTCTCGGAAGTGGCCGAGATCCTGCGCATCAACAAGTCGACCGTGTACCGGATGGCCAAGCAGGGGCGTCTTCCCGCCACCCGCGTCGGACGGCAGTGGCGGTTCCGCAAGAGCGTACTGGACGGGATCCTCGACCCGAACTAGCTGCAGCCCGCGCCCGCATCGGACGAGGGCAGGGTAGCTCTCCTAGCCCTGGCCCTTCAAACGGTACGGAAAACAGGTCTGCCCCTAGCCCTTCGACGGTGCTGAAAGCAGGCCTAGCCAGCCTCGGGAATCCGCAGCGGCACCCGGGCGTTGATTCCGGTCGGGAAGCGAACGCCGAGGATCGCCACCTCGCCGGCGTCGAACTCCGACATCAGCGCCTCGAACCCCTCGACGCCGGCCACCGGCCGGCCGTTGACATCGCGGATGATCGAGCCCGCGGGCAAGCCGGCCCGCGCCGCGGGGCCGTTCTCGCTGACCCACGTCACCAAGACCCCTCCATTGGCGAGATCGTATCCGAGCTCGCTGGCGTTACGCTCGGTCAGCTCGGCGAGCGTCAACCCCAGCCTGCGCTCGAGCTCCGAGGCTCGCCGCCGGTTGCCGCGGTCGCGCTCGGGCACCGGGATCAGCGTGCTGTTGTTGCTCGCCAGGACCTCGACCTCGGGCGGACGCTCGCCGAGCGTCACCTCGATCGTCAGGTCGTGGACCGTGAAGCCGGTCGGTGAGTCGTCGGGCTCCACCCGAATGATCTCCAGGGAGATCGTCTCGTTGGGCGGGGTCACCGCGATCCGCTGCAAGAAATCCTGATCGTTCTGGAGCCTGACGCCATCGGTGCCGACGACGATGTCGTCCTCCTGGACGCCGGCCAGGTCGGCCGGCTCGCCCTCGTTGACGTTGCGGATGATCACCGCGCCACGCAGCTCGCGCGGATCGAGACCGTATCCTTCGGCGAGGCCGGGACCGAGCGGCCCCATGCTGACCCCGAGCCAGCCGCGGATCGTGTGACCGTGCTCGATCAGCTGGTCGACGACGCCGCTGACCAGGTTGATCGGGATCGCGAAGCCGACCCCGGCGAACTGCGCCTGGAAGGAGTTGCTGACGATTGCCGTGTTGATACCGATGACCTCGCCCCGCAGGTTGACCATCGGCCCGCCGGAGTTGCCGGGGTTGATTTGTGCGTCGGTCTGGATGAAGTCCTGATAGGTGGAGCCGGTGCTACCGCTAAACGGCGCCCGGCCCTTGGCCGAGATGATGCCGGCGGAAACCGTGTTGGTGAGGCCGAAGGGGGCGCCGAGGGCCATCACCCACTCGCCCACCTTGGCCTCGTCGGAGTTGCCCAGCGGCAGGAACGGCAGCTCGTAGCCGGCGTCGATCTTGATGACCGCAAGGTCCGTGCCGATGTCGACGCCGACGATCTCGGCGTCGTACTCGTCGTCATTGTTGAGGCGGACGGTGATCGAATCGGCGCCGATCACCGCGGCGGCGTTGAAGTCGGTCTGCGAAACGACGTGCGCATTGGTGACGACGTAGCCGCTCGAGCTGATCAAGAAGCCCGAGCCCTGGGACGCCTGGACCTGGTCGTCGGGAAGCTCCGGAGCCGCCTCGTCCTCGTCGAAGAAGCGGCGGAAGAACTCCGGGACGTCCCCCAGCATCGCGGCGCGGGAGACGGTCTGCTCGGTCTGGATGTAGACCAATGCCGGTTGCGTGGTCTCGGCGACGCGGACGAACACCCGCTGGGGAATCCACTCGTCGAGCGCCGGGGCGGCATTGCCGACCGCCGGGCTGACCTGCTGGCCAGGGCCGGCGACCGCGGAGCCGAGTTGGGTGATCATGGCACCGGCGAGGAGCCCGAGGGCCACCAGGCTCGCCGAAGCGAAGAAGCGACGCCCCTTCTTGCTCACGGAAGGACCTCCTTGCAATACAGTTCGACAGCTTTCGAGTTCGTGGGGAGACACGCCCCGAGGCCGCGAACCGGCCTCGCTACGCTGGTGACGCTATTGGGGACAATGTAAACGACCGGGGGAGGGTTTTGCCAGGCGGGTTTTGCGAAGGACGAAAAAAAGAGGCGGGCGCGCTACCCGCCGGCCGGCAAGCCGGCGATTGCTCCCGGCGCCGTTGGGGCCTCCGAAGGCGCGCCCCGCACAAAAAAACGCCCGGGCGATCTTCGCGACGGCCTCCCAACGGTCCGCCCGACTCTCTCCAGCGTGCCGGTCTCCTCAGGGCTTCGAAGAACCTTTCGGCTCGACCAGCGTCCCGAGATCCTCGCTCACCTTCAACGATTATCAGGCTCTCGCGTTTGGCCGGGAACATCACCCGGACACAGCCATCCTAGGGGCTCCCGAAAAACTGTCAACAACTTTTTTCGGGCTCGGCGAAAAATCGTCTCGCGATACGAATCGCATCATTTCCACGCTCCGAAACGGTGCGGTAGCGGCGGCGATCGGGCCCCACGTACTCGGCGCGGGGGCGGATCAGCTGGTTGTCCGCGTACTGCTCCATGACGTGCGCCGTCCAGCCGGCGATCCGGCTGGTTGCGAACAGCAACGGGAACAGCTCCGAGGGCAGCCCGAGGTAGGTATAGAGGCTGGCGGCGTAGAAATCGACGTTGATCGCCAGCCCCTTGCGCTCGCGCATGACCTCGATGAGGCGCGATTGCGTCTCGAGCATGGTGGGATCGCCTTCGCCGGCGAGACTCTCCGCCATCGCCTTGAGGTGGCGGCCGCGGGGGTCCTCGACCCGGTAGACGCGGTGGCCGAAGCCGGCGATGCGCTCGCCGGCCGCCAGCTTGGCGTCGACGTAGTCGGCGACGCGGTCGGGGGAGCCGATCTCGTCGAGCATGTCCTTGACGTTCTGGTTGGCGCCGCCGTGCAGGGGGCCCTTGAGCGTGCCGATCGCCGAAGTGACGGCCGAGTGCATGTCCGACAGCGTCGCGGCGGTCACCCGCGCGGAGAACGTCGAGGCGTTGAAGCCATGGTCCGCGTGCAACACCAGGGCAACGTCGAAGGCTCGCGCTGCCCGGGAGCTGGCCCGAGCGCCGCGCACCATGTAGAGGAAATTGGCGGCGTGGCCGAGCGCCGGGTCGGGGGCGACGGGCTCTTCCCCGCACCGCGTCCGGCCGATCGCCGCGGTGATGGTGGCGATCTGCGCCGTGAGCCGGGCCGCCTTGGCCCGGTTCGCGGCGGGCGAGATATCGTCGGCCTGCGGATCGAGCTCGCCGAGCGCCGAGACCGCCGTGCGCAGGATCGCCATGGGCGAGGCGTCGGGGGGCGCCGCCCGGACCAGGTCGAGGACGCCCCCGGGGACCGCACGCTGTCCGGAGAGCAAGGTGGTGAAATCGGCCAGGTCGGCGCGGCTCGGCAGCTCGCCGTTCCACAGCAGGTAGGTCGTCTCTTCGAAGGTCGAGTGGTCCGCCAGCTCGTGGATGTCGTAGCCACGGTAGGCGAGGATGCCCTGCTCGCCGTCGATGATACATATGCTGGAGCGCCCGGCGACGACACCCTTGAGGCCGGTGGCCGCAGCGATCTTGGTCTCGGTCATGGCCGCAATGCTAGCAGGCCGAGGTGGAAGTGTGATGGGTCTGGTTGCGGCGAGAAAAGGCCAGATGCAAGGCGCCGCGCCGCGGGCCGCGCAAGGGGCGTCGTCGCCACGCGGTGATTGCCGCGGCGGG
>DASWHK010000262.1:0-6218 GCA_036398215.1 Acidobacteriota bacterium | reverse complement strand
CAAGCTGTTGGCGAGACATTGGATTGACGAACCGCGCCTGGCGATCACGGCCGCGGGCCCCAGAGGATCAGGGCAGCACCGAGCAGGCAGGTGATTGCCCCGGCCGTGTCCCAACGATCGGGTTTCATGTCCTCGACGATCCAAAGCCAGAGGAGCGAGCCAACGATGTACACGCCACCATACGCCGCGAATGCCCGGCCGGCGTAGGCGGAGTCGACGCGAGTGAGGCAGACGGCGAACAGTACCAGGCTTCCGCTGCCCAGAAGGGTCCACCAGGGGCTTCGGCCAAGGCGAAGCCAGGCCCAGAACGCGAAGCAACCCGCGATCTCGAAGAACGCGGCAAGCGCATAGAATCCAGCGGTGCGGAGGAGCATCGTCACCTACCTTTGTCCTTCCTGCCGTTGGGGTCGTCACGGCTTGATCAACCGGTAGTATTCGGCGCCGTTGTCCTGGCGGCGGGCGAGGATCGCATCGATGTCGGATTCGTGCCTGACCGAGGCTTCTACCGCCCTCCGTCGTCGCCCGCAAGTGGACCCGCGGCGCGAAGCAGATCAAACCCCTGGCCGTCGCCTAGCCTGAGCGGAGTTCTTCGCCGCTGACCCGGCGTCGAGAGCCGCCATGCCGAGCAGCACGCCGGCGAGGGCGAATGCGTGAGCCTTGCTCCGGCCGCGAAAACGCCATTTACTATCCTTGATGCGGTGGTTCTTCTGGCGGGTCCGAGCTTCTCGATCTTCTCATCGAGCCGCGCCTGGGCGAGCGCAACGGCGCACGACTGCGCCCTCGCGCCTGGCGCTCGCGGCGCTGGCGCTCGCCTCGTCCGGCGCTACCCTTTCCCTCGCCCCCGCGAAGTCCTTTGCCGTCGCGCAGGACGACGTCGACGCCTTGATGGAGCAGGCGCTCGCCAAGCGCGAGATCAACTGGCAAGCCACCTACGACTACGTCTTCAACGAGGTCGAGAGGCTGCGCTTCGCCGGCGCCGAGATCGCCGCCCTGCAGAGCTTCGAGCAGGAGTACACCTGGTACGTGCGCGACGGCTACCTTGTGCGCAGCCCCTGGAGCGTCAACGGCGTCCAGGTCGACCGGGCAAAGCGCGAGGACGCCGAGCTGGCGTGGATCGCCGACGTCGAGCGCGACGAGAGCAACGCCCGCATCCAGCGCGATAGCTTCTTCGACTTCGAGTTCGAGCCGGGCAACTACCTGTTCGCCGGCCGCGAGGTGTTCGAGGGCCGCGAGGTGGTGCGCATCGAGTACTACCCGACGCGGGCGGTCTTTTCCGATGAGGACGACGCGCCCGCCGCTGATAAGGACGACGAGCGCCGGCGGCGGCGTGATCCCGGCGATCCCGACGAGGACGACGAGTTCGACGAGCTCGACGAGGAGAAGATCGGCCACATGTTCGCCAAGACCTCACGGGTGAGCATGCTCATCCTCCCCGAGGAGCACCAGATCGTCCATTGGATCTTCGAGAACGTCGGCTTCGAGTTCCTCCCCTACCGCTGGCTGGTGCGACTCGACGAGCTGCACGCGTCGATGACGATGGACCAGCCCATCGAGCGCGTCTGGCTGCCGCGCGAGATCCACGCCGCCGCCAGGGCCAGCACGGCGAGCTTCGCGCTCAAGGTCGAGTACTCGCGCGAGTTCGGCGACTACAAGGAGCCGGCGGTGGGCGCCGGCGTGATCTTCGGCCGGCCGAAACGCGAGAAGCGGTGAGCTCGTGATCGGCGCGGCCGCTGTCGCGGCGTTGGCGCTTGCATTCGCGGCCGGGGCGATCCAGACGACGCCGCCGCGCGTGCCCATCGGGGTTGCGCCGAAAGCCATCGGGTCCTCTCCGCTGACACTCATCGGAACCGTGCCGGCCGGGTTCCTCGATTGCGCCCTCGCGGAGGCGATCGAACCAGCCCGCGCCGGCGCCGCTCGTGCGCAGCAGCAGCTCCCCGCCAAGGTCATCGTCGAGGTCCGCTTCCGCGGCAACTACTCGCTAACAGACGAGCTCTTGCTGGCAACGGCCGCCGTGCAGCCGGGCGAGCCGTTGACGCCCGAGACCCTGGCCGCCATCGAGCGACGGCTGCTCGCCGTCGAGGGCGTCGGCTCGGTGGAGATCCTCGAGCGCTACCGCTCGATGACCGTCACCGACGAGGTCGTGCTGCTGATCCACGTGAGGGAGCACGTCGCGGTGCGCGAGAAGTTCATGTTCCTGCCGGTGCTCACCTGGACCGACGAGCAGGGCGTCAGCTTCGGGGCGCGCTTCGCCATGGTCGACCTGCTCGGCCTCGAAGAGCGCCTGTCGTTTCCGCTCACCTGGGGCGGTGAGCGGCGGGCGGCCGCCGAGATCGCCTTCGATCTCGATCGCGCCGCCATCAGCCATGTCGCCGGCGGCTTCGGCATCAGCCAGCACGAGAACCCCCACTTCGAGCTGCCCGATCGGCGCGTCGGCGGCTGGCTCGACGCGAGCAAGCGCTGGGACGCGTTCGAGGTCGGGGGCGCCGCGAGCTTCGCCGACGTCGAGCTCGGCGGCGCCGGCGAGGAGCAGCTCGAGCTCGGCGCCCGGGCGATCGTCGACACCCGCCAGGACCAGCAGTTGCCGCGCGACGCCTTCTACGCGCGCGGCGCCTGGGACCGGCTGGCGCTGCTTGGCGGCGGCCGGGACATCCACCGGTTCACCGCCGACCTGCGCGCCTACAAGAGCTTCGTCGGCCGCAGCATCATCGCCGCCCAGGCCTACTGGCGCGGCGCCGGCGGCCGGCTGCCCGACTGGGAGCGACCCTACCTGGGAGGCGCCCGCACCCTGCGCGGCTACGAGACCGGCGCCTTCATCGGCGACAACATCGTCCTGCTGGCGACCGAGCTGCGCATCCCGATCACGCCGCCGGCCCCCGTCGGCCTGGTGGGATTGAACTTCTTCTTCGACAGCGGCGCCGTGTACGACCACGGCACGTCGCTGCGCAAGGCCCGCTTCCGCAACGGCGTCGGCGCGGGTGTCTACTTCTTTGCCGCCTTCATCGGCATCCAGATCGACGCCGCCTACGGCCTCGCCAGCGAGGAGCTCCACTTCCACTTCAGCACGGGGCTCCGCTTCTGAGTCGCCAGCGCCCATTCCCTGCCGTCCCGGAACCAGGTGTCGCCGGGTCACCGTCCGGAGGCGACGCCGGCGGGGATCAACGGCGCAGCAGGTTGAGGACGATCGTCAGGATGATCGAGAGGATGATGCTCGCGGCACCGGCGGCAAATCGCGGCTCTCGCCGCGGCACCAGCGGTCGAGACGCCGCACTTGCCGCGCCCGATCCGCGGGCGTAGCCTGACTTCCTACACATCGACCGCGTTGAAAGCCTGCCCACGCTTCCGCCGCGGACCGCTGACCACCCGCGAGGCCACCGATGCGCCCCACCCGCCGCCTGTTCACCCCTTTCGTTCTGCTCGCCGTCCTGCTGGTCGCCGCCGGCTGCACGAGCGTTTCCACCCAGGACACCGGCACGGCAGCCGGCCTGTCGGTCGACTTCGACAAGTATGAGCTCGATAACGGCCTCGACGTCGTGCTGCATCAGGATCGCTCCGACCCGATCGTCGCCGTGGCACTGCTGTATCACGTCGGCTCGGCGCGCGAGAACCCCGGCCGCACCGGCTTCGCGCACCTTTTCGAGCACCTGCTGTTCCAGAGCTCCGAGAACCTCGGCGAGGGCGGCTTCATCAACGGCATCCCGGCGCTCGGCGGCACCTTCAACGGCGGCACCAGCAACGACAGCACCGTCTACTTCGAGGTGGTGCCGAAGGACGCGCTCGAGCGGGTCCTGTGGATGGAATCCGACCGGCTCGGCTTCTTCATCAACACGGTCACCGATCCGCGGCTGGAGAACGAGAAGCAGATCGTCAAGAACGAGAAGCGCCAGGGCGTGGACAACAACCCCTACGGGCACACCAGCTACGTCATCGACAAGGCGCTCTACCCGGAGGGGCATCCCTACAACTGGCAGGTGATCGGCTCGCTCCAGGACCTGCAGGCGGCGACGCTCGACGACGTGCGCGAGTTCTACGCCGACTGGTACGGGCCGCAGAACGTCACCCTGGTGATCGCCGGCGACTTCGACGCCGGGGTGGCGCGCGCCCTGGTCGAGAGGTACTTCGGCGAGATCGAGGGCGGCGCCGAGCCTGCCGACCTGCCGGTGCAGCGGGCTTCCTTGAGCGAGGTGAAGAGTCTCTTTCACGAAGACAACTTCGCCCAGCTCCCGGCGCTGACGATGGCGTGGCCGACGGTCGAGCAGTTCCATCCCGACGCCTACCCGCTCGCCGCCCTCGCGGAGCTGCTCGCCGGCAACAAGGAGTCGCCCTTTTACAAGGTCGTCGTCGAGGAGAAGAAGCTGGCGCCCAACGTCAGCGCCTTCAACGAGGACCTCGAGGTCGCCGGCAAGTTCCAGATCTCGGCGCGAGCCTTCCCGAACGTCGACCTCGACGCCCTGCAGGCCGCCTTCGACGAGTCGTTCGCCCGCTTCGAGAGCGAGGGCGTCAGCGAAGAGGACCTCGAGCGGATCAAGGCGGGCATCGAGACCGGCTTCTACAACGGCATCTCGAGCGTGCTCGGCAAGGCCTTCCAGCTCAGCCAGTACAACACCTTCGCCGGCGATCCCGGCTTCATCACCGAGGACCTCGAGCGCCGCCTGGCGGTGAGCGTCGACGACGTTAACCGCGTCTACCGGCAGTACATCGAGGACAAGCCCTACGTCGCCACCAGCTTTGTGCCCAAGGGACAGGCCGAGCTGACGCTCGAGGGCGCGACGGTGGCCGACGTCTACATCGAGCCGATCGTGCAGGGCGCCGAGGCCCCCGCCGGCGACCTGTCGTCGGTGCCCTTCGAGCGCACCCCGTCGAGCATCGACCGCTCGACGCCGCCGGCGCTCGGCCCGGCGCCGGTCTCAGCCGACCGCGAGGTCTGGCAGGAGACGCTCGCCAACGGCCTGCGCGTCTACGGCATCACCCACTCCGAGCTGCCGCTGGTCAACTTCAGCATCCGGTTGAAGGGCGGCATGTGGCTCGACAACCCGAACAAGATCGGCGTCGCCAACCTGATCACCGACATGCTGATGGAGGGCACCGCGAACAAGACGCCCGAGGAGCTCGAGGCGGCGATCGACCGGCTGGGCGCCAACATCAACATGTTCACGTCGAACCAGTACATCACCCTTTCGGGCAACACGCTGGCCCGCAACTTCGGGGCGACGATGGACCTGGTCGAGGAGATCCTCCTGGAGCCGCGCTGGGACGAGGCCGCCTTCGCGCGTGCCAAGGACAGCACGTTGTCGAGCATCCGCCAGGCCTCCTCGTCGCCCGGCTCGATCGCCGGCCGGGTCTTCAACAAGCTGGTCTACGGCGGCGACCACATCCTCGCCAACAGCACGCTGGGCAGCGAGGAGTCGGTGCAGGCGATCACGCTCGACGACCTGCGCGCCTACTACGAGACAGCCTTCTCGCCCACGGTCGCGGTGATGCATGTGGCCGGCGACGTCACCGAGCTCGATCTCGGCGCCGCCGCCGCCAGCCTCGGCGATCCGACGGTATGGACCCCCGAGGAGGTCGCCTTCCCCGACTACCCGATGAGCGGGCCCGCCGACGCCCCGGCCGTCTACTTCGTCGACGTCCCGGCGGCGCCGCAGTCGGTGATCCGCGCCGGTTACCTGGCGATGCCGGAGACCGACCCCGACTACTACCCCGCCGTGGTCATGAACCACCAGCTCGGCGGCGGCATCACCGCCCGGCTGTTCCAGATCCTCCGCATCCAGAACGGCTACACCTACGGCGCCAGCTCGTTCTTCAGCGGCACCGACGTCCCCGGGCCGTTCGCCGTCGCCACCTCGGTGCGCGCCAACGTGACCTACGAGTCCGCGGAGCTGATCCAGGACATCCTCGAGCAGTACGCCGGCGGCTTCAGCGAGCAGGACCTGACCGTCACCAAGGACGCCCTGATCCGCAGCAACTTCGTCGACTACGAGACGCTCGGCGCCATGCTCAGCATGCTGCAGGACATCAGCGCCTACGGCTTCCCCACCGACTACGTGCGCGAGCGCGAGCAGATCGTCCGCGACATGACGGTGCCGATCATCCAGGAGCTCGCCGGCGAGTACGCCGATCCCGACAAGATGATCTACGTGGTCGTCGGCGACGCCGCCACCCAACTGGACCGGCTCGAAGGGCTCGGCTACGGCCGCCCAATCCTGCTCGACCGCGAGGCG
>DASWHK010000261.1:0-7076 GCA_036398215.1 Acidobacteriota bacterium | reverse complement strand
GAGGGCGCCGAGGAAATCGGGGAGCGGGACCGGCGGGACCGGCGAGACCGAGCGGTTGTAGGCATCGAAGAGGTCGGGGACCTGGTCATGGGCGGGGGCCAGCTCGACGAGGCGGCGGAGGTCGACGCCGCGCAGGTAGCGCAGCCCGCGGGGCAGCGACGGGGTCGTCAGGTGATCGTCCATCACGATCGTCCGATCGCCGATGGCGGGCGCCTTGACCACCTGCAGGTCCGGGCCCGGCGCGAGGCGAATCGACGGGCTCCGGCGGAGCGCCTCGAAGGCGGCGAGCACCTCGGGGTCGCGCCGGAAGGCGGCGACGTCCGGATCTCCGGGAAGGTCGCGCTCGGCCTCCGCCCGGCCGCTCCAGAACGGATGCGTCTGGTCGGCGGCGACCTCGTCGAAGAACCCGGCCGCCTGCGCCTCGAACGCCTCGTAGACCCGCTGCTCGTGCTCCTCGAACAGCCCCCGCGCCGCCTCCGCCAGCCGCGGCTCGCTCCTCGCCCGTGCTTTCGCCAAGCCCGGTTCTTCGTGGGCCCGATCCTCGGGCCGACGCGCGTCCAGGGCCTGCACCGCCTCCGCCGGCTGCGGCTCGCCCAAGGTTGGCGCCACCTCCCCCGGCTGCGGCTCGCTGAGGATCGTGTTGGCGACGATGGCGGCCAGCCAGGCGGAGCCCAGCGCCTTCTTGACGCCGAAGGAGGACAGCGGATCGATGAACGACGCGGCGTCGCCGACCAGCAGGAAGCGATCGCCGGTCACCCGCGTCGACCGGTACCAGGACGCGTCGCAACCCCACGGCTCGCCGACGAGCTCGGCGCCATCGAGCAGGCCGTGCAGCGCCTTGGCGCGCCGCAGCGCTGCCGTGTACCGATCGGCGAGCTCGCCGGAGGCCCGCTCCGAGACGACCGGATCGAGCATGCAGGTGAAGTAGCGGACCTCCGGGGTGATCGGCACCGACCAGGCCCAGCCGTCCGCGAACGACTCCACCAGCGTGTGGGTGTCGTCGGGGACCTGCCAGCCGCCGCGGCGCCGCCAGGTCCCGACCAGCGCGACGGTCGGCGGGCCGGGCTCGAGACGCAGCCCCTGGGCGCGGGCGATCACGCCCCGTCGCCCGGAGGCATCGAGCACGATGCGAGCGGCCAGCCATTGTTCACCATCTTCAGCGGCGAAGCGGAGCCGCGCCGGGCTTCCCGGCGACTGTCGGTGCCGAAGCTCGCGGCCACCTTCTTGGCGTGCACTCGGGCTTCCCGTTGAACCGAGCTCCACTTCCTCCACCGAGGCATCGCGGAGCACGGTGGCGCCGGCCGCCTCGGCGGCGGCGAGAAGGACCCGATCGAGATCGCCGTGGCGCACCTGGTAGCCGGTCTCGCCGCCGACGAACCGCTGCGCGCGCGGCTCCCGCGCCGCCCACCAGACGGTGTTGCCAGTCGACCGCACGAAGCCGGCCGCATCGATCGCCTCGAGCACTCCGAGCGTGGCGAACAGCTTGCGGATGCTCGGCGGCAACGACACCGCCAGGTCGCGCCCGGGGTCTCGGCGTTGCGTCGCCAGCACAACGTCGCGCCCCCACAGCGCCAGCAACCGCGCCGCCGCGGCCCCGGCGGGCCCGCCGCCGATGACCGCGACGTCGTAAAGTTCCCGCTTGACCGTGGGTTTCACGGCTCGACAGGCGACCTGCGCTCTAGCATGGTCTCCCAGCGCCGTTGGCGGCGCGCGCCTCGTGTGTCAGACGGCCTGCTCTGTCGCGAACCCACCAAGCGAGTAGTCCACGACGAGTTCCACCAAGCTTCGCAGCTGCGGCGAGCAGTTCTTGAACTCCAATAGCCCAAGTGCCGCATCACGGTGCTTGTGGAGGGCCTCACCGATCAGCGCGTGGACGAAGGATTGCGTCGCGTAGTTGACCTTTGCGAAATCCAATACGACGGATTCCCCGCGATCCAATGCAGGAAGAATCTTCTCCTGCCTGATTGACCTGGCGAGATCCTTGTCCTCGAGAAATCCGTTGGCGCCCGGCCATAACTTGATCTCTTCGCTCATGTGAACCGTATCCTGCGTTCTTGTACGCGACGTCCTGGGATCTGGCGGAAGATCCATTGAAAAAATCCCTCATAGTCTGCAATGTGCTCAGTCCTGATCTCCACCGACACTACAGTTCCGAACCAGGCGTGGTCGAACACCCAGGAATCGTGCCTGTCCTCGTCGTACGCATCCACGAACAGGAGGAGCTGTTCGTCGTGCGATGGGGTTCTCCGCAGCCGATATGCGGCCTTTCCGGAATGGAGGAAGAAGTAGCCACCGGTCCCCTTGGCCATGGATCTCGTGATGAATAGGCCAGCCCCCGCGTTGTCTGGCGTCCCGTACATGCCGGGGAGCGCTCCGGTGATGCCCGGGCGCATTGCCAATCCCAAGGCGGCGCGATCATCGGCCAGTGCGGCAGCATGCGCGCGCCCCAGGTGCGCGGCGATTCCATCGCCGCAGTCTGCAACCGCTACTGTGACACGGTGTGGCTGACGCTTCGTGTAGCGATGCGCGCAGATGAAAGCACCCTCAGGCGAACCCGAATGCTCGAGGACATTCCGCAGTAGCTCGCTGACGCAATACTGAACGGCTGCCAGGCTTTCCGGGTCATCATCGAGATGAAGAAGTGCCGAGACATCCCCGATCACGCTGCCGATCTCCGAACGCTTTTGCACCCTCGTAATCGGTAGAAAGCGGCCGGTTTCTTCGCGCTCACGTAGCCCGGGATCGTAGTCCACGTCGAGGTGCTCAAACAGACGCATTCGAGCGGCATAGTTGGCGTGCCTGCCGATGTTCTCGACCGTCACAGGAAGGTCGTGCCTGCGACACCAGCCTCCCCACGCGGCAATCATCGCGAGCGCGTACGGCTCCATGTAAATCCATTTGGGGTGCAGCTCCAGTACCGCTGGTCTCTCGGTGTCCGCAAACGGATCGCAGCCCGCCAGAAACGAGCGCGCATTACGCAGGCTTGCGCTGTTTGGGACCACGAACTTGGGCACGTTTGAGTCTCGCCTGATCAGTGGCTTCCTATTTTCGCATGCATCGAGGCGATCCACCTGCGCCTGAAGCAGCATAGTTGCCTCGGCGTAGGGGGGTCGGCGCCGTCGAACGAGCGCTCCGCGTGCACCTGGCGCTCGACTGACCGGGAACAGGATCGACAGCGTGGCCGGCGTCACCATGACCGTGCCGGCATCGTAGCCCGAACGGCCCCCCACCTCCTCTTGACTTCCGACAGGAAGCTCCGTTAGTTTCTGTAGGGATTCGACAGGAGGGGCGAATGACGAACTCCAGCGGCACCGATGTCCTGCGCGGGACGCTCGACCTTCTCGTCCTCACGGTCCTGGCCGCCGGGCCGATGCATGGCTGGGGAATCAGCCAACGGTTGCAGCAGCGCTCGCGGGGGATGCTCGAGGTCAACCAGGGCTCGCTGTACCCGGCGCTGCAGCGGCTCGCGCAAAAGGGCTGGATCGAGAGCGAGTGGCAGGTGACGGAGAACAACCGGCGCGCCAAGTACTACCGGCTCACGCGGGCCGGGCGGCGGGCCGTGGGCGTGGAGACCGCGCAGTGGAGGCGCTACGTCGGCGCCGTCGAGCTCGTGCTCGATCCCGCCGTCGAGCTGGTCCCCGATCCCTCTGAGGGGCGGGCATGAGCCGCCCGGGTGCAGCAGCAGCGACCCGGGCCGTGCGGCCGGCGACCCTTCCCGCGTTGTCGCGCTTGCGGCCGGGGGTGGAACGGTGAGCCGGCTCAAGGGGGCGCGGGCGCGCCTGCGTGCCTGGCTGCGGCGCGGGGCGGTCGAGCGGGAGCTCGACGAGGAGCTGCGCTGGCATCTCGAGATGGAGACGGAGAAGTACCTGCGCCAGGGGCTCGCCCCGGAGGAGGCGCGCCGCCGGGCCAGGCTCGCCTTCGGGAGCATCGAGCGCTGCCGCGAGGAGCATCGCGACGTGCGCGGGATGCGGCAGCCGGAGCGCCTGTGGAACGACCTCCGCTACGCCGCCCGCGGGCTCGCCCGCAGCAAGGGGTTCACGCTCGCGGCGGTCCTGACGCTGGCGCTGGGGATCGGCGCCAACGCGGCGGCCTTCGGCGTGGTCGATGCGCTGCTCTACCGGCCGCCCGCCGGCGTCGGCGATCCCGACAGTCTGTACCGGCTCCGCCTTTCTCCTCTGCCGCCGGATCCCGACGTCCAGCAGTCGTGGCGCGCGGCCTGGGCCACGTATCCGGAGTTCGCGGCGCTCCGCGATCGCACCCGCCCATTGGCCGAGGTCGCCGCCTACAGCATGAGCACGGTGATCTACGGGCAGGGCACCGAAGCCCGCGAGCTCAGGGCCCTGGCAGTTTCGGACAACTACTTCACCACCTTGCAGGCCGATCCCGGGCTGGGGCGATTCTGGTCGCCAGGGGACGAGATCTCCGAGCTCGAGCTGGGGCGGTTCTGGTCGCTGGGGGACGCAATCGCCGCGGGGCCCGTCGTGGTGGTCGGCCATGATTTCTGGCGGCGCGAGCTCGGCGCCGATCCGGACGTCATCGGTCGGACCATCCTGGCGTCGGCGGTGACGCTCACGATCGTCGGCGTGGCGCCGGCGCACTTCAAGGGCGTTGACCTGGACGCGGTGGACCTCTTCCTGCCGATCAACACGACCACCGGCGTCACCTCCCGAGAACAGCTCGAGGCGCGCAACAGCTACTGGCTGTGGATGGTGGCGCGGCCCGAGCCGGGCGTACTGCCGGAGGCGGTGGCGACGCGGGCCACCGAGGTCCTGGCGGAGCTGGTTCGCGAGTATCCGGGGCCGCTCGACTCCGAGCCGGGGCAGGTCGATCTCATCCCGGTGACCGACCGCTTCGCCGGGGTCGATCGCATCAGCGTCGGGCCCACCAGCCCGGTGCCCGTCTGGATCCTCGGCGTGACCGCGGTGGTGCTGTTGATCGCCTGCGCCAACGTGTCGAACCTCCTGCTGGCGCGCGGCGCCGGCCGCCGGCGAGAGCTCGCCATCCGCGCGGCGATCGGCGCGTCACGCGGCCGGATCGTCCAGCTCCTGCTCACCGAGAGCCTCGTGCTGGCTGCTCTGGGAGGCGGTGCCGGCTTGCTGCTGAGCCTGTCGAGCGCGAGGCTGCTACGACTGTTCGACCTGCCGCCGCTCGATCCGCTGATCGATACGCGCGTCCTCGGGTTTTCCTTGACCGTGGCCATGGCGACCAGCGTGCTGATCGGCCTGCTGCCGGCGGCCCGGCTCTCCCGAGCGAACGTCGAGACCGAGCTGAAGGCGGCGACGCCGCGGGCGACGTATGACCGCTCCCGCCTGCGGGCGGCGCTCACCGTGGCGCAGGTGGCGCTGTCGATCATGCTGCTGGTAAACGCGGGCTTGTTCGTTCGCAGCCTGCGCAACGTGACGGCGATCGACGAAGGCTTCGACTTCGACCGCCTGCTGGTGGTCTCGACGGGTTTCCAGCGCGGCACGCCGCCGGAGCGGGTCCGCGCCGCGCAGGAGGCTGGGATCGAGGTGCTTCGGGCCATTCCCGGTGTCGTGTCGGCGGCGCTGGCGCGCGATGCGCCCTACGGGCGCCCGGGCATGCAGCGCCTCGCGAACGAATCCTGGGGGCTGCCGCCGGAGGCGATTGTGGCTGCCGTCTACCTGCGCGTCGGCCCCGAGTACTTCCGGACCCTCGGCCTGCCGCTGCGGGCCGGGCGCGTGCTCGATCGCGGCGATCGAGCCGAGTCGGAGCCGGTGATGGTCATCAACGAGACGCTGGCCGGCATGCTCGGGGGCGAAAACTCCGCCCTCGATCGATGTATCCCCCAGCGCGACGGCTGCACCCGGATCGTCGGCGTCGTGGCCGACGCGCGCTTCGGCGATCCCCTCGAGGAGCCGCTACCCGCCACCTACTATCCGCTCGCCCAGGAGCGAGTAAGCACATCCTCTCGCGCCGTGTTGCTCGTACGCACGGCCGTGCCGCCGTCGGAGATTGCCGCGCCGATCCGCCGCGACCTGATGGAAGGCGAGCCGGCGTTGCAGCTCGTCGAGGTGCAGTCGGTGGCCGAGCTGCTGCGCCCCAAGCTCGGACCATGGCGCATGGCGACGGGGATCTTCACCCTGTTCGGCGGCGTGGCGTTCCTGCTGGCGACGATCGGGCTCTACAGCGTGATCGCCTACCTCGTTGCCGCGCGGCGGCCGGAGATGGGCATCCGCATCGCGCTCGGCGCCAGCGGCGCCCGCATCCGCGCCCTGGTTCTCGCCGAAGGGGTCCGCCTGGTCGTGACAGGCTCGGCGCTGGGCCTCGCCCTCGCCTTCGGCGCCTCGCGCCTGCTCGAGCACCGGATGTACGGGGTGCAGGCCACCGATCCGCTGACCTACACCGTCGTGGCGATCCTGATGGCCACCGCCGCCCTCGCCGCGAGCTTCATCTCGGCCGAGCGCGCCTCGCGGGTCGATCCGAACGTCGCCCTCCGCAGCGACTGACGTTCCGCCCCGAATCACTCGGCCCGCAGCGACAGCACGGGGTCGACGCGGGTGGCGCGCCAGGCCGGCAGGGCGCTGGCGAGCATCGACAGGCAGACGAGGGCGATCGCGGCGATCAGGAAGGTGAGCGGGTCGAGCGGCGACAGGCCGTAGAGGAACCCGGACAGCAATCGGGTGGTGGCCGCGGCGCCGAGGGCGCCGGCGACGATGCCGATCGCCGCCAGCCCCAGGCCGCGGCCGACGACCATGGCGAGGAGGTCGCGGCGCTGGGCGCCGAGGGCGACGCGAATGCCGAGCTCGCGGGTACGGCGAGCGACCGCGTAGCGCATGACCCCGAAGATGCCGGCGCCGGCCATCAGGATCGCGGTGATCGCGAAGCCGCCGAGCAGCGACGCGTAGAAGCGCTCCTGCTCCAACGACTCGGTGATCAGCGTGCGGAGCGGCACGACGCGCTCGACGGGGACGAAGGGGTCGACCTCGCGGACGGCCTCGCGCAGCAGCTCGGCCACGGGGCGCGATTCCCCCGCCGTGCGCGCCAGGAGCCGCAGCCAGCCATCCGGCGATGCCGCCAAGGGGACGTAGACGTGGGGAGGCGGCTCGTCGCGGAGC
>DASWHK010000260.1:0-12463 GCA_036398215.1 Acidobacteriota bacterium | reverse complement strand
CAGATCCGCGTCGACCCGACGAACCCGGACATCATCTACTCGATGGGCCTGGGGCTGAACCGCTCGATCGACGGCGGCCGCACGTTCAGCCGGGTTACCGGCATGCACGGCGATCATCACGGCCTGTGGATCGACCCGGCGAACTCGAACGTCCTGTACAACGCCAACGACGGCGGCTTCTACCACTCGACGAATTTCGGCGACAACTGGATCTTCGCGGTGAGCGCCGGCGGGGCGCAGTTCTACAACGTCACGTTGGATACCAGCGATCCGCTGTGGGCGTACGGCTCGATCCAGGACCACGGCAGCCGCCGCGGCCAGATCGACCTGAGCCAGGGACGCGACAACATCCCGGCCGTCGAGTGGGAGAACGCGCCGGGCGGCGAGGGATCGCATCACACGATCGACCCCGAGAACCCGAACATCGTCTACTCGCACGGCTTCTACGGGAACTTCTTCCGCACCGATCTGGGCGCCACGCCGCCGGCCGAGGAGGGTGGGCGGGGTGGGCGCGGTGGCGGCCGCGGGCGCGGCGTGAGAACCAACATCGCGCCCGAGCCCGAGGATCCGGAAGAGGAGCTGCGCGCCCAGTGGATGGCGCCGATCATCATCTCGCCGCACGACAACAGCGTCATCTTCGCCGGCTTCCAGTACGTCTACAAATCTGAGAACCGCGGCGACGACTTCCAGCGCATCAGCCCGGACCTGACCAACAACGACCCCATGGAGATCGGCGTCAACCCGACGGCGATTCCCTACCAGACGATCGTCGCGCTGGCCGAGTCACCGGTGCGCCAGAACGTCTTCTACGTCGGCGCCGACGACGGCCGGATCCACTCGTCGATCGACGGCACGGAATGGGTCGAGGTCACCGACCGCCTTCCCGTGCGCCGCTGGGTATCGCGCATCGTCCCGTCCGAGCACGACGCCGGCACGGTGTACATCACCCAGCGCGGCCGCGAGGACGACGACTTCGGCGTCTACGTCTGGAAGTCGACCGACTACGGCCGGACGTTCACCAGCGTCGCGGGCAACATCCCCGCCGGCCCGGTCAACGTGGTGCGCGAGGACCCGCGCCACGCCGACGTCCTGTACGCCGGCACCGACTTCGGCGTGTTCGTCACCACCGATGGCGGCGCCAACTGGACGGTGCTCGGCGGCAACCTGCCGTCCGCCCAGGTCTCGGACCTGCAGTACAGCCCCCGCGAGAACCTGATCGTGATCTCGACCTACGGTTGGGGCATGTGGGCGTTCGACGCCACGCGGGTGCGGTTGCCGCGATAGGAATCAGCGCCCCATCTCATCGGTCACCACGTCGTGGGGAGGCGTGAGGACCCGGTATCCGTATTCCTGCACGCGCGATAGGAGCTCGCCGGCATCGTGCAGGGGTCGCGCGTCCGCGTGCCACCGCCAGCCGTACGGCTCGTGCTCGCCGGCTACGTCGAGGAGCGTGAGCGATCGCTCGTGAAGGCCCGGGTCGTGTCGCACCTTCCCGAGCAGCGCCCGGAATCCCGCCTCGTGGAGGCGCATCGCCCAGGCGCGCGGCAGCGAGTGATCGTCGTGCGTGTGGATCTCGCCGGTGACGCCGTACGCCCTTGCCTTCTTGGCCAGGAGATCGGCGGTTCGGATCCGGCGCGGCGGTCGGGTCGCGAGCAGGCGGCGCCGGCGAACGTCGTCGCTTGCCACGATGCGTGTGGTGCGAAAGACCTCGAGCCAGGCGCCGATCGGGGAGAGCGCCAGGTAGCAGGCTCCAGCGGGGGCCGGCAGGTCGTAGCGCCCGCCCGGGGCATCGTTCGCGCCGGGACAGGACGCGAAGTGGAAAGGACCGCGTGTCTGGCCAGTTTCCGGATCGCGGTGCCGAAAGATGCGGAAGAGGTCCGGCCGGCCCGGGCCGACCAGCGGCTCGGGTTGAGGGAACGAGCGAAGGTCTTCGGCGTCTTCGGGAGGAAGGGAGAGGGGCACCGGCTACGCGGAGAGCGAGCGCGCCCAGGAGCGAGCGGCGACGACGACGGGAGCCGTGTGCCCTTCCGCGAGAACGGCGATCGGGCGCCCGCCGCCCAGCTCCGGGTTCTCCGATACCAGCCACGACGCCACGGTCCAGCGGGACACGAGTCGCTCATCGAGCGCGTCGAGAACCTCATCGAGGCCCTCGACCAGCCGGCCGTCCACGAACTGGAAGCTCGGGTACACGACGCGATGGGAGCCCGTCCGCAGGGCCAGCAGCCCGCGGCGCTTCGAGACGGCCTGCTTGGAGACCGGCTTGTCGATGGATCCGAGAAGGCGCCGCACCGTCTCGGTGTCGTAGAAGCCGCCCAGGTGCTTCCGCCACTGCTCCCCGGTGTCGACGACGAGCCGGGCGGCGACGGCGGCGGTCCCATCGATGTCTTCTAGGCGCGCGAGCGCCTGGCCGTTGGGGTCTCGCTCGCGCACCTCGTGCTCGAAGGCTTCCACGAGGCGTTCGATGTAGGACTCCCCACGCTTTGAAGCGGGCCTCGATGGGCTCATTTCGTCCAAGGAAAGAACTCTCCGTCTTGCGGCGGGTTTCGATTGGCTCATCCAAGGCCAAGGCTCGAAGTCAACCGCGTCAACTCAAAGCATGTCATCCCGGGTCAACCTGGTCAACCTTTCGGCGAGCCGTCGAGGCCCAGCGTCCGCCCGTTGAGTAACGACACAACTCGACGGCCTTACTCGCCGTCACACGCCGCACGCGCCAAGCGGCTCGACCGGCATGAGGCGCCCGAAGCGTGCGTGGCGGGCGTCCAGACGGCGTTTCTCGCCGACGCAGCCCGCCCCAATCGGCCCTGGCACGGATCTCGCTATTCCTGGACGTTGAGGTCGGCCGCCACCCGGTGCGACCCGGCGACTTGCCGGTCACCGGGCCGAAGCGCCGCCGGCCAAACGCCTCGGAGGCTGGCTGGAGCGAGTCGCCCGCGGGCCATGGGAGAGAGAGTTGATGGCGCATGTGTGGGTGCAGGACGATTCGGGTGGGTGGTCGGTGATGCCGCTCGCCGAGCGGGCCGTGGACCTCAGCGTGTCTCCGCCGCGCCCCGCCCCCGGGCGCCGGGCCGAGGCCGCCGGCGGCTCGACGCTCGTCCTCGTGAGCCCGCTGTCCGGCGAGCGAGGCGGCTGGTGCCTGATCGCCCGCTTCGGCGCCGACGTCCGTATCAACGGGCTGCGACCGCTCGGCGGGATGCGCCTGCTGCAGGACGGCGACGAGATCCGCGTCAACGGCACTTCGGTCTTCTTCGGCGCCGAGAGCCTGCCGCGCGTCGAGGCCTTCAGCGGCGGCGGCCAGCCGAAGTTCTGCCCGCGCTGCCGGCAGGACCTTGCCGACGGCGGCGACGCCGTGCGCTGCCCGGGCTGCGGCATCTGGCACCACCAGTCCGCAGAGCTGCCGTGCTGGAGCTACGCCGAGACCTGTGCCCTCTGCGCGCAGCCCACGGAGCTCGAGAACGCCAGCTTCAGCTGGAGCCCGGAGGACCTGTGACCGCCACGATGAAGCGCGTGGTGGTGGTCGGCGCCGGCGGCAACATCGGCTCCCACCTGGTGCCCCATCTCGGTCGCCTGCCGGAGGTCGGCAGCGTGCTGCTCATCGATCGGGGCGTCTACGAGGCCAAAGACATCGCCAGCCAGGCCATCCTGCCGGCCGACGTGGGCCGGCGAAAGGCGACGGTGCAAGCGCGCCGGCTGCGGCGCATCGCCCCACACCTCGACGTGCAGGGGCTCCACGCCGATATCGAGCGGCTACCGTGGGGGGCCCTGCGCGGCGATCTCGTTCTCGCCGGTCTCGATTCGCGGCGCGCCCGGCAGTGGGTCAACGAGGTGGCGCGCCGGCTCGGCGTGACCTGGGTCGATGCCGGCGTCGACGGCGCCGGCTTGCTGGCGCGTCTCGACGTCTACGCTCCGGGCGACGAGGCGGCATGCCTCGAATGCGCCTGGGACGAGCGCGATTACCGGGAGCTCGAGCAGGCGTACCCTTGCTCCGGCGCCGTCGACGAGCCGCCGCCGACCGAGCCTCCGCCAGCCGCAGCTCCGGCAAGCGAGCCGCCGCCGGCCGGAGCGCCGGCAGGCGAGCCGCCGCCGGCCGCAGCGCCGGCAGGCGAGCCGCCGCCGACCGCAGCGCCGGCAAGCCTCGGGGCGCTGGCGGCGGCATTGCAGGCAATCGAAGCGGCGCAGTTGCTCGCCGGCGGCGCCGGCGTGACCAGCGCCGGCGTGGCCGGCCGGCCGGCAAGCGGACCTGCCACCCTGGCGGGCTCGCGCTTGCTGATCGACGCCGCCCACCACCGCCATCGCGTCGTCCGCTTGCCGCGTCGTGGCGATTGCCGTTTCGGCGATCACCGGCCGTGGACCATCGAGCCCCTCGCCAACCGGCCGCGCCGGATATCGCTCGACGACGTGCTGGCGCTCGGCGCCGGTCTCGACGACGGCGGCGGGTTGCGGCTCAGCGTCGCGGCCTCGCGCTTCGTGCGCCGGCTGGTTTGCCCGGCGTGCGGCGAGAATCGCACGCTGCTGCGCTTGGAGGTTTCCCTTGCCGCCGGTCGCCGCCGCTGCGGGCGTTGCGGGGCGGCGCTTCGCCCGGCCGCCTTCGATCGCGCGCTGACGCTGGCGCCGGCTTCGCTTCCGGAACGATTGCGCCGCCGCTCGCTGCACGGGCTCGGCTTCCGCGACGGCGAGGTCTTCACGCTGGCCGGCGCCCGAAGCGCTCGTCACTTCGAGATCCGCAGTGGGCGGCGGGAATTGGACCAGGAGAACTGACATGGAACCCGTGAACCTCGATCCGGTGCTGCGGGCCTTTCTGGTCCACCAGGAGGCCGAAGGCGCCGCGCTGGCGGCCGCCAGCGACCTGCTCGAGCTGGTCCCGATCGGCGCCCAGCCGGCATCGCTCTACCTGGCGAGCTTCCGCTGCAAGGGCCTGGTGCGCGCCGCGGACGGCGCCGTGCGGGAAAGCGATCGCTTCGAGGTCGGCATCGCGTTTCCCCCCGACTACCTGCGGCGGATCGACCCGATCGAGGTCGTCACCTGGCTGGGTCCCCGGAACGTCTTCCACCCGAACATCTCCGATCGCGGGCCGTTCATCTGCGTCGGCCGGCTGGCGCCGGGCATGCCGCTCGTCGATCTCCTCTACCAGGTCTTCGAGATCATCACCTACCAGAAGGTGACGATGCGCGAGGACGATGCCCTCAACGCCGACGCCTGCGCCTGGGCCCGCCGTCACCGCGATCGCCTGCCGGTCGACCGGCGACCGCTCAAGCGCCGCGCGCTGGCGCTGCAGATCAACCCGGCCGGCGGCGGTCTCGACGTCGCGTCGGTTGACGGCTGGCCCGACGTCGCGTCGCCCAGCGGCCGGCTCGACGTCACATCGCCCGGCGGCGGGCACAGGGTCGATCGATGAGCCGCTCGAGGATGGAGAAGGCAATCAGCGCCCGCCTCCGGGAGCTCGCCGGCGCGGTCGCGCAAACCGCGATGGGGACATGGCGGTTCACGATCGCCAACGGCCGGCGCCTGCCGGCCGAGGCCCGCCTCGGCGGCGGCTGGCTGTGCCTCGCGACCATCCCGGGCCCGGCGGCCGAGTTCGCCTCCCACTGGGAGATGCTGGCGGCCAATGCCGCGTTGCCGGGCCTCGCCAAGCTCGCCCTCGATCCGATGACCGGGCAGCCGCAGCTGCGCGCCGAGGCCCCCGTCGAGACCGACGCCGACTGCCTCGAGCAGCTCGCCGCCGCCTGCGCCGGGTTCGAGCGCGGCGTCATCTTGCTGTCGCCGGCCGGCGCCGGGAATCAGCGCGAGACGGCGGCGGCTTTCATGGCCGAGGTTTCGGAAAGGGTGGGAGATATCCCACGTCCTGTATCCACTGCCGCGACCTCGATGGGGAGGAACCGGGCCGAGAGCCGGAGCGCGACGGCAACCGAGGATGCGCTCCCCGCGACGGCGATGGTTGGCGCCGAGCTCGCCGAGCTGTGTGCCGAAGCGGGCTGGCAACCGCTGCGCCACGACGACGATGGCTGCATCGTGCAGCTCGAGTCGACCCGGACGCCGCTCAGCGCCCGCCTGTCGGCGCGGGCCGGCGGCCTTCGGGCCCGCGCCGAGCTGCTGGGATGCGGACCGCTGAAACCGCCGAGCCGAGCGGCGCTGGCGCGCCTGCTGCTGGCCGCCGGCGGCAGCGTGCGCATGGTCCGCGCCTCGGTGGACGCCAACGGCGACGGGCCGTCGGCGGGGATCGAGGTGATTTGCGGGCCGCGTCCGAGCCCGGCGTTCGTCGGGCACGCGCTGGCTTCCCTGTCGCTCGTCGCC
Organism: Acidobacteriota bacterium; assembly: GCA_036398215.1. Classification (GTDB taxonomy): domain Bacteria; phylum Acidobacteriota; class UBA890; order UBA890; family UBA890; genus DASWHK01. The sequence continues at coordinate 6,175 of DASWHK010000260.1, read as the reverse complement.
CGCCTGGCAGCCGCGGAGAGCCAGGCGTTGGCGGACCCGTCGATGGCCCGCCGCTATCTGCGGATGCAGGAGCGGGCCACGACGATGACGCCGTCGACATCGATTTCAAGGAGCAACGAGAGCGGGGAACGGCCGTGATGGCACGACGTCCCGATTCGACAACCAGCAAGAGAAGGAGAGTGCAGTGATGGCAGAGACGACCGCCACCGGCATCGGCCTCGAAGTCAGCGACGTATCCGGCCAGAAGACGGCGCTGGTCCATGACATGCCCACCGACGCCAGCGTCGGCGAGCTCATCGAGGGACTGCTGGCGCAGATGAAGCTGCCGCGCAACGACGTTTCCGGCCGCCCGCTCACTTACCACGCGCTGCTCGAGCGCGAGGGCCGCCACCTGCACGCCTCGGAGGTCGTGGGCGAGGCGTTGCATCAGGGCGACAAGGTGATCCTGCAGCCCAATATCGACGCCGGCGGCTGCCGTATCGAGGCCAGCGGCTGCCGTATCGACGCCGCCGGCTGCCGTATCGACGGAAGCGGAGCCCGCGTCGACGCCGGCGGCCGTCGCGTCGGCGTCCCTGACCGCCGCCCACTGCCGTCGCCGAACGTCGCGATCGAGCCACCGCGCAACCGTCCCGTTCTCGCCACCTGAAGGCGACGCGATGACGACGCCTTATCGATACGCGATTCTGATGTTCGACGGCGATGACGCTTCGCTGGGGCAGGTCCTCATCGACCCCGACTGGGAGCCGGCGCTCGAATGGGCCCGCCTGCAAGCGCTGCGGCGTCACGGTCTCGAGCTCGCCGGCGCCGGCGCCGGCGAGCCGTCGAGCCTCGCGATCGAGCCGCTCTGGCACGAGGCCGGGGCCCCGTACATCCGCGGCTTTCAGGTGCGGATGACCGGCGCCGAGGCCGATCCGGAGCCCTGCGAGCTCTCGCTCCGCTTCTTCCACGATGCCGCCGACGTCGCCGCCAAGCGGTTGATCGAGGACGGCAAGCTCGAGCGCGGGACGACCTATCGCTACGCCGCCTGCGCCTTCCCGATTTCGCCGGACCATGACGCCGATCTCGCCGGCAGCCGGGCGAGGTTCGCGGTTGAGCGGCAGCCGGCACGCCCGCGCTTGCTGCAGTCCTCGCTGAGCGAGCGGTTGCGGGGCGCCGAGCCGATCGCCGCCGGCGGGGGAGAGCAGGAGGACGCAGCGGAGCTGCCCGTGTTGCTGCCGGCGCGGGTGCTCGAGGAAGCGGCCGACCTGGCCCGCACCGAAGAAGGCATCGAGACCGGTGGCCTGTTGATCGGCCACCTGCATCACGATCCGGGGATGGCCGAGCTGCTGGTCGAGGTCACCGCCCAGCTCCCGGCCCGCCATACGTGCGGCGACGCGACCAAGCTCACCTTCACCGCCCAGACCTGGACCGAGGCGCGCGCCACCCTCGCGCTGCGCGGCAAGGACGAGATCATGCTCGGCTGGTGGCACTCCCACCCGGTCCGCCACTGGTGCCGCAACTGCCCGCTCGATCGGCAGCGGGACTGCGCGCTGGCCCGCGGCTTTCTCAGCGCCGACGACCGCGCCCTGCATCGCGCCATCTTCCCGAGCGCCTACAGCGTCGCCCTGCTCGCCAGCGACGTCGCCTTCGACGAGGTCTCCTTCTCGCTGTTCGGTTGGCGCCAGGGGCGTCTGGAGCCCCGTGGTTTTCACCGGCGGCAGGGAGGCGCCACGGTGCCCGGATCGGCGACTGGCTCCAGAAGCAGAGAACGAAGCACCCGCGAATCGAACGAAGCAGACGCGGAGCAGCCGGCAATCGAGCGCCTCGCGCCGTTGCCCGCCGCGCCCGCGCCTTTGGCCGCAGTGGCCGCGCCCTTGCCCGCAGCGCCCGCGCCCTTGCCCGCAGGGCCCGCGCCCTTGCCCGCTGGGCCCGCGCCTTTGACCGCAGGGTCCGACAGCGGCGCCTGCGCGGAGAGACGACGATGAACGAGACCCCCGAGATCTTCCGCGACTTCCCGTGGATCGTCGAACGGGTGCGAGCCACCGGCGACGGAGCTCCGACGATCGAGGAGAAGCTCGAGCTCCTGCGCGGCCTGCGGTCGCACTCCGTCGGCGTCGGCGAGCAGGTCGACCGCTTCCTCCTCGATGACGGCGAGCTGCTGCGCCGCGGGTTGAATGCGGCGAGCGACAGCCTGGCGGAGCTCCGCGAGCTTCTCGACCGGCTCACTGCGCCTCCCTGGTATCCGGCGGTCTACCTGGGCGCCGTCGCGGCCGGGCAGCGGAGCGGGGCGATGGTGGCGCACGGCTCGGGTCGCCGGGTCGTCAACTTCGGCGAGGGAGTCGACGCCGCCGGGCTGCGGCCCGGCGATGAGGTTCTCTTGAGCCACGAGCAGAACGTCATCGTGCATCGCTCCGGCGACGCGGGCGCGCGGGTCGGCGAGACGGTCGTCTTCGAGCAGTGGACCGACGATGGGCGGGTGGTGGCCCGGGCTCGCGACGAGCAGCTCGTCCTCCATGCCGCCGCCCGCCTGCGCGACGCCTGCCTCGAGGGCGGCGACGTGCTGCGCTGGGACCGCGGCTGCTGGATGGCGTTCGAGAAGGTCGAGCGCCCCTCCGGCGAGCACCTCTTCCTCGAGGAGACGCCGGCGGAGACCTTCGCCGCGATCGGCGGGCTCGACCGGCAGATCGAGGAGCTGCAGCGCGCCATTCGTCTCCACCTCTATCACGGCGACGTCGTGCGCAAGTACGGGCTGCGGCGCCGCGGCTCCGTGCTGCTGGAAGGCCCGCCGGGCACCGGCAAGACGATGCTGGCGCGGGCGCTCGCCAACTGGCTGGCGGAAGTGTCGGGAACCGGCAAAGCCCACTTCATGAACATCAAGCCCGCGGCCCTGCACAGCTGCTGGTACGGGCAGTCGGAAGCCAACTACCGGGAGGCGTTCCGCGTCGCCCGCGAGGCCGGCAAGGCGGACCCGCGCGTCCCGGTGGTGATGTTCTTCGACGAGGTCGACGCGCTGGGCGCGGCGCGCGGCGACTCCTGGATGCGGGTCGACGATCGCGTGCTCACCGCCTTCATGACCGAGCTCGACGGCCTCGAGGGGCGGGGCAACATCCTCGTCGTCGCCGCCACCAACCGGCGCGAGGCCATGGACCCGGCGCTGCTGCGGCCGGGCCGCCTCGGCGACACGGTCCTCGAGGTGCCCCGCCCGGACCGCCGCGCCGCCGCGCAGATCTTCGCCAGGTACCTGACCGACAAGCTGCCCTATGCGGCGAACGGCGATGGCGCCGCATCGTCCCGCGGCGAGCTCATCGGCGGCGCCGCATCGTCCCGCGGGGAGCTCATCGCCGACGCCGCATCATCCCGCGAGGAGCTCATCGCCGCCGTCGTGGCGCGCCTGTACGCGCGCGACGGCGACGCCGCGCTCGCCACCCTCACCTTCCGCGACGGCCGCACGCGGCCGGTCACCGCCCGCGACCTGATCAGCGGCGCCACCATCGCCGGCATCTGCCGCTCCGCCATCGAGCGCGCCTGCCTGCGCGAGATCGAGGAGGACACGCCGGGCCTCCGCCTGGACGACCTCCTGGCCGCCGCCGCCGACGAGCTCGACAACGAGACCCGTGCCCTGTCGCCGGCGAACTGCCGCAGGCACCTCCGTGGCCTCCCCCAGGACGTCGACGTCGTGCGCATCGAGCCCGTCGACCGCAAGGTGCGCGTCCATCGCTACCTGGAGGTTGCATGACCTCTCGCCCGAATCGATCGACGACGCCACCACGAGGGGAGGTACACCAGTGAGCGCATCGAGCGGTCCCAAGAGCGTTCCCAAGCTGTGCGGCGCCGACGTCGAGCTGGGGAACTTCATCCTCGGCGTTCGCGGCGGCGACACGGGCGCGGTGGCGGCCTGGGCCCTGCTCCAGGAGATCGACGGCCTGCCGCTAGGCAGCGGCAGCCGGGCGTGGTCGCGGGCGCAGCCGGCGCGGCGCGGCGGCGGGAGCGTCTCGCAGCCGCGGCTGGCGGGGCGCGGCACGGATGATGTCTCTCGGCAACCGTCGACGCGGTGCGGCACGGATGACGTCTCTCGGCAGCCGTCGGCGCGGCGCGGCAGCGATGACGTCGCTCGGCAGCTCTCGGCGCGGCGTGGCCCCGGCACCGCTTCGCGCCTCCCGGCCGCGCGGCGGCGCATCGGCTTCGACCCGCAGGACTGGGGCCGCCGCTTCCTGCCCGGCAACGGCGGCTGCTTCTACATCGATCTCGACCATCTGGAGCTCTGCCTGCCCGAGGTCCGCTCGGCGTACGACCACGTGGCTTGCTGGCACGCCATGCTGCGGATCGCCCGGCAGGCGATGACGGCCGCCGGCGAGACCCTGCCGGCCGGCCAGCGACTCCAGGTGCTGGTCAACAACAGCGACGGCCGCGGCAACTCGTACGGCAGCCACCTCAACTTCCTGGTCGCACGGCGGACCTGGAACGACCTCGTCCATCGGCGTCTGCACCGCCTTCTGTACCTGGCCTCCTACCAGGTCTCGAGCATCCTGCTGGGAGGGCAGGGGAAGGTCGGCAGCGAGAACGACATGCCGGCGGCGAGCTTCCAGATCTCGCAGCGCGCCGACTTCTTCGAGACCCTGATCGGCGTGCAGACGACCCACCGTCGCCCGCTGGTGAACGCCCGCGACGAGGCGCTGTGCGGGCGGCCCGCGAGCGGCCGCAGCGGTGCGGCGCGAACGGCGACCGCCAGCAACTCCCGTGCCCGCACAGACGTGGCCAGGGCGGGGAGCGACGCCGGCTCACTCGACCCCGGCGACCTGGCGCGCCTGCACGTGATCTTCTACGACAGCACCCTGTGCCACGTCGCCACCGTGCTGAAGGTCGGCGTGCTGCAGGTCGTGCTCGCCATGCTCGAGGTGGGAGGCGGCAGCCTCGCGCCCATCCTCGACGATCCGCTGGAGGCGGTCGTCTCCTGGAGCCACGACCCGACGCTGCGCCGGCGCGCCCGCCTGGCCTCGGGTCGCCGGCTCACCGCCGTCGAACACCAGTTGCTCGTCCTCGAGGAGGTGAAGCTGTTCGTCGATGCCGGGGGTTGCGACGGCATCGTCCCCCGCGCCCGCGACATCGTCGCCCTCTGGGAAGAGACGCTGCAGCTCCTCGAGCGGCGCGACTTCGATGCCCTGGCGCGGCGGCTCGACTGGGCGCTCAAGCTCACCCTGCTGGAGAGAACGCTGGCGCGGCGGCCGCAGCTCGATTGGCGATCGCCGGAGATCAAGCACATCGACCACCTCTATTCCAGCCTCGACCTTCAGGACGGCCTGTACTGGAGCTGCGAGGCCGCCGCCATGACCGAGCGCCTGGTCGAGGAGGCCGAGATCGAGCACTTCATCGGCAACCCGCCCGCCGATACGCGGGCGCGCAGCCGCGCCCTGCTGCTGCGCGCGCTCGATCCCGAGGCGGTCGCCGCCGTCGATTGGGACCGCATCCGGTTCCGCGATCCCCGCCGCCGCGGCCTGTGCACCATCGAGATGCCGGACCCGCTGGATCCCGGCCCCGTCGAGATATCTGCATCCCCGGGCTCGTCGCACCCAGGTTCAGCCCGCCCGGGCTCAGCCGACTCGAGCTCAACCCACCGCAAAGGAGCGAAAGAACATGAAGCTGCGCAAGCGCACTGATTCCGATGATCGGCCCGCCGGCGACGGCGGCGCCGATGCCTGCCCGTCCGGCGACCTGGATCGCCTGCAGAGCCGCGGCGCCGAGCTGCTCGGCGCCGCCGATGCGGCGATCGAGCGCGCCCTGTCGGGCGACAGCCGCAAGTTCCTGGAAGCCACCCGGCAGCAAGGCGGCCAGTGACCGGTCAACCACACAGGAAAGGAAGCTGCAGGTCATGGAGGCTCTGATGCCGTCGCCGCTCTTCGGGGTCGAGACCGAGTACGCGCTCGCCGGGCGCTTCCCCGACGGAACCAGCGTGCCGCTCGACCACCTGCTCCGCGAGGTGATGGGCCTGGCGACGAGCCGGCTACCGCACCTGCCTGACGGGCACGGCGGCATGTTCCTGACCAACGGCGCCCGCCTATACCTCGATCACGGCGGCCACCCGGAGCTCGCCACGCCGGAGTGCACCGATCCCCGCGACCTGGTTCGCCAGGTGCTCGCCGGGCATCGCATCGTCGAGGGACTTGCGAGGGAGGCCGAGGCCCGCAACCCGGCGATCGGC